>RGPS01000547.1 GCA_010084195.1 Terriglobia bacterium
CCCTGCCACTGCGGCTGAGGAACATTCCTTGAAGGCCAGAGTGTAATCCTTTTTGAGCAGGGCTTCCCTGCACGCCGTAATGTCGGCAAGCGCGGGGGAGAACATTAGCAGAAACAGGGCGATAGTCTTCACGCTCAGAATGATACCCTGGCGTTGAGGGGGTACGCCACATTGCGGCGGGGAAAAATGGAGTAAGCTAACTGCATGAAAAAGTCCAAGAAGCACTTCATTGGACTCACATGGGACGACGCCGGGTCCAAAGGCGGGGCGGCGTTTCAGGCCGACAAGGACAGCTACCGAGGGCTGCTGATGGGGATTGAGGGCATCACTGGCAAGAAGGCTCTGGATTCGGCAACGATGGGCGTAAAGAACTAAAAACCGCCCAGTGCCTACGGCGGGCCGTCACAAAGCATGGACGACACCGCTCTCAGAGATGTATTTCTATGCTTTCATTATTCCATTGACATAAACGTAAACGTTTTGTACCATTGGGACATGGTTATGAATAACGCCCTTGTCCCGATGCCCTTCGCTCCGGTGGTACGAGCGAACAAGTCCGCCGCCCTCGTGGCCTCCTTCCTCGCCGGACGAAACGAGAGAACCCTCCGGGCCTATCGTGCGGACCTCGAAGACTTCCGCTCTTTCCTAAAGGCGGACGACGTGGAGGAGGCCGCGAGGATTCTCCTGTCGCAGGGACACGGAGAGGCCAACGCCCTCGCCCTCGCCTATCGTGCGGACCTCGCGGGGCGGAAGCTACAGGCCGCCACGATTAACCGACGCCTCGCCGCCGTCCGCTCGCTCGTGAAGCTCGCCCGGACTCTGGGGATGATTCCGTGGTCCCTCGAAGTTGGGAACCTGAAGTCCCAGTCATACCGGGACACCCGGGGACCTGGCCGGCAGGGATTCCGACGTCTCATGGAAGAGGCCGGAAGCCGGACGGACGGGAAGGCTTTCCGGGACCGCGCCGTCCTCCGTCTCCTCCATGACCTCGCCCTCCGCCGCGCCGAAGTAACGGGCCTCGACCTTGAGGACGTGGACATGGAACGGGGGACGGTAACGATTCTGGGGAAGGGCCGGACCCAGAAGGAACGTCTAACGCTCCCGGAGCCGACGAAGGCCGCCCTCGCCGCGTGGATCGACATCCGCGGGACGGAGCCGGGGCCTCTGTTCCGCAACTATGACCGCGGCGGGAAGGGCGGAACGCGCTGCGTGTTCCGCGCCGCTGTTTCAGATCGGGCGGATCTGCACTTTGCGGAATTT
>RGPS01000548.1 GCA_010084195.1 Terriglobia bacterium
ATGGACGAATGGGAGTACATCCGCCCCTCCATCCGAGGCACCCTCTTCAATCCCTGCCAACGACACGCCATCTGTATCCCGTGCATTCGCAAAGCCCTCCTCACCGACCCCCGCTCCATTCTGCGGGACGGGCACGGCCACTTCCCCTGTCTGGGCGATACCGCCTGTACCAACTCCCTGCAGCAGCGCACAACCACCTACATCTTCCAACTCCGGGAGTTGTTTCAAGAGACGGAATGGCAGACCATCATGCAGGTCGCGGCCAGCCTTCGCCAGGTGCAACAGGTGTCTCTTCCGCACCCGTTCATGGTGCCGCTGACCGAACAGTCCCGACTCCAGCCGCAGCAGTGCGTCGACCGCATGGTGTACCTACTGGACCAAGACCACCCCCGCGTGCAATGTCCCATCTGCCTGGTGACGATCGAGAAGACCACCGCCTGCTTTGCCCTGCGTCACTGCGATTGGGAGATGTGCTGGATGTGTGGTCGAATAGAGCGTCGCCTACACCCCGAACACTGGCAAACGTGTCCTCGGTACGACAGCCACCCCCTGTGGCAGCAACAGGGCTATCGTTGCCGGGAAGGCCACTGTTACACGGACGAGTCCCCCTGCCAACAGGCCGACCACTGGCTGGGCCGCCAGGCCATGGCCTACGTGCGGAAGAGTTACCAGGTCAGGGGGTTGTTTCACTCCTATGCACCGGCCCTGCAGGCGCAGGTTCGCCAACAGTTGCAGACGTGTCCCGACCGGTACCGGGCCTTTGAAGACCTGTTGCTGCACTCCGAGCGCGTTACTCTGTCAGTCCCAAAAACCTGAAAGAACAATAAACAAGGAAAATCCCGACCGATTGTTGGGGGGACAGTGTAGGACAGGCATGGCAGAACTATGGAGCGTCCAAACACTGCGGCGTCTGGAGAGTCTGTTCTTTAGTCATATGGCTCCCGCCCAAGACCTGCCTCCTCTGCTGACCATGTTTGCCAATTTGCTGAAGCAGTACGAGGGGGAGGGCCGGGCAGCCACGGCCGAATCCCTGTCCTACTTTTTTGCCATGGTGGCCGTTTGGGGCTTGGTCCGCATGGCGGGCTCGACGGACTTGGAAGCCCGACGGCAGTACGGGCTGTTTGTCAACCATCTACAGAATGCCGAGGGGGCGTTGCTCAAGGCGCTCCAGATCCACCAAAAGTCTCTGCTGGCCAAGGCAGTCCCCCCCAGCCGTGTCGTAACCAGTCTACCCATCACCACCACCACCCAATTGTAAC
>RGPS01000549.1 GCA_010084195.1 Terriglobia bacterium
CGATTGTCCGGAACTACGACGAGGACACGAAGGATCTGCCCGAAGCCAAAGCGAACTTCGTAAAGTACACGTTCGTTCCGGGCTTTGGGTTTTATGACATTGGCCTGCTCCACATCCTCGGCAACATGCACAATAATGGCCTGCGCTACTGGGTTTCCCGGATTCCCCGGTCGGTGGAGCAGGGATTCGATCGCCATTTCGGCGCCATTGCCGGGAGTTTCAGTTACTACTCGTTCTTCAAGAATCCCAAGGGCGATCTGTTCCTCATCGCCCGGGCCCAGGCCCTGACCGAGTATTCTCTGCCGGGCGGCCGTGGTCTCGGCCTTTACAAGCTGAGCCCAGAAGGCTCATGGCTGCCCCGAGGCCAAGTTCCCCCCTCGGGCAAGGGCAAGTTCCCCGTCGTCTATTGGAGCGCCACGGGCAGTAAAGAGAGCAGCTACCAAATGTTCAAAGGCGACGCCCGGTTCGACCGAAGAGGGCGACTGCACCTGACCCTTCAGATTTTCGGTCAGAAGGCCTCGGCCCAGAACTTCGTGGTCTATGCCCGGTCCGATGACGAAGGCATCACCTGGCGCCGGGCGGATGGCTCGGAACTGGCGCTGCCTATGGACATGGACCGGGAGGGCGCCATTCCCGATATCATCGATGGCCGGCCCGATGCCAAACTTTCGGAGCGCTCGGGCTTATGGGTGGATGGGCACAACCGCCCCGGGGTCACCTACTTTCTCGACGGGGCACTCTGGCTACGGTTTCACGATGGGAAAACCTGGGCACCCCGGATAAAACTGATGGACAGCCCAGCCCTGCGATCGGTGTCCGTTTCGGACCGGAATGGGACCATGACCCTCGGCCTCGGACGAAGTCTGCTTCGATTGACTGATTTCAATCACGCGCCCGAAATGGTGGCACTCGATGCGAACGTCTTTCGATTCGATCGCATGGCCCCGGACCTCGAAAAGAGCTTCACCGGCATCGATTGGAACAGCGAGACCGGGGATTGGAAGCTGGTGAGGCTAGAGTGGTGAGAGCGGAACGGAGACCGTCCGGATCAGGATGAATCCTGGGCGAGTGACCACTGGGGATATGCCTTCCAATGATCATCAACGCGCCGCCGCAGCAACCGGTCCCGGCGCGGAAGACGATGGCTTCCGCGCGCGCTCGACCTCGGCTATGTCCAAATCTGGCATTCTCCAGCAGTCGGGATGCGGAGCGCGAACGGCCTTGGGCCGCTGCCTGTCGGCGGTGTCGTTCGAAGAAAT
>RGPS01000550.1 GCA_010084195.1 Terriglobia bacterium
CCCAGTCCACCTGCCTCCTTCTGCCTTCTTCGATCTCCCGCAGTTGTGCGGCTCGTAACCGTACGGCGTGGGTGACTTCCGCTTTCTCAGGTCTGCCCGCTCGCACTGGCTTGGGTGGCAATTGCTTGCGGATGAGGCTCAGGACCAATCTCTTGAGCGATTCCGGACGGTAACGCAACTGGGCGGCGCAATGCTCCCGGATAAAGTCACTGATCGGCCCGACCTGCTTCCTGATGATGGCCTCCAGTTCTTTGGCTCGGACGGGAAAGAGTGCTTGCGGGTCGCGCTGGGATTTTCTGCGTCTGGAAGACGGGCTGGTTGGCTCGCCGTGCCTGATTTTCTTGTCGAGAGGGCCAAAGATTGCCGGGTCTCGCCAATTGCCAGACCCGATGGCGGCAGGCTTGCCGGAACCATCCGCTTGTGGCAGGCTCTTGAGGGGCGGTCGAAGTGCCTTGTTTTCGGGGGTAATCATGGGTTACCTCAGCTCAGGGTTTTGGCAACCCTCTGGAACACTGGTGGTGACCGCATAGGCCCGGCGTGCTGCCGTGCTGCTGGTGCCCAGTCTTTGGGCGATCTGCTGCCACGAAAAGCCTTCCTTCCGCAGATTCCGAACCTGATCCCGGCGAAAAATGGTGCGGGGCCTGCCGATTGCCTTACCGCTGCGGGTCTGGTGAGCCTGTCGAGTGCCCAGAAAACCAGCACATCGAATTGGCGCTGGGATGCAAACTGGCGCATCCGATTGAATTCGGGCCTGTCTGCCTTGCCGCCGCTGTCATGGTCTTCGAATTCGGCGACTATGGCCCAGCCTTGCGTATCGCAGAACTGCCGGAGTTGGCGTCGCTGATTATCGACATCCTGACCCTTGTCCCGCGTTGATACGCGAAGGTAAAGGGCGGCTCTCATCGTGCACCGCCTGCAAAGTGTTGCGACTGTCGGGCAAATAGGCTTTCAGGAAAGGCTTGGATGCCAGCCGCGAAAGTTCGAAAAGCGTCCAGTGTGGGGACCCAACATGATCAGGGCCACATCCTGCGGTTCCTTTTTCATGATGACGTCGAAGCCACCAATAATCGTGCGGAACGCGATCTGTGTCCCGCCGTCATCGCCCGCAAAGCCTCCCACTGCTCCCGTAATCAGAGAGGTGCCCGCGCCTTCGAAGCATTTACCAGCGTTATCCAGACCCTGCGCCGAACTTCTTTCCTCTCAATCGGGGCCGCGTTCGAGCAGCTCTTTGCCCCCATCCCCCAGCCTTCTCCCTAAC
>RGPS01000056.1 GCA_010084195.1 Terriglobia bacterium
GGACCCCCCGGACCCGAACCACTCATGGCGAGACCGTCATCGACAACTGGTTTTACCTCCGCGACCGCGACCATCCCGCCACCATCCCGTACCTCGAAGCGGAGAACCGTTTCACCGAAGCCGCCACAGCCTCCACCGAGCCCCTCCGCCAGCAACTCTACACCGAAATGGTGGGCAGGATTCAGGAAACTGACTCGACCGTCCCCTGGAAGTCCGGCGACTGGCACTACTACACACGTACCGAACAGGGCCGCCAATACTCTGTCTTCTGCCGCAAGGGTGCCGATGGCGCCGAACAGGTAATCCTCGACGGGAACGCCCTCGCCGAAGGCCATGACTACTTCGCCCTAGCCTTCAGCCAGGTCAGCCCCGATGGCCAGCTCCTTGCCTTCGCCACCAATACCGATGGCGACGAGGTCTACACGCTCCGTTTCCGCGATCTCCGCAGCGGCTCCGACCTCCCCGGCGAGATCCCCGGCGTCTACTACTCGGCCACCTGGGCACCGGACAGCAGGACTTTCTACTTCACGACCCTCGATGACACCAAACGCCCATGGCGCGTCTGGAAGTGTAGCGCCGGCTCTGCCGCTGCCCCGGAACTCGTCTTCGAAGAACCCGACGCCCGCTTCAACGTCGGTATCGATCTCTCCCGCAGCCGCGCTTACCTTTTCCTCACCGTCTCCAGCCACACCACCAGCGAAATCTGGTTCACAGATGCCCAACGGCCCGGGCCCTTCACTCGCCTCCAGACGCGCGTCCAGGATACCGAATACTACGTCGATCACCAGGGCGACTATTTCTACATGCGGACCAACCAGGACGGTCGCAACTTCCGACTCCTCCGCGCCCGGGTCGTTGAGTTATCCAGCTGGGAAGAAGTCATCGCGCACCGTGTGAATGCTGCCATAGAAGACCTCGACGCTTTCGCCGGACACCTCGTCGTCACTGAGCGCGTCGATGGCCTCAAGCAGCTCCGGATCATCGACGCCTCCAGCGGCGAGCACCACTCCGTTACCTTCGATGAATCCGCCTGCACCTTCGTCGAAGATCACAACGAGGAGTACTTGACCACACTGTTCCGTTTCACCTGGAGTTCGCTCACCACGCCCCGTTCTGTCTTCGACTACGACATGAACTCCCGCCAGCGCACTCTGCTGAAGCGCTACGCCGTTCTGGGCGATTTCGAGCCCGCCAACTACGTCTCCGAACGCCTCACCGCCACTTCCCATGACGGCACGCAGGTTCCCCTCTCACTTGTCTACCGCCGCGGCTTCGAACGAAACGGCCGGGCTCCGCTCTATCTCTACGGGTACGGCTCGTACGGCATCGTCACCGACCCGGCGTTTTCACCGGAGAGGCTCAGTCTTCTGGATCGTGGCTACGCCTTCGCCATCGCCCATATCCGGGGCTCGGGCGATTTGGGACGCCTCTGGTACGAAGACGGCAAACTCGGCCACAAAAAGAACACTTTTCTGGATTTCATCGCCTGCGCCGAGCACCTCGTCGCCAACCACTACACCTCACCCGACCGCCTCGCCATTGCAGGCGGAAGCGCCGGGGGGCTGCTGATGGGGGCCGTCACCAACCTCCGTCCGGAGCTCTTCCACACCGTCGTCGCCCACGTCCCCTTCGTTGACGTGGTGAACACCATGCTGGACGAGACCCTGCCCCTCACCGTCACCGAATACGAGGAATGGGGCAACCCCAACGTCGCCGCCGACTACGCGTATATCCGCAGCTACGCGCCGTACGAGAATGTCGTCCCGGCGGTGTACCCGAACATCCTCGCCACCGGGGGCCTCAACGACCCCCGCGTGCCCTACTGGGAACCAGCAAAGTGGGTAGCGAAATTACGCGAGAACAACCTCGGCGCTGCTACCGTCATACTGAAAACACAGATGGGGGCCGGCCACGGCGGACCGTCCGGCAGATATGCAAAACTGCAGGAAAAAGCGTTTGAGTATGCGTTTGTGCTGTCCGCGACGACAGGTACAGCCTGACTATGCTGGTTGTCGCGCCGGGATGCCTGAGTCGCAGTAGAGGCTCAGGCCCGTCAGGAATCGGCAGCGCAGTCCAAACGCTGATCCTCTCGAAACAGTGCCGTTTGTCACGTTCGACTGACCGGTAGTAGCAGAAGGAGCAGGCCCAATCTGAGCTCTCCCGATCGACGGCTCGCTGGTTCTCGAGGCGAAGGACCCCGCCAAACCTGGCGAAATCGTGATCTTCTACATGTCCGGCGTGGGCGTCACCAACAATCAGGTGGGCAGTGGCGAGGCCTCACCGGGCGATGTGCCGGGACGTCCAACCGTCCCCCTGAAGTTGACGCTCAATAGCCTCGACGCGCCTGCTCAGTTTGTCGGCCTGACCCCAAGGCGGGTGGGCCCCTTCCAGGTAATCTTCAAAGTCCCCGACGCGGCCCCGGATGGAAATCTGGATCTGCTGATTCAGCAGGGTGACATTCTCAGCAACAAAACGATCCTGCCCGTCCGGAAGCAGGAAGTCTACTTCTTCGCTTCCATCCGGATGTCGTTCAGCGCATCAGCCGAACTCTCCAGATCTTTATCCCCGGCCGGTAGTTCGTTGGCACTCAGAATGTACGCCATCAGGTCCGCCACTTGTCGGCGGCTCAGGTGACCCGGGTCATCAGCGGGCATGGTCGTACGCGTGACTTCATAGAGACTGTTCACGCTCTTCCCCTGCCATTTCGCCATAAACTCAGCCCCAACCAACGCAGGCGAGCTCTCGCCCCCCCCCAGATTCTGGCCATGGCATTTCCCACACTCTTCGTTGTAGACGGTCTGCCCGCGAGTAACCTGAGCTTTGGTGAAAACACCGTCACGAACCGACCGGGACGTAGCCGCCGTTGCCATCCAGCCAAGCGCTACCAGCACAATCACGAATTTACAGCGTGCGATAGCCATTTCAATTCCCCGCCTGCGGCACGAGCACCGTCCGATTCAGCCAGATGATGTTGTCCCAGCTGAGCATTTTCTCGGTGCCATCAAACATCTTCGCGTAACTGCCACCGCCCGCCTTCAGGGAAAACTCCTTTACCCGGTCGGGCGGATTCGTCGTTGTGTTCTTCAGAATGTCCAGCACCTGCTCCTGCCTGGAAATCTGGTAGTATGCCGGGGTTTTGGCCGAGTAGAACTTCGTATCCGAAACCTTGCCCCTGTTGCCAACTCCACGCTCGAACTGGATGTGCATTTCCAGATATTCGCCCGAGGCCGCCCGAAAAACCCAGTCCTGCGATTCCATTGCCGGCCCCGCGCCACTCGATAGCGACCGCTTCACCGTGTGCGTGCCGGCCGCGATGTAGTTGCCGAACGGCCCCGGCGCGTCTGCCGCTTCTGAAGTCAGCCCGCCAACTACCAGCTGGGCGTTCCCGCCGGATGCATCCTTTACCGGTGAAACCAGGTAGGCAAGTGTACTGGCACCTTTGCCAAGCGGCTTGCCGTCCGGCGCGTTGACACTGACGCGGTCAATAAACACCAGCCGAACATTACAGTCTTTCGCCGGCCCCTGCGTCGCCACATTCAGGGTAAAGCCCTGGGGCAGCAGCGCCTGAATGGCGGCATCCGGGACATGCAGATCCAGCTGGAAGCGGGCTTCAGATGCTAACTCCACCGGCGTTTGGGCCACGGCCACCAGGCAGCCGGAGAGGAGACCTGCGAGAACATTCCTGCGAAATATCACTTATAGCCCCAGATTCTGCCGTGCATACCGAATGCAGGCAAGGTTGTAGTCTTCTTCCAGTTTCTGGCGGGCGGGGCCCTCCAGACCTGCCGTTGCCGGCAGCGCTTTCTTCGATGCCTTCTTCTGCATCAGTTCCATGAACTTCGCCACCTGCTGCGGCGGCGTTTCCTTAAATGTGACCCAGTATTGATCGCTGTAAATCGGCACCTTCAGGGGGTCACGGGTGATCATCTCCAAATCGAAGACCATGTTGGGATCCTTCTGACGGAGGATATCGACCATCTTCTTCAGATCCAGGAACCCCTCGCCGAACGGAACTTCCGACAACAGGAAGCCTTCGTCATAGGGCTGAATCCCCATGTCCTTGATGTGCGCGCCAACAATCCATGGCTTTAGGGTTTCCAGCGTGTACATCGGGTCTTCCAGGAACGAAACGTTGTTCCCGAAATCGAAATGAACGCCCACGTAGTCGCTGCCAATCCGCTTCATCCAGGCGGCCTGCTCGCCAGCGCTCCAGCCCTTGTGATTCTCGAGCGCCAGCCGGACTTTGTGTTTGTTAACAATCGGCGTGGCCAGCGCCACCATTTTCTGGTTATTCTCAAAGCTGGCGCGATAGTCAGCCAACGTCTTCATGTCCTCATAGCGACGCCCCGTCAAGGAGGCGTGGAGGCTGTAAGCCCCCAGGTCCTTCGCCACCTTCACCCCGGCCTCGAAGCGATCCACGTCGGCTTCCGTCCGCGGCAACGGCACATTGAAGATCACGTGCATGTTGTACTGCTGGATTTTCTCTTTGAACTTGCCGATGGTCTCGGGGTCGGAAGGCGTGTTGCCCATTTCTGCGCCGCCGAGGCCCAGGCCGTGACAATATTCAAAGAACTCGTCCGAAAACGGGGGAGGAACAAAGTTCGCAGCGCGCGAACCGCCGGGCACGGCAGGACCTGCGCCGCGACCTCCGCGGGCCCCTCGGGTACCTCCGTTGCGGGCCCCAAAGGCCGTGGGGGCCCCGCCCATTCCCAGCTTGCCTTTCGGATTGGGTACGGCTTCTGCGGAAGCGTTCCCTGCAAGCTGGCTCATCAGAGCAGCGGAACCAGCTGCGTTCAGAATATCTCGTCTCGTCACGAGATTATTCTATACCCGTGGAGCCGCGAGAGCCTTCTGTTACGCCACTGCGGCGGCCCGAACCTTGGGTCGCAACCCGAGGGCTATCCGCAACTCCTGCTCCAACGCCTGCGCCATGTCCGGATTCTGCTTCAGATAAATCCGCGCGTTGTCCCGTCCCTGCCCGATCCTCTCACCCTTGTAGCTGAACCAGGAACCAGACTTCTCCACCATGTTCCGGGCCACGCCGATATCAATGAGATCCCCCTCGCGGGAGGCACCTTCCCCGTAAAGGATGTCGAACTCTGCTTCGCGGAAGGGCGAGGCAACCTTGTTCTTCACCACTTTCACTTTGGTCCGATTGCCGATGACTACGTCGCCATCCTTAATTGCACCGGTCCGCCGTACATCCACACGCACCGAGGCGTAGAACTTCAGCGCCCGACCGCCGGTGGTGGTCTCCGGGCTGCCGAACATGACGCCGATCTTTTCGCGAATCTGGTTAATGAAGATCATGCAGGTATTGGTCCGCGAGACGACTCCGGTGAGCTTCCGAAGCGCCTGCGACATCAAACGCGCATGGAGCCCGACGTGGCTGTCACCCATCTCACCTTCCAACTCAGCCTTCGGAACCAGGGCCGCCACCGAGTCCAGCACAACCACATCCAGCGCCCCCGACTGGATCAGCGCAGCAATGATTTCCAGTGCCTGCTCACCTGTATCCGGCTGCGAAACCAGAAGATTGTCTATATCGACTCCCAGCTTCCGCGCATAAGTCGGATCAAGCGCATGTTCTGCGTCGATGAAAGCTGCCGTGCCGCCCGCTTTTTGCGCCTGTGCAATCACCTGCAGCGCGATCGTGGTCTTCCCTGACGACTCCGGGCCATAAACCTCGGCGACGCGGCCTCGCGGAAAGCCGCCGACCCCGAGCGCGACATCAATGGAAAGGCACCCTGAAGAGATCGCCTCCACAGGAACCGCGTTGTCTGACCCCAACCGGAGAACCGTCCCCCGCCCAAACTGCTTGTCCATCGCCAATAAGGCGAGATCAATTGCTTTCCTTTTTTCCAGTTCCGTCATGGCTGCTACCTCTCAAAAAAATTGCGCTCTAGGTTAAAGTGGCGTGAGCCGGGAAAATTCTCACACGAAAACGCGGTAAACTGGCCAGGGAGACATCCAAACAGTTCAGGAGCCTTAAAAGATGAAGAAAATCCTCGCCCTACTCACAATCGCCGGTGCCGCCGGTTTCGTAGCCGCCCAGCCACCGCCCCCTGGTCCACCCTCTGTTGCCACAACCCTCAAGGCTGGCTATGAGCGCATCAAGACCAACTTCGTGAAGGCCGCTGAAAAGATGCCCGAAGATCAGTACAACTTTAAGCCCGCTGAAGGCATTGAAACTTTCGGCCAGCGTGTGGCCCACATCGCCAACCAGATGGGAACCTGCTCCACGATCAACGGTGCGCGTAAGCCCAGCAGCGCAGTTGGCAAGACTGCCAAGGCAGACCTGGTCGCGGCCCTGAAAGAATCCTTCGACGAATGTGACAAAGCGTTCGCCGTTCTCACCGATGCCAATGCGACGGAAGCTATCGCCGCCGGTCGCGGTCAGCAGCCCCGCGTGAATGTCCTTTATGGCGTCGTGGTTCACGCCAATGAAGTGTACGGCGCAATGGGCGTTTACATGCGCGTGAAGGGTTTGGTCCCGCCTTCATCCGAAGGTCGCTAAACAAAGCTTTAGTTGTAGTAAATCGAAAGGCGGGGGGCTTCAGCTTCCCGCCTTGTTTTTTGCCTCAGGCATCTCCCGCATCCCCGCGCTGGCTCCCAGCGATTCCGCTTCTCATGTCGCGCATTATGTCGCGCGTCCGGACCCACTCTGCCGACTCCGCTCGATCGGTGTCTCCGGCTATTGAACCGGGCCAGAGCCCGGCGGTGCCGCACAACGTGGCGCGCAGGCTCCGCCCCGCGGGGGCGGCGTCACCTGACCCACCTGCGAAATCCGTAACCGCGCCGTCCTGGTTCCCGGTTCGGGCCTCACATTCACGCTGAACATACGCGTGGAAGCCGTCCAGCCCGGCGAACTCAGCCGACCGTGCACCGCCGAAACATTCCCCGCCTTCGGGGAATACCCGGAAATGGGGCGCATCACTTCGCCCACCGAAAACTCGACAGTCAAGTCCACGACACCGTCATCAGAAGCGTCCGAGATGCGCTTTCGCCCCATCGTGACAAACATTTCTTTGTGGCCGATCATCGCCAAGTCGCCGATCAGCGCCAAACCCGATTTACCCACCGCCATCAGCAGGAAATACGACGCATCATCTCCCGGCTCCACCGTTCGCGTTGCCCGGGGGCCCAGCAGCCAGCCTTCGCCTTTCATAACGTCGTACAACCAGGCGTCACCGCCAATCCCGTAGAGCGCCGGATTGATGGTCATAGCCGCATTGGCAGCGCGCTTGTAGCCCACAAGAATGCGTAAAGCCCGCCGGCAGTGTCGCAATCTTCGTGGAAATCCCGCCCACAATCGCGTCACTCGCGTTGCGGGAACTATCGGAAGTCATGAAATTGTCGGCCGCAGAAAACACCCAGGTCTTTCCGGACCCGTCAAACCATGCCGTGGGACCGTCGGGAGCGGCGTGGAGGAAACCTTCCTGGGCAAACATCCCCAGAAAGCTCAGGTGTTGGAGCACCGGGGACTGAGTAATCACCGAAAACACCCCTGTGTTGGGGGGCTCATTTTCCCAGGTGGTGGAAAATATCCCCACCGGCCGTGCCGTGTAGACGCGGATTGACGATACATGTGGCGTCCCCGGTGCTGTGTAGCGGAACTTTACCTCGCGGTACTCACCCAGCTTGTCACGCCCTGCGTGAGGCGTTGCGTAATCCAGTGGTGCCCCCACTGTCCCGCCAAAATGACCAGCCCATTTCAGGGATACTGAGTTGCCATCTGCCGTTTTGGGGAGATTCCTGCAGTTGCGCTGCCAAAGCCCTCAACGTTCACCTGGCCAAAGGCAGACATCACACCAAGGATGCCGATCACAATCCCTGCCCGCAGCGGTGATCTTCGGCCCCTCGTCCCCAAAGTGACTTCTCCCCGGAAACCTGCACGGTCCCTACTGGCAAATGATACCCCGAAATTCGTAAGGCAGGGGTAATGGGAGTGCAACGGGTAAGTAAAACGTTTTTACCTACCCCTGTTCAGCCTTGGAAATATTCCACTCGTCTGCCAGCATGGAGAAAACGCGGAGATCCACCCAGCGGTCATGTAACCATTCGGCGTGGCGCAAAAGCCCTTCTTCCGTGAAACCAAGGCGACGCGGGATAGCCTTGCTCCTCAGATTCCCCGTGGCACAGCGGATCTCCAGGCGGTGCAACCCATAACGGCCGAAAGCCGCGTCAATCAGCGCCTCACAGGCGCGTGTCATCACGCCCTGCCCCTCCACTTCCTGCGTCAGCCAGTACCCTATGCTGGAACTCCGGTGTCGCTGGTCGATCCGGTGCAGACTGATCGCCCCGCAAATCTTCCCGTCGAGCCAAATCGTTGACGTCAGCGACGTCCGGTTCAAATTGTCTGCCGCCCGATCCACCGCGTACTGCCGCATGTCCGCCACGGAGTAGGGGTCCCCCAACCAAGGCAGCCACGCCCCCAGCCGCTCCCGATTCGCCTCCACAAGCGCGTATAGTTCCGCCGCGTGCCCGGGCACCAGCGGTCGCAATTCCAGGCGTTCGTCTATGCGAATTACATCCGGCGGATTGCTTGCGGTTCGCTCCATTCACCAACTCCAAGCCGAAGCCTGACGCTTTCCTGCACCGGAAGCGCTTTCTGTAACAGCAGATTACATTGCCACACCTCGTCGCCGAGGGAGCTGATTATGTCAGATTGTACACTGTCGCCAGCCAAATCCAGCCACACGTCTGCGGTTCCCAATTCCCGAACGGTGGTCCGGAAATACACAACCAGGGTTCCGGCCCGCCCTGCCGTAAGACGAAGGTCGGCCGAAGGCTGGTACTCAGCACTGCAAAGTTCCGGCACCGGATGCGCCACCGACGTCGCGATACCCGCCGGCTTACGACCCTCCGCGTCCAGCACGATAAACACCGCCGGATTACTTCTGCCACTCGCGCCCACTCGCAGCGTCACCGTGTGCCGACCCGGTACCAGCCCCACCGGACGAAGGCAATTGGCCTGCCACGCTCCGGCACCATTAGCCGCCACCAAAATCGCCGGCACCCCAAATCCGTCCACCTCAACCTGCAGGTCCTCTACCGTAACCGTGCCCCCTGGCGACTTAAAAAAGCAGCAGATGTATTCGTCTTTAAACTGATGAAACGTTGGCAGATAAGTCCGGCTGTTCACTGCCGAAACCAGCCATGGCTCTGGCTCCAAAAGCGCAGGCGGCTCGGGCCAGTGGCGCAAACACTTCACGGAAGCTCTTTGGCTCGTAATACTCAACAGTGCCACCTGCGCAAAGCCAGCTGACCGGCACATCGACACCAGACACTCCGGCGACGGCCCGCACCAGTTATCGAGTTGCCCCCCCAGTTCCGCCCGTTCGTAAAATTCCATCACGGTCGGGATAGCCCGGGCCTCCGCCTCGATCACAAACGACTCAATCAGAGCAACGTCCGTGCAGACCTCAAGAACCCGCTCCAGCCCCAGCAGCGGATGCCGCAGATGATACAGGACCCCAAAGAACAGGACGATATCGAACTTTCCCAGCTTTTCTGCACTGATTTCCGCCACGTCCAGGGTCCGGTAATCCACCTTCGACCCCAACAACTCTTTGGCTTCCAGAAATGTGGCCAGTTCCACGCAATCGATGGCAACCACATCGGCGCCTCGCCGCTCGCATTCGAAACTGAACCAGCCATCCCAGGCACCAATATCGAGAACCCTCTTGCCCGTCAGATCCTCCGGCAGGCCAAACAAGGCTAACCGGTTCCGAAGGTGCTCGACGGGCTGGAGACCGGGCAGAATACTGCCGTCCGGCAGTTCAATCGAGTGATAGCGGGTCCGCGCCTGGACACTTTCCGCCATGCTGCGAATCTTCTCGTCAAAAGCAGCGTTTCCCGCCGCAACCCGCACCTCGCTCATTGGCTTCAGTTTAGGACATCGGAACATTCCTCCCCCCGCCGTCGTATCCCGCATCATGAAGTACACCCGCGAATTCGCCCGGCAAACCGCCGAATGGTCCGCTCAGATCCTGATTCTGATCTTCGCCACCACCGCAGTCGCCATGCCCTGCGTCATCCCCAGCGCCTCCATGGAAGGTACACTCATGACCGGCGACCACGTCATTGTGGACAAGCTCGCTTACGCCCCCTCTTCGGGCACCGCAGCAAAATTCCTCCCTTACCAGGATGTGTGGCGAGGTGATATCGTCGTGTTCCGTTACCCGAAAGACATCCGGCAGAACTACGTAAAGCGAGTCATCGGTATCCCCGGCGACCGGATTCACATGGAAGCCGGTGCTGTCGTCCGCAACGGTGTCAAACTGACCGAAACCTTCGTGCAGCATCTCCCTGTTCCTCCGGATTCCTACCGCGACAACTTCCATGTCATCGGCGAGATTCTGGTCCCCGAAGGCCAGTACTTCGTCATGGGTGACAACCGTGACAAGTCCGAGGACAGCCGTTACTGGGGCTATGTTCCGCGCGAAAACATTATCGGCAAGCCAGTTCTCGTCTACTGGTCCTACGATGCCCCGACCGAAGACCTGATGGACTTCACCGTCCACCATGCCGTTGACCTCGCCCTGAACTTCTTCACGAAAACCCGCTGGGACCGAACGCTCAAGCCTATCCGCCCCTGACCCGCAGCGTTAGTGCGTCATCGCGTAGACGACATCGTTTACCGTCAGCCGGATGCCGAGGGCGGAGTATTTCTCGGGGTAACGGGCGTCATCGGCCCACTCCCAGGAATCGCCGACATCGTTGTTAAAAGCCATCACCACCATGATGCGGCCCTTATCGTCGTAAATTCCGCGCCAATGCGGGACTGCCCCGTCTTCCCGAAAGGTCGTACCCTGACGGAGCGCCCACTGGCCAGGAATCTGGTACCGCTCCTTCACTTCATACACCATGCGGAAGATGGGGTCTTTCTCATCAATTTCGACGATTGGCCGGTCCGGGAACACGACTGCCATGCTGTCCATAAAGCGGTTCCACTCACGGGTCCCCCAGAAATCGTCCAGCATCAGGAAGCCACCACGGAGCAAATATTCCCGCAGCGTCGCAGCTTGTGTGGCCGTTAAGAGCCAGTCACCCATTTCGCCGGCCACCAGCCACGGGTAATTGAAGATGTCGTCGCCATCGTCCGGATTCACGGGCTGTTCTACCGAGCGGGCTTCGATGCGGGTGAGGCGGCGCAGCGCAGAAGCGAAGTGACGGTCCGCACGGGGATAATCCTGCGACCAGCTGGTGCCACCTTCCCGCCAGTCCCGACCGCCACCAAAACCCCGAGGGCGGGAGAACCGTCCGCCGGGGTGAGGGGGATACATGAGCCGGGCCTGGACCCACTCGGAAGGCGCCGCGAAGTCCGCAGGGAGTTCCACGTCATCATAGGCTTCCAGACTGCGGTAAACCCGAAAAGGCCGGGGTTTCGCACGCTCACGGGCGGTGGCAGCGTCGTCCGGGGCACCCGAGGCCGCCCAGCCAAAAACGGCCAGGGCGGACAACGCAACGATCCAGAATCCTTTAGGGAAGCCCATGCCTCTTAGCCGTACAGCGTGATCTGTTTGTGAGGATAGCAGGAATCCAGTTGACACCAGACGCCGTCTCTGAAAAACTACCGAAGGATCCCTCAAGGAGAATTCAACTATATGAAAATGACAATGTCCCTGCTCGGCGCGTTTGGTCTGACCGCCCTGTCCATGTTTGCCCAGGCCCCGCAAGGTGCACCACCCCAGCCCATGAGCTTTTTCGTGAGCAGCATTGGCCTCGGAAAAGGTGCCGATCTGGGAGGTCTGGCAGGTGCGGATGCGCAGTGCCAGAAACTCGCCACCGCAGCCGGCAGCACCAAGACGACCTGGCACGCCTACCTCAGCACCAGTGCGAAAGACGGAAAACCTGCAGTGAATGCGCGGGAGCGGATCGGCGCAGGTCCCTGGTACAACTCCAAGGGTCAGGCGATTGCGAAGAGCCTGGCAGATCTGCATGGCGACACGCTGGATCTGGCGCGCCAGGGCAACAACCTTTCGAAGCAGACCGCGATCACCGAGAAGGGCGAGACCATCAAGGGCTTTGGCGACACCCCGAATCAGCATGACATTCTGACGGGCTCGAAGGCCGATGGTACAGCCTATACAGACGGCGCCGACCACACCTGCAACAACTGGACCTCAGGCACCACGGGAACGGCCCAGCTCGGCCACCACGACCGCACCGGCGGCGGCAGCACCTCCTGGAATTCGACCCACGCTTCACGCGGTTGCAGCCAGGAAAATCTGATCAGCACGGGTGGCAACGGCTACCTATACTGCTTCGCCCAGTAAGTAAGTTCTCAAGTTCGATCAAGGCCCCGGCTTCGGTTCAGGTGTTTTTCCTGACCGGAGTCCGGGGCTTTCGTTTTGCTTGACGAGGCTTGCAGGTATACCGAACAATGGAGGAGTGACCCGGCACCATGTCATCAGCACGCTTCGCGCCCACGAGGCAGATCTTCGTGCAGCGGGCGTCCGTAGCGCATCTGTCTTTGGATCGATGGCGCGCAATGAACCGGACCCGGCAGATGTCGACATTGCCGTTCAGTTGACGAAGGATTTCTCCAGTGGCGGGTTTCACTATTTTGGTCGGCTGGAAGCCCTGGAGCAGCAATTGACGGAGTGGCTCGGATGCAGAGTTGACGTCGTGGAGGAGCCGGTGCGACGGGCGCAGTTCCAGTTTGAGATCGATCGGGACCGCGCCCTTGCCTTCTGAGAAGCCCGGTCGGCGACTCCGGGATCTTCCCGTCTACGATGCCCTGGAACGCCGTCTGGAAAGAATCAGCGAGGCGTTTACCAAGCTTGGGGATGAAGCACAGGTGCTTCTTCCCAATCAGCCGTGGCGAGAGATCCGGGCACTCGGAAATCGATTGCGCCACAACTATGACGAAGTCGGATGTGATCGCATATGGGAAATCGTGGTCGACGACCTCTCTTCTCTGCTTCGGGATGCGAGGATGGCCGCAGAGAAGTTCGAGAGCGGTTCCTCGGTATACTGAAGATGCGTGGCGGGGTGGCCGAGTGGTTTAAGGCAGCGGTCTTGAAAACCGTCGTACCTTAACGGGTACCGTGAGTTCGAATCTCACCCCCGCCGCCATATTTCTTGTACCAAGGTGCTGGCCCAGGGTTCAACCGGGCCGGTTAGTGGTTCCAGGTAGCGTAGAAAGGCCTGCGAGTCCGCGACGAACTCTGGGGTCATTCCCCGTTCCACACCTGCAACGTCGCCCAGTGGCACCTCAAACGTCCCGCCTGCAGCATTCAGCGCTATCATCACGCCGCCCTCCGCACCCGCCGCCGCCTGCCCACAGGCGAAGGACTCTGCCAAATCCCGAGGCCTCGCGTACTCCCCACACGACCGCCCCAGCAATCCCGGTCTCTCCGCCCTCGCCCGGAGTCCCAACTTCGCCGACAACGCCAGAGCCAGCGTGTGCCCCAGATTGGAAGCCAACCGATAGTGCCCTATTTCCGGACGATCCACATCCGCCCCAAACGGCAGACCCTCTTCATCCAGTTGCCCTTCACAAACAGCAATCACCACCCGGCCCAGCTTGCGGTAAACACGCTCCACTTCGGCAGCGATATCGTCCAGACTCCGCCGCACCTCGGGCAGCAGAACCACATGCGGAGCATCGCCCTCATCCCTCCGGGCCAGCGCCGTCGCCGCAGTAATCCAGCCCGTATTTCGCCCCAGCGTCTCCAGCACACAAATCGGCGAAGGTAACGCCACTACATCCATCCCGATATCCCTGGCCGCACAGGCAAAGAAGTACGCTGTCGACGCATATCCGGGCGAATGGTGTGTCACGGCCAGATCATTGTCGATGGTCTTCGGAATGCCCGTCACCCGAACGCCGCGCCTCGACAACTCAAGCGCGGTCCGCATCGTCCCGTTGCCGCCTGTCAGGAAGACCGTGTCGATTCCGGCCTCGCGCAGCGCCCTGGTAACGGCCTCCGGCTCAAACGCCTTCCGCGAGGACCCGATCACCGAACCAGGCGACAGGCGAATCGCAGCCCAGCGTTCCTCCGGAATCGAAAGCAGGTCGGTGAGTCGCCCGCTGAGCAAGCCTTCGAAACCAAACGCAGACGCGACCAGGCTCTCGTATCGGCCACGACACCCGCATACCAGCCCGGCCAGACTCGCATTCAGGACAGCCGTCGGGCCTCCGCTATGAGCTACCAGAGCTCTCATGCGAACGTGCTCACGCAACCTGTCGGCGACGCCGGACATGTGCACTCGCCGGACCCTTGCGGGCCAGGTCGCGCGTCCGCCGCCAGGCTTGCCACAATTCCTGCACCCGAGCCGTGTGGACTTTGGGTTTTTCCCCATACAGCACCGCAGCCAGAGCTACGGCCTGCGAACGATACTCGCGCCGGGCGGAAGCCACAACGGCCTGAACGGTGGGAGTCAGCGGGGCAGTTTCTTCCAGAACGGTCAGGTCGTGCTCCAGGCCCAGACACTCCTGTAATTCACGAAGCTCCTTCTCCCGGGGTTCCGCCGCTGTCCATGCCCCCTGCAGCAACCGCACCTGATACCAGTGGTCTTTCACACGCTTCCGCAGAGTGTGGAACGTGTCATTGCAGGGTTGGGCAGCCACTGCCGCCAGCGCTTTGCGGCCCTGCCGATAGGTCTCGCGAAGTCCCTCGCCGATACTCGCAAAGCTGTCGGGCAACGATGGCCATTCCGACACGCGGGCCGCCACCTCGGCCAGCAGTTGCAGTGCCGGCGCGGTGACACACACTTCTGGTGGCCGGATGACAAGTAGCCGCTTCCGCAGCGCAGCCAGACTCCGTGCCGCCGTCTTCGAGATCGCCTGACCCAGCAGAACATCCACAATCTCGATGACAGCCTGGCCATCCCGCGCTCCGGATATCGAACGGCCCGCCTCCCCCAGCGCGGAATTCTCATACCTCGCGAGTCTGCCCAGACGAGGCTCCACAAGGCGCATCATTGCCCGCAGTTTCTTGATCGACTTCCGACCCGCATGAATTCCCGACGCAGGATCGCGCAGACTCACGATCGCCGCAGCCAGTTCTTCACCCGTTACCCGGGAAATGCCCGCGCCCAGAGCCTCCTGCGTGGTCAGACGAAACCCCATCAGCAGGTCTCCTCTTCTGTGATGGAAAAACGCCGAGCCCGCATCTCGACCGCAATCGCATCCAGTTCCGGGGTCTGCAAATCGCGCCGCGCCAACTCCAGCAGAATCTCTTCCTCCGCCTGAATATGCCCGCGATAGACCGCCTGCATGCGCGCAGCCAGAGCCAGGTACGCAGCTTTCGCGCCAGGCAACTCCGGGACCGTGGCCTTCAGCGCCACATAAAGCCCTTCGGCCTCCAGATGCTCCGCCTGCAGCCTCTCCACAAACGTCGTTTCCTGCGCCGTCAAATAGGGTTTCAACCGGGGAAAAACGCTTTCTTCCTCATCTTCCGTGTGCCAGGCACCGTTCGTGTCCATGAAGCGGATCGCCGACGCAATCGCCTCCAGGGCCTGTTGCGGTTTCGCCTCCAGTGCAGCCCCCGCTTTCACGAAAGTGGCGAGCCGCTGCTCAAGCCTGCGGTGGCAGGCGACGAGGTGTTCGAGGGGGGTGGCGAGGGTCGCGACGGACTCTCCAATTTGAACCATAACGGCGTCTTCAGCGTCGTCTTCAGTATGACAGAACGGCTACAACCCGGCGGGGAACAAATGGACCTCCGGAACCCACGTCCGGGCCGGCAATGTGGCAATTGATACAACCAGTTCCGCAACATCCGAAGCTTGCAGTGCCTTCGCCAGGGTTTCGTCCGGAGTTTTCACCGGGCGCTTCAGAATAATCTCGGTATCGGTCAGCCCCGGGTAAACCACACAGGTCCGAATGCCGTTACCTTTCTCCTCCACCCGGATCGCCTGCGCCAGGCCCCGAAGCCCGGTCTTCGCCGCCTGATACGACGCCCCCGACTCATCGGGAATCACCGCCGACTTGGACGAAATATAAATTAGAAGCCCTGCCTTCCGGGCCCGCATCCCCGGCAGCACCGCCCGGCTGGCGTAGTATGCGCCGCTCAGATTCACCTGAATCATGTGGTCCCAGATTTCGGTCGTCAGCCGCGACATCGCCCGGTCCGGAATGTTGTCGCCCGTGGCGTAGATCAGGATGTCCACGCCCCCGAACTTCTCCGTGGCCGCAGCCGCAGCCCGCTCCATGGATGCCGGGTCTTTCGCGTCCCCTTCCACAATCAGGCCGACCTCAGCCTCTATCTCGCGGAGCCGCTCCAACCGCCGGGCCACCGCCGTCACATTCGCCCCCTGACGGGCGAACTGCAGGGCAGTTTCCCGCCCCATACCGCTGGAAGCGCCGATCACCAACACTGAAGAATTTTGTAAAGAGGCAGGCATATAGAGGAGCTTTCAGCATATATTGGGAGCCAGAACCACCATGCCGACCTATAAGTTCAAAGTGAACGACCGCGACGTCAGCGTCGAGTCCTGGGACCCCGACCAGCCCCTCCTCTACCTCCTGCGCAACACGCTCGACCTCCACGGCCCGAAGTTCGGTTGTGGCCTGGGCCAGTGTGGAGCCTGTGCGGTCCTGGTGGATGGCAAGGTCGCTCGCTCCTGCGTGACTCCCATCAGAACGGTGGCCGGCAAGAGCGTCACCACCATTGAAGCGTTCGGAACTCCAGAAAATCCCGACAAGGTACAAGCCGCGTTTATCGCCGAGCAGGCCGCACAGTGCGGCTACTGCACCAATGGCATGGTGATGGCCACCGAAGCGCTGTTGAAGACGACGCCCCACCCGACGCTGGAGCAGGCCAAAACCGCGCTCTCGGGGCATCTGTGCCGCTGCGGGACACATACCCGAATTCTGGCGGCGGTTGTTCGCGCGGGGAAGGCATAATCCAATGAACCCGACACGCAGAACTCTCCTCAAGACCGGTGCAGCGCTCATTGTCAGTTTCAGTTTGAAAGGGCAGGGGCCAACGGCGCAGGCAGCGCCGGAGCTCGACAGCTTCATCGCAGTCCACCCTGATGGCAAGGTGACTGTCTTCACCAGCCATGTCGATCCTGGCACCGGCATCCGCATGGTTTATGCGCAGATCACCGCTGAGGAGATGGGCATTCCGGTGGACCGCATCACCGTCATTGATGGCGACACCGGCATTGTCCCGAATCATGGCGGGACGGGTGGCAGTTCCGGCGTTCCACGTGGCGGGGCAGACATCCGGCAGGCCGCAGCTACGGCACGCAAGGCTCTCCTCGATTTGGGCGCGAAGAAGCTTAGTGCTCCGGCGGATTCACTCACCCTCGAAGGCGGCATCGTCCGCCCCAACGGTGGCGGCACCGGAGTTTCCGTCTCTGAGCTGATCGGCGGGAAGCGCTTCGACCTGAAGGTGGATCCGAAGGCACCGCAAAGGAAACCTGCAACTTACACGGTTGTTGGAAAACCGATCCTGCGGACCGATGTGCCCCGCAAATCGACGGGCCGCTTTGCGTATGTCCATGACCACAAGATCCCCGGCATGCTCCACGCCCGGGTGATCCGGCCTACCGCCATCGGAGCGAAGCCGGAGGCCGTTGACGAAGCCTCTATCCGGGCAATTCCTGACGCCAGGGTTGTGAGGCTCGGCGACTTCCTCGCCGTCGTCGCCAAAGACGAATGGGCTGCCGTGCGGGCCGCACGGGAACTCAAGGTCACGTGGAGCGAAGGCCGGGCGATGACGCCGTCCGCAAACCTCGCTGCCGAAATAGCCCGGACGAAGCCGGAACGTGAGCAGGAAGTGGTCAAAAAAGGAGACGCACCCGCCGCTCTGGCTGGAGCAAAAACCTTGAAAGCCACCTACTACTGGCCGTTCCAGAGCCACGCCTCGCTGGGACCATCGTGTTCGGTCGCGGACGTGAAAGACTCCGGCGTCAGCGTTTGGTCTTCTACTCAGGATGTCTTCGGCGTTCGGGGCCTGGTCGCCAGAACGCTCAATATTCAACCCGCCAAAGTTCGGGTCGTTTATATGGATGGGTCGGGCTCCTACGGCAGCAACGGCGCTTACGATGCGGCTGCCGATGCCGCGCTGATTTCGAAGGCTGTCGGGGCCCCGGTTCGGTTGCAATGGTCGCGCCAGGACGAGCTTGTGTGGGACCCCAAAGGCCCGGCCCACATGCTGGAAGTGACTGGTGCCCTCGACAAAGACGGCAGAATTCTCGCGTGGGACAGCTCCGCAATCGGCCCTGCCGGACCCCAGTGGACAGGCTCGGCGCTCAGTCCCGTCGCGGCGGGTTTGGCCACGGCGGCACCTCAGGGACAGGGCGTCCCGGTGATCCAGAACCTCGATCCGCCCTACGCCATTCCGAACCTGCGCGTCACGGGCAAGCAACTGAAGGATACGCCGATCCGCCTCTCGAACCTGCGCGCGCCGGGCAAGATCGCGACGGTATTTGCGGTGGAGAGCTTTATGGACGAACTGGCCGCCTCGGTGGCCTCCGACCCCATTGCCTTCCGCAAGCAGGGACTCACAGATCCCCGTGCTTTGGCTGTCATCGACAAGGCAGCCGCGATGCTTGGATGGAAGCCTCGTCCCTCGCCGGCACCGAAGCAAACCGGTCCGAAGATGACCGGGCGCGGCATGGCCTACATGCGCTACAAGCACGCCGAAAACTATGTCGCGATGGCGATGGAAGTAGAGGTGGAAAAGGCCACCGGAAAGATCCGGGTCACCCGCATTACATGCGCCCACGACTGTGGTCTCATCATCAACCCCGATGGCCTGCGCAACCAGGTGGAGGGCAACATCCTGCAGACCCTGAGCCGCACCCTGCACGAGGAGGTCCTTTCCGACGGCAAGAGGATTACCAGTGTGGACTGGGTCAGCTACCCCCTGCTCCGCTTCCCCGATGCGCCGAAGCTGGAAGTGGCGCTCATCAATCAGCCCGAGCTGCCGTCACACGGAGCCGGTGAAGCGGCTTGCGCGCCGGTTGCCGCAGCGGTCGCCAACGCGGTTTTCGATGCTACGGGCATTCGTCTGCGGGACGTGCCGTTCACTGCAGCGAAGGTAAAACTCAAGCTGTCAGCGTGACAGCGCCGAGCGGAAAGATGACTCCGTTGATCAGCACGTCAAGGGTGTGAATTCCGGGATAGTGTTTCCGCGTTGTCATCTCACGAAACGAGGTGGTGGCGCGGAGCGTTACCGAACCACGCGGGGGCAGAATTGCAGACGTCAATTTGAAGACCTTGCGCGCCGTCCTGCCATTGGCTTTCACATAGTGGATCGCATAGTCCACCAGTAGGGTCTGTTTTCTGGCGGACGTACTCGTCAGGTCGAAGGAAAAGCGGAGGGTATCGCCGATCCGGAGAGTTGGCGGGGCGAACGCCGCGTTCGAGATCTGCACTTTCGGTGACCCTGCGAAGCCGAGGATTTCGAGGGCCTCGGGATGCCCTTGTTTCACCAGGCTCCGTAAAGCCTGGCGGATGATCCACCAGCGTTCCGGACCGGCATCTTTTGCCCATCGGCGGCAGACCTCCACGGCCTTCTGTGGATGGTCCTTCGCGATGTCATTCAGGTTGTTGGCAACGGAGCGCCGGACGTAAAGTTCGGGATCGTCCTTCAGCAGTTCCAGAAGCGCAATGACCGGTGCCGGGTCCTGCTGGAAAGCTCGCAGGCGCGCGGCCCACGGCAGGCGGGGGCGCGAACCCTCCGACACCAGACGACGAACATGGTGGTTTTCATCCCTCGCCCATTCCGTGAATCGGGCATGGGTTTCAGCCGGATACTTTTCGAAAAACGCCCGGATGCTGAACTCGGCGGTAAAGCGCTTCGTCAGTTCGTGCTGGGCCTGCATCGCTTCTTCAAAATGGTCGATGCCATAGCGAGAGATCAGCAGGGAATGGGGCAGAAACCGAAAGCTGTTGCCGGCGGTGGGTGAATGCAGCGACCGGATGAGAACTGCGGCAGTGTCCGGGAAATATGTCGGCAAATGGCGATGCATCACCTCCGCAATGTGCGCAGCCCGAGCCATCAGTTCGAGCGCTTCCAGACCGCTGAGGCATTCATCAATGAAGCCGGAAGGCAGGTCCAGGTCGAACGCGAGACCCTCAACAAGTTCCCGGTTGTACAGGCGCTTCAGGTCGTCGGCCATACGGTCAGAACAAATCCAGTTGCCGGACCTCCGCCGAAGCGGTGTGGGGGATGGAAATGCCGGGCCCGTTGTCGTCCAGCATGAAGGACAGCTCGTGTTTAATGGACCAGTCACTCAGGCCCTTCCGTTGGGCGACTTCCAGCATCAGGCGCAGGACCTCGATCTTCTCGGCATAGCGCTGCAGCGGATCGAGATACTCGCAAACTTCCCAGCCCGCCCGCAAGCCCACTTCGAGCCGCTCGGGCAAGGTGGCAAAGTCGGGATCGGAATTGACTGGTGAGGGTCCTGTGGTGGTGATGACCGTGGCCAGAGTGCTGCTCGGGAAGGTTGTCGTAGATCAGCAGGGCGCGGTGTTGTGCGAGGTCTTCCACGAGAAGCTCGCGATTGCGATCCGCATTTTCTTTCAGAGAAACGCCGAGGAGGTGGCCGGTTTCGCCAATGATGCCTGCCGGGGTTCGGCCATTGGCGTCCAGGCGGACCACCTGCTCAAAATCGAGGTCGCACTCGGTCAGGAAGGGACTGGCTGAGTCGAGACCATGAAGGGAGCCGGGGCGATCCGCGAGAGTCGCCCGCAGTTCGGCATGGCCGAAGATGCGGCGAGGCACCTGGCCGGGGTGCATCATCCATTGTTTGACGAGACGTGCTGGTTCGAGGAAGCTCTTGGTGAAGTCGAAGAACCGCTCCCGGCGGAGGAGTTCGGGGAATTTGCAATCGGCCAGAAGCGCGAACCCAAGGTGGGCACCGAACTCATCAGGAGCCTTCAGAAACACGGGCTCCCAGGCGGAGCGGACCCAGGTTGCAGGCACCGAGGCGGGCGAAAAGAGGACGAGCGCGAACGGAGCTGAGATCGCGCGTTCGACGGCGTCGAGGAGGGGGAGCGAGGTATCGAACGAGATCTCCAGGGCGAGGTTCGTGACAAGGAATTCGGCGAGTTGCCGCGCGGGGGCGGCATCGACGGGAGCATGGCAGATGACTAGAGTACGCAGCGGCAAGCTGCAATTATCGCAGGCTGGGCCACCAACGTAGAATAGTCTTGGTGACCCCGGATAAATTTCGCATCGGGCTGGTTCAGATGTCCTGCACAGGAGACACGCAGGAAAATCTCGACAAAGCCATTCAAAAGACGCGCGAAGCAGCGCAAATGGGCGCGCAGATTGTGTGCCTGCAGGAGCTGTTTCGCTCGGAGTACTTCTGCCGTCAAGGCGAGATTCATGCAAATTTCGACCTGGCTGAGACGATTCCCGGCCCTTCCACTGTGGCGTTGTCGAAGCTTGCAGCGGAGTTAGGAATTGTGATTGTGGCGTCGTTGTTTGAGAAGCGCGCGCCGGGTCTGTATCACAACACAGCGGTGATTATTGACGCCGATGGCAGCCAGGCGGGGCTCTACCGGAAGATGCATATCCCGGAAGATCCTCTGTTCCATGAGAAGTTTTACTTCACGCCGGGCGACACGGGATTCAAAGCGTTCGATACAAAGTTCGGGCGCATTGCGGCGTTGGTGTGCTGGGATCAGTGGTACCCGGAAGCGGCACGTCTGGCGGCTTTGGCGGGGGCGAACATTCTGTTCTATCCGACGGCTATCGGATGGCAACCTCCGGAGAAAGCTGAGTGGGGCGCGGCCCAGTATGATGCCTGGGTGACGGCGATGCGGGCTCATGCCATTGCCAGCGGCGTCTATGTGGCGGCAGTGAACCGCGTTGGCATGGAAGGCCAGGCTCCGGCCGAGATTGAGTTCTGGGGCGGGTCGTTTATCGCGGACCCGATGGGGCGGGTCTCGCACTATGCTTCGCACTCCGAGGAAGAGATTCTGCTTCAGGACTGCAGCGTATCCAAGGTAGAAGAGATTCGCCGCAACTGGCCGTTCCTGCGGGACCGTCGAATTGATGCTTACGGACCGATTGTGAACCGGTTTCTCGCGTGAGCGTTTCTGACGTGAGGCAGCGGATGCCTGCGGAGTGGGAACCGCATCTGGCGACGTGGCTCGCCTGGCCCCACAATCATGAAGACTGGCCGGATCGGTTTGAGCCGATTCCGTGGGTTTATGGCGAGATTGTTCGCAAGCTCTCGCAGGTGGAGAGAGTTCGCATCCTGGTCAAAGACGAGGATGCCCGCGAGGCGGCCCGGCAGATTCTGGAGCGCAACGGAGCCGAGTTGGCGGCAGTCGATTTCTACACCGTGGAGACGGACAGGGTCTGGACGCGTGATTTCGCACCGTTGTTCGTGAAGAACGCTGCGGGGGAGAAGGCGGCGGTGAAGTGGCGTTTCAACGGGTGGGCCAAGTATGAGAACCATCTGCTGGATGATGCTGCCGGACACCGGGTTGCGGAGCTGGCCGGAGTGCCGAAATTCGCGCCCTCCATGGTGCTGGAAGGCGGCAGTCTGGACGTGAATGGCTCGGGGCTTTTGCTGACTACCGAAGAGTGTTTGCTGAGTCCGATTCAGGCGCGGAATCCGGGGATGAGCCGGGAGCAGATCGAAGCGGAAATGGCGAGGCATTTGGGTATCGACAAGGTGCTCTGGCTGAAGAACGGCATCGCGGGCGACGACACGCACGGGCATGTGGACGACCTGGCACGGTTCACGGATCGGGATACGGTGGTGATCGTTGCAGAAGACGACCCGGCGGACGACAACTACGAGCCGCTGCGGGAGAATCTGGAGATTCTGAAGGGCTTTCCGCTAAAGGTGAAGACGCTTCCCTGCCCTGCTCCTGTGGTGTTCGACGGCGTTCGTTTGCCGGCCAGTTATGCGAATTTCTATATCGCGAATAAGATGGTGCTGGTGCCGGTTTTCAATGACCCAAATGACCGAATTGCGCTGAACACGCTGGCCGAATGTTTCCCGGACCGGCAAGTGATCGGCATCAACTGCGTGGAACTTGTGTGGGGTTTGGGCACGCTCCACTGCATGACGCAGCAAGAGCCGCTATAGGCGATGCGCCGCGCCCTGTCCATCTTGTTTGGTGCCGGGTTCACGGTGGCAACCGCGTGGGCTTTGGGGCGCATACTTTTTGACCGCTTGCAGATTCGGCTGCGTCGGCTGGAGCACGAGGTGCTGGCAGGCATTGTGGGGTCGGCGTTGCTGAGCTTGCTGGTGTTTGGGCTGTGTGCGCTGGGGCTGGTGTGGACCGCGTCTTTTTGGGTGGTGGGCGGGGTGGCCCTGTACTTCAATTACCGGGTGAAAGTTGTGGGCAAGGTGGAGTGGCCGGGGGCACTGTGGTTCGCCGTATTCGGGGTTTACGCGTTTGTCTATCTGGTGAATGCGGTGGCTCCGGAGTATAGTCCCGATGGGCAGACTTATCATTTGGGGCTGGTGTATCGGTTCTTTCGGGAGCACGGCTTTCACCGGATCACGACGAGCTTTTATGCCAACATGCCGCTGGGAATGGAGATGCTGTTCCTGGAGGCGTTCTCGTTGGGGCGGCAGTCGGCGGCGGCTACCGTAGAGTGCTGTTTCCTGCTGGCGTTGCCGCTGCTGATCTTCAGTTATGGTCAGCGAATCGGGCATTCGGCGGCAGGTGCGGGGGCTGCGTTGCTGGTGTTCCTGTCGCCTGTGGCGGGGTTTGCGGGGTCTACCGCCACGGCAAACCGTAAATTGCTCAGCGTGTATTCATGGGTGCAGCAGACCACGGTGTTGCCCGGCAGCGCGGCCAGTTTGTCAAGCGACGCCAGCATTTGTGCCGTCTGGCGGCGGCGCTGATTGCGGTTCCGTGGCTGGTGAAGAACTGGATCTACGTGGGGAATCCCCTGGCTCCTTTCCTGAACCGGCTGTTTCCGAACCCTTACATCCACGTCAACTTCGAGGATTTTACGCGGACCTGGTACCGACGCTATGACGTGGAAGACCTTCGTCCCTGGTTCTGGATGGTGACGGTGACGGGACGACTGGGCGGGCAACTGGGGCCGTGGTTCCTGCTGGCACCAATCGGGCTCGCGGCGTTGAAATGGCGCGAGGGGCGACGAATTCTGCTGGCGGCGGCTGTATTCCTGATTCCTTACCCGCAGAATATTGCGGCGCGGTTTCTGCTGCCGGTGCTGCCGTTTGTGGCGCTGGCGATGGCTTTGGTGCTGATCCGGTGGCGTCTGGCGATGGCCGGACTGGTGGCATGCGCGGCTTTGCTGGCGTGGCCGAGCATGACGGCCCGGTACGAGACGGGCGGCAATGTCCGGATCAAAGATATCCCCTGGAAAGCGGCCTTGCGCCTGATTCCGCAGGATGAGTTTCTGGCACAGCATTCCTTTCCCTGGATCACCGGGCAGATGCTGGATACCTATGTTCCGGCGGGGAAGAAGGTGCTGAGCACCACTCCGGTGGGTGAAGGGTATGCGAAGACCGACGTGATGGTGACGTATCAATCGGCTGAAGGCGATCAGTTGCAGGACACGTTGACGATCCCGACACAGGGCGGCCTGCTGCCTACGTGGAATCTCCGCTACACGTTTCCGGCGCGTTTGGTGGGGCGTCTTCGGATGACGCAGACGGCCTCGCATCCGGTGGATATATGGAGCATTGGGGAACTGAAGTTCTTCTCGGGCGACCGGGAGGTGAAGGCTTTGCACCTCGATTCGAGGCCTTTTCCGTACGACATTGGGCTGGCAGTGGATGGAAATCTGGCGACACGATGGATGGCATGGGAGCCGATTCGGCCCGGCATGTTTGTGGAGGCGGAATTCGCTCCGGGAACTACGCTGGACCGCGTGGAACTGCATAGTTCGCATGATCAGGGCAAGGTAGTGGTGCAACTGGACGGCATTGACGCGCGCCTGGAGAAGGTGGATGAACCGGCGCCTGGGGACCTTCGGCTGGATGCGACGCGGGAGCTTCGGCGGCACGGGATCGACTACCTTTTGATTGATGACGGCAACTGGGTGGCAGCGGATGTCCGGGAGAATCCGGAGCTCTGGGGGATGAAATTTGTGACAGAGCGTGGCGGTAATCGGCTCTACGTGCTATATTAGAATCAGTTCTAAAGTTGGATTGATATCCAATCCCTATGACGACACTTGAAGCAGCACAAATGATCGAGGAAGCTTTCCGGCGGACAGGGGTCCGGCGGACTCCGCAGAGGTTCTTTGTTATGGAACATCTGCTGTTGCGGCGTGACCATGCGACGGTGGAAGAGCTTTGCGCTGCGGTGAACAGGGACAACGCGATGACGTCGCGGGCTACTGTTTACAACACGCTGCATGCGCTGGTGGAAGCGGGCCTGGTGATCGAGATCATGCTGGATGGCAAGGCTGCAAGGTACGACGCCAACCTGGAGAAGCACCACCATTTTATCTGCGACAACTGCGGTTCCGTGGAAGACGTGGAGTGGTTCGATTTGCCGCCAGAGATGGAGAAGAAGCAGTTCCGCGCATTTGAAGCGATTCTGAGAGGTAAGTGCATCCGATGTCAGTAGAGAGCATCAAAAAGACCTATAGTTTTCCCGATTTCCTGATGGGCCTGGATTTTGTACACCGCATTGCTGCGGTGGCAGAAAACCAGGCGCATCACCCCGACATTGTCCTGAAGTGGGGCAAGGTTGAAGTCACCAGTTACACGCATTCCGTAAATGGTCTGACCGAAAAGGACACTGTCCTGATGGCCGCCGTTGACGAGCTTTATCAAACAATACAGGAGAAGCAACAGATGCTTGGAGTAGGACAGAAGTTCCCTGAATTTAACGTGACGGCGACGGTGTCGCTGGACATGAAGAACGCCTTTACGCAGATCACCAACGAGAGCTTCGCTGGTAAGTGGAAGGTCTACTTCTTTTGGCCGAAGGATTTCACCTTCGTGTGCCCGACGGAGATTGCCGCTTTCGGCAAACTGAACGGCGATTTCCTGGACCGTGACGCGCAGTTACTGGGCGGCAGCACGGATTCCGAATTCGTCCACCATGCGTGGAGAACTCACCACGCCGATCTGAAGGACCTGCCGTTCCCGATGCTGGCCGATGTGAAGCAGGAACTCTGCAAGGCGCTGGGTATTCTGGACCCGAATGCCGGTGTGGCGCAGCGTGCGACGTTTGTTGTTGACCCGGAAGGCGTGATCCGGTTTGTGTCGGTGAACGATCTTTCGGTCGGACGTAATCCGCAGGAAGTTCTGCGGGTTCTGGACGCGCTGCAGACGGATGAACTTTGCCCCTGCAACTGGAACAAGGGCGACGACGTTCTGAAAGTCTGATGGAAAGCCTGTATCCACTTTTCCCGGACTACGCGCGCGATCTGAAGCTGAATCTGCAGAACGTCCTGAAGCAGGCCGAACTGACGGAGCAGCAGACGTGGGGCACGGCGGTGGCTTCGGCCATCACCTCGCGGGAACCTCGTTTGCTGCGGGCAGTTGTGGCGGAAGCGGCTCTGCATTTGAGTCCGGAAGCGATGAATGGTGCCAAAGCTGCGGCGGCGGTGATGGGGATGAATAACATCTACTACCGTTTTCAGCATTTGAGCGGGAACGAGAAGTATTCGCAGATTCCGGCCCGGCTTCGGATGCAGGTAATCCGGAGCCACGGGGCGGACCCGGTGGACTTCGAGTTGTGGTGTACGGCTGTTTCGGCGATTAACGGCTGTGGCGCTTGTGTGGCTTCGCACGAAGGTGTGTTGCGGCAGAAGAATGTCACGGAAGAGACCATTCTGGCGGCGATTCGGATTGCCTCGGTGATTCACGGGTCGGCGGCGGTTTTGGACGCGGAAGCGGCGCTGCAGCAGTAGATATTTCGACAGGGTCAGGCCGCTTTTGGAAGCGTGTCTGGCCTCAAAAATGACAACGGCTGGGCCTCGGGGAAGGTTTTCTTCGGGTCCCAGCCGTTTTGTTTGTGGAAACGGGCGGAGGCGAGGGCCAGTTTTCGGTTCAGGCTGGCGAGGACTTTGGCGGCTGAAAAAACGAAGCCACTGACTTCGAGAGAACTGGCCGGATTGACATCCTCGCCCTTCATGAGGGACTGGCGGAGGAGGAGTTCGGCCTCGTCGAGGGCCTTCACTTCGGCGGCTTTGCGTTCGGACTGGAGAAGTTCGAGGCGCTTTTCGACCTGGGCGAGCTGGCGCTGGATGCGGTTCTCGTAGAGTGTCAGATTGGTGAAGGCGGGGTGGTGATTGAGCCAGGTTTTCGCCTGGGTGACGGCGAACTCGACTTCAGGGGATTCGGATTCGACGCCTTCAGCGAATTCCTGGTTGCCGAGGCCTTCGATGTTGGATTCGATAGCGCGGGCGCGATTGAGACGCCAGTTGTTTTGCGCGAGCGTGATGGCGAGTTGGCGCTCGATGGCACCGACAGGGGCGAGGGCTTCGAGATAGTCTTTTTCGAAAGCAGCCCAGGCGATGCGGTCGGGTTCATTCATGACACAGAACTGACCGGTAAGGCCGTGGCGGAGGGCGTTCATTTTGGATTTGGCCTTACCGGGTTCGGTTTTCGGGCCGGTGGAGTGACGGGCGTTGGCCTGGTTGGCGAGAAGGCGGGCCTGTGAGGTTTCGTTGTTGTGCGGCGTCATTGTGATTCGCTTTCCGGCGGAGCAAAGTGAGTGCCGCCTGTCCAGGGAATAGCAGGCGACAGAACGAGGATCTGCGGGGGGTGAGCGCAACGTGTTGATAAGAATCAGAAAAAAACGGTAATTTCGACGTGAACGAGATCTGTACCTCCGCTACCGCAGGGTACGGATGAGGTGGAGATCCATTTGAAGTTCGGCATCTTTGGAGCAGACGAGTTCGGTGTCGTCGGGCTTGACGGCGAGGCCGAAGAGGGATTAGTGAGGGACGGAGAAGGGCGAAAAAAGACAGGGTATTGAGACTTTGGCGCAGTTTTTGACGCTAAACCGCTATAGGAGTGAGAGTACGTCCAATGAACCTGAGCAGGATATTGAAGGAGATGTACACGGAGCGCACGGCGTTGACGGAGAGCATTGGGGCACTGGAGCGCCTTGTGGCGGTGTCCCTGAAGCGTCGGGGGCGACCACCGAGGCGGCTCCAGAAGGCACACCGCGAGGCAGGGGTCGCGATTGGGAAAGCAGGCAAATTTGCAGGAGTCCGGACTGCCGCGCGAGCGCTAACGAACCGCCGGGTCAAACCTGGGTGGTATTCGACTGGAGCGCAAGACCTGGGGAAAGGGTGGCGCTGGCGGTGGCACGGAGGTTGTTGTTGTTGCCACGAACGTTGAAGAAAGACCCGAGGGGGAGCACGGTTTCGTTCCAGGCTCCGGGGGCCAGTTCGGTTTCGAAGAGTTCGGCTCGGCGGGCAGGGTCGAGGGCGGTTTTGCCGAAGGCGGCGAGGGGGACTTCTCTGCCGTTTGCCTCGTGGAGTTCAACGGTATAGAAGTGGATCCAGGTCCGGTCGTTCTTCGAAACCGGGATGGTCAGCGTCTGGGTTTGGGTGCCGACGTTGCGGATGACGATGGAGAGGGAGGGCGAGTCACCGGACTCGGCGGCAGGGATCGCCTCGACGGAGAGGGTCCAGCCATTAGCGGGGGGCCCCCACTGGCGAGCGGCGAAGTCGATCACTTTCGGGGGATCGTCGCGGACGGCGAGGCCCATCTTTGCCATAAAGTCGACGAAGCCCTTCAGGCCCACTATTGCCACATCTCCAGGAGGACTCGGCCTACGCTGCCGGACGGTTCCTGGACACCTGCGATAGCGGAGATGGTGGGGGCAATGTCGTTGACGGCGATGCGCTGGAAGTAGCGACCGGGCTTGAGGCCGGGGCCCATAAAGATGACGGGGACGTGGTTGTCGTAGTTGAAGGGCGAACCGTGGGAAGTGCCGGGGGGCGTGGTGGAGTTCGCGGCAGGGGGCGCTTCGAAGAGATAGAACGGGTCCTGAAGCACGATGAGATCGGGGGATCGGCCGAAGAAAAAGCCGTGCTGGACTCCGGTGGACACAGGCGAGATGGGCATCTGGCCGTTGACGATCTGCTGGTTGGTGAAGACGCCGAAGACGTGTGGCTGGCGGCGGGCGGCGGCGGCGGCGGTGCGCTGGACTTCGGCTTCATCGAGATTTTTTGCAGCGATGAGTTCGGTGTTGAGGTAGGGCTGCCAGCCTTCTTTGCCAACGATCCATTTGCCACCGCCGTATTTGGCTGAGAGTGCAGCCTCAATGGCTTTGGAGAGGGCAGCGGAATCGGCGCGCCCTCCGGGCATGTTGCGCTTCGCGTTGACTTCGGGGATGGGGCTGACGCCGTGGTCGGCAGTGAGGACAACGACGACGTTGGCCATGCCGACGGACTTTTCGAGGGCGGCGAAGAGTTTGCCGAGGAGGAGGTCGGTGCGGAGAGAGATGTCGTGGACTTCGGAGGAATCGGGGCCCATGGCGTGGCCGACGTAGTCGTTGGAGGAGAAGCTGACGGCGAGGAGGTCGGTACCTTTGTGGTTTCCAAGTTTCTCGTTCAGGATGGCCTGTTCGGCAAACTCTTCGATGAGTTCATTGCCCCAGGGGCTGGCTTCGAGGGAACGGCATTTGGGGATATCACCTTTGGCGTCGGCCATGTTGCAGAAAGGTTTGGTACCGGGTTTGGCGTTGAGGGGGAGCCAGTCGGCTTTTTCTGAGGGAGCGGACGGTTTGGCGGCGTTGAGCTTCTCGACCCAGGGGGGGAGGGTGTCCTTGTAATAGGTGCTGGAGGTGCCGGATTACGCGCTGCCGTTGAGGCACGTGAATCAGGATTACGAGTAG
>RGPS01000551.1 GCA_010084195.1 Terriglobia bacterium
GGATTCAAGAACAGCAGGAACGGACTCAAGAACCGCAGAGGGTGGCGCTGCCGGAGGGGAAGGGTCGGATGCCGGTACAGCCGTTGAAGGGCCGGTGGCTTCAGGTAGAGGAGATGGAGTTTGATCTGTTTTCGACCATGGCGGACAGCCCCCAGAAACCGGCCACTATGGTGGGTGTGTGGCGCAAGGAGGAGGATGCGTGGTCGGGGCGGCAGGTGGAACTCAAGGGACCGATGGACCACCGGCAGGCCTTGATGGAGCAGTGGTACCACGCCATCAAGGCGCGTCTGGGCGGCGTCCTGAAATGCTGGCCCGTCCGGGTGCTGAAACAGGCATCCCACCCCGACCGCTTCTTCCTTCTGCATCTCCGGCCTGCTGGAAAGGAGTCGGAGCACAACGTCGTGGCCAAGTACCTGCTGCGATCCTGGCTGGGAGGCACTGTCAACTGGCGGCTGGTGGCCCAGCGCCTTCACATCTCCGACATGCGGCAGTGGTGGCGGCAACATTCCGCGTGGTGGCTGGGGCTGTTCGAGGAGTGGCAGCAAGCGGATCTCTCCGCCTTTGCCTCTCGGAGCGAACTGCAAGCGCACATGGCCCGTGTAGTTGGCATTCTAAAGTCCGCGTGACCCCCACCCATCTAGTTGTGTTAAAGGGACAGTACGGAAGAGGGTAGAGTAGATTTACGGGCTTTCCCCTTGGCTGAGTGAAGGGAGAGGTCCCTTGCCTCTCTAGAATCGTGGCAAGGCCGTTAGGTATAGGCGTTTTCCAGCAAGTAGTACGTAAAAGGGCGTCTTCGTTGCGCTGGACGTATATAGGAAGGCCTATATATATATATATATATATATATAATGTCCTGCCTGTTACCGTACTGAAGAGGAGGCAGAGACCCTTTCCTGCCTTCTTCACGTACGAGAATGACCACCCACTCCTGGTTTCATGGGGAGACTTGTTCTCCCTCACTAGGTCTCCTATCTCTCCCTCACTCAAGAGCCATGACAGACGTTTCTGTTTGTTTTTCACTTTCGTTTGTGCAGCCCGCAGCGGTCTGTGCCGGGCTTGACCTTGCGGTTGCAGGTTTCTCCCGTGCTGGACCCCGACAGCATGAAGCCCGTACAGCCGCCTTCGCTGACCTGCAGCCTGTTGTAGGGGTGAGGACGGGGACGCCGGCGGGTAGGGGCTGCAGCGGCGGCTGGGGAGGGAGTCAGAGGGGCGGCTGCGGTTGGCATGTAC
>RGPS01000552.1 GCA_010084195.1 Terriglobia bacterium
TCAACAACGTGGAGCGAGAACTGAAACGGGATCTGCTGGTAGGGGCTGGAGTCGTCGAACAACGGGATGGCGGGGTTGATGGTCTCGAAATCCAGAAACGACAACGGATACTTGAGCGTGGCCAAGAACGAGCGGATGGCCTGCCGGTCGAGGTGGGGTTTGCCGTTCTGGATGACGGAGCGCTGGATGGCCTGTCGGTCGGTCAGCTTTGTTGTGGCGGGGATGTCGGCCAGCCTAACGATGCCCTGTTTGATCAATGCGAACCCCTTCTGCTTGCCGCTGTAGAGATCCATGACGCTGTGGTCGGGCAGAAAGCTCCAGCATTTCCCAGTCAGTGGACACTCGTAGGGATCAGCGCACTGCTTCCCGATCGCCACAGCCGGGAACTGCTTTCCGCCGATCACCACCAACATCTCCGCTACTTTCCTTGGGACATCAGCGCAGAGTTCAACCACTTCATCGGTGAGGTCGGTGGTGGTCAGCAGCTTCTCTGGCTCGATGGCTCCCTGGCGGACGTAATCGCTGTTGAGGTGCATCAACATCGTCTTGCGAATCTTCAGCCCGGCCGATTCGTAAACGTGGCGCTGGAAGGCGAGGTCATGGGAGTTGATGTCCTTCGGTTTGGTCGAGCTCTTGACCTCAACCACGTCCCACTGGTTTCTCCCGACTGGAACCAAGATGTCGGCACGGGCGTAGCAGGTGGGGGTCAGGAACGCGGGCTCGAAAAGCGGTTTCCGGCTGGGGAGGTGCTGCTGGGTTCTTACCGCAACCTCCTTCAACTCCACCACGCCTTCCCCGACTTCAATCCCGTCCGGATACAACCGCTTCGCCCACGCCCCTACTTCATGGCCCTGATCAAAGATGGCCTGCTGGGCTGCATCGGCAACCGGCAGCTCATCCTTGGCGTTGTAGCGGTGCCAGAGCAGCTTCGGGCACTGCAACCCCATCAGGTAGGTGGATTTGGAGAGCGAGGCCATCGGTCAGCTATTCCTCAGCCATCTTGCACAGTCCGGCTCCCAGCTTCTCGATCTCCTCAAGCAGGGCCAACTTCTTCCGCCATTCAACGGGCACCGCTGAAGCCCCGTAGAACGCCCCCGCGATCTGCCCGCACACGGCTCCTGTCGTGTCAGCGTCGTCCCCAAGATTCACAGCGGCCAACACTGCGGCATCGAAGGAGTCGGTGGATGCAAAGGCCCAGAGCGCTGCCTCCAGGCA
>RGPS01000553.1 GCA_010084195.1 Terriglobia bacterium
GGTTATTCGCTGCTGTCGATTCGCCTGCCGGGACCAGCTTCATGATGGACGGCATGTCCTTCGATTCCACATAGACGGTGCCATTCGTCGGGTCGGCACCAGTGGAGAAGAAAAGGGCCCCGCCGTTCACACTGGGGAGCTGGATGGTATCCGCCCTGGTGCTGATCGGGGTATAGAAGCCGGTGCGGGCATTGGTGAGGCGGTCCTTCCACCAGCCAATTTCCTCGGGTTTCATGAAGCCTTCAAACATGTCCTTGACGGTCATGCTTTGGCGCGCGAAGGGCGGCACGACGGTCGGGAAGGGCTGGGTCTTAGAGGTGACTTCACCGGGGACATCGGATTGCGGAACGGCACGCTCCTCAATGGGCCAAAGCGGTTTGCCGGTAACCCGGTCGAAGATCGTAATCCCAAAGGTCGTGGTGGACGGTCTGGAAGTGCCACAGTCGCTTGCCGGTGCGGGCGTCGAGGGCGAGGATGCAATCGGCGTAGAGGTTGTCACCCGGGCGGTCACCGCCGTAGAGTTCGTACTTGGCGGAGGCGGTGGGAAGGTAGACAATACCGCGTTTTTCATCAACGGTCATTTCGCCCCAGACGTCGACGCCGCCCATGTACTTGTACGCGTCTTTGGGCCAGGTGTCGTAGCCGAATTCGCCGGGGCGGGGGATGGTGTGGAAGACCCAGGCAAGCTTACCAGTGACGACGTTGAAGCCGCGCACGTCGCCGGGCGGCGCGAGGTAGCCCTCGCCGGTGGCAGAGCCGAGGATGAGGATGTTTTCGAAGACGCGACCGGGGGTGCGGGAGGCGAGCGCGGGGCCTCGGTCGAGCCCCGTACGGAGGTCGAGCTTGCCGTTGTCACCGAAGGCTTGAACAAGTTTGCCGGTACGCGCGTCAATGGCGTGGACGAAGCCGCCCTGAGAGACCAGGATGCGGCGGTCGGAACGGTCCTTAGATTCCCAGTAGTTGGCACCGCGCTGCCCGGAGATCCCGCCGAACTGGCCCCCGCGACCACCGCCGGCAGAGGGGAATTCGTGGACCCAGATTTCTTTGCCGGTGGTAGCATCAACAGCAACCAGGGAGCCTTGTTTGGCAGCAAAGTAGGCGATGTTGTCGATCACGATGGGCGAGAAGGTGTAGCTGGTCTGGTCTCCTGTGTCATAACTCCAGGCGACCTGAAGCTGCTTCACGTTCTTCGTGTTGATCTGCTTCAGGGCG
>RGPS01000554.1 GCA_010084195.1 Terriglobia bacterium
CCGAAGTGCAACGGCAATAAACTCAGGCCCATTGTCTGAACGGATGTGGGCCGGTGATCTGCCCCCTTTGAAGTGGTCCTCCCTGAGGTATGATTTTGCCATGAAGGAGGACGACGATGGCAAGGAAGAGGCACACGGCAGAAGAGATTGTTGCGAAGCTGCGGCAGGTTGAGGTTTTGAGTGGCCAGGGTCGGCCGATCGCGGATGCGATCCGGGCGATAGGCGTGACGGAAGTTACGTACTACCGATGGAGGAACGAATACGGCGGCCTGAAGGGCGACCAGGTTAAGCGGTTGAAGGAACTGGAGGCGGAGAACTCCAGGCTGCGCCGGGCGGTCTCCGACCTGACGCTTGATAAGCAAATCCTTCGAGAGGCTGCCAAGGGAAACTTCTAAGCCCCGCACGCCGCCGAGCCTGCGTGGATCATGTTGTCGCGGAACTGGGCGTGTCGGAACGGCGCGCCTGCCTGGTTCTGGGTCAGCATCGCTCCACGCAGCGCAAGGTCCCCCAGACACCTGACGACGAAGCGGCATTGACCGCGGACATGATTGAACTGGCTCGCCAATATGGGCGCTACGGCTATCGCCGCATCACCAAGATGCGACGGATCATGCATCCGATTGAGGGCAGAACGGCCCAATCATGTCTGGTCCTACGACTTTGTCGCCGACCGGACCCATGATGGGAGGGCGTATCGCATGCTGTGCATTATCGACGAGTTCACCCGAGAGGCGCTGGCCATCAGGGTCGCCAGGCGCCTCAACTCCACCGAAGTCATCGCGGCATTGTGCGATCTCTTCATTCTCCGGGGCATCCCAGCCTACATCCGTTCAGACAATGGGCCTGAGTTTATTGCCGTTGCACTTCGGGAATGGATTGCCGCCGTCGGCGCTAAGACGGCCTACATCGAACCTGGCAGCCCTTGGGAAAACGGATATGTTGAATCCTTCAACGGCAAACTTCGAGATGAGCTGCTCAATGGTGAGGTCTTCTATACACTGACAGAGGCCAAGATCGTGATCGAGGCGTGGCGCAGGCACTACAACACGGTCAGGCCGCATTCACCGCTCGGGTACAAACCCCCAGCACCCGAGGTCATCAGCTGGCCGGCCAGCAGACCACTAGTCGAAAAGCCTATGCTGAATTAACATTCCACCCGGACCACTCGGTGGGGGCCGGTCAGACCGGCGTGTTCGCCTCCGAGCGT
>RGPS01000555.1 GCA_010084195.1 Terriglobia bacterium
GCCGTGTCGTTGATCGCGGCGTCAAGGTCCCGGAGCGTCATCACCCGATTTGTGGAAGGATCATCATGCAGGTGCCCCCCGCGGCTGCGGCGGAACGCATCCAGCCCGCAGCCGGCGTTTCCATTGTCGGTGTCGACGAAAAAGTAGCCGTACTCTTCGCTCAGCAGAACCAGGAGGAGGTTCAGATAGACCCGCGCCACTTCCGTGACGGGGATCATGAAAAGCGTGCCCGGGCGGTTGGTGTACCACTGATTGAACGAGAGCATATAGGGAAGCCGGCGGGGAATCTCGAGCCGGCGTTGCTGCAGTGTCACCAGTTCAGGTGGAATGCCGCTCTCCGGATGGGACACGGATGATGCGAAATAGACGCCTTCGTCGTCGGTCAGGAAGAGTTTGGTGGTATTGGCGGCACAGGCGCTCGCGACGGTTCTGCCCTGGAAATTCATGATGGCCATTCCTTGACCATCTTCGCGGCCTGTCCGGCGGACGTATTGCATGTCGGCCAGATGGCGTCCGGTCTCGCCGACGCCGGCGAACAAGAGATAGCGGATTTCTTCGTGGCTCAGAGGAATCGGAGGCATGGTACTCCGGTAGCGGAGAGGTCCTCCGGGTAGTTCCATGCCGCACCCGAACCGGCGCGTTTTGCGCTGCTCTAAGAGATCGAGCAACGTGTGAACTGCGGCAGATTTCGCAATCTGACATTCAGCGGTAATCATGGGTGCCTCCTTGGTTGGTGTAGAAGATAGGGGAAGTAAATTGAGAAGGGACCTACCCGGATGGGTAGGTCCCTGAATGGTTAGGGCTGATAATGAACAGGCGCTAAGAAATCACGAAGAGGCTAGTCAGTCGCAAGCTGGGGAGTTGTCCGAACGATGCAAAGCGATGCAGAGGAGGGGCGTCGTCATGGTATCGGTACGGGAAAGCGGTGAGGAGATAGTGCTAAAAGGAGCGGGGTGATCGTGCGCTACAGATGGCTATCCGGTGGTAAGTCGGGGAACTGGATTTCTGTGGAGGCATATTGCCATCGAGCGACGGCGGACCAGCGGTTTTCCACCCCTCCGAGTTTCTGATAGATGTTTTTGAGGTGAAACTTAATCGTGTTCAGGCTCACTTTCAGGATCATGGAAATTTCCCAGTTGGTTTTGCCTTCCGCAACCCATCGCATAATCTCTTCTTCCCGCGCGGTCAACTCTACCCGCTT
>RGPS01000556.1 GCA_010084195.1 Terriglobia bacterium
TTGCCGGGTGATTTTTTGCAATCCAGAGGCTGGCCGCGTTGATGCGCTCGAGGCTTTCAAGGGCGGGAAGACCGTCTGGAGTTGCTCCTCCCCCCAAGACCACAACCGGCCCGGGGTGCATGGGGCATCCGCCCCCGGCGTCTTGCAGTTGCCCTCCCATTTTCAGTAGCGGTGCCCGCAGCAAGTTTGAGGTCAAGGGAGAACTGAAACCAATCAACAAGGCGAATCCTGTCCAACCGGCCACGCCGCCGAGGCGCCGGATCAGGGGAGGCAGGCGACGCCCGCCTGGCATTTGAGCGATTAACATTCCGGCTGCAAACAGGGCGCAGACAAGCCCTGCGTCAATGGTCATGTCTTTCGCGACGCGGACCAGTGGACGGGACCAGGTGCTGGCTGATATTTGGGTCTGGGTGGAGTCCATATGCGTTATGACACCAAAATCGAAAAGGTTGTGATTGGTCGTGGCCCGCGTGCCATCGAATTCCAGATCGAGGTCATTGCTGACTTCAACCGGGCCATTGACGACATGTTTGCAGAGTTGCAGGCCCGGGGCGAGCAGGATTTGCTTGTCGACCTTTGCCCGTATTTCGGGACCGTGTGGGATTCTGCCCGGGCTCTTTCTGCCCTGCTGGTGGCCGAGCCCGGGGCAGCCATCGCGGGCAAGTCATTTTTGGAGATCGGCTGCGGCCTCGCGATCCCTTCCATGACTTTATTGAAACTCGGCGCACGGAAAGTCACTGCGACGGACTTGCATCCTGACGTTCCCGAATTTCTGGAACGAAATTTTTCTGCCAACAATTTGTCGGGCCATCCGGCATTTTTCTACCGCGCGCTGGACTGGCGCGCTCGATCCGCCGAAGTTCTGGCGGGGCGCCCGGAATGGATCCTGGCAAGCGATGTTCTTTATGACCAGGGCCAGGCCGAGGCGGTTGCTGGATTTTTGGCCGATGCCTTTGCCGCCGGGGCGACCCGGGCGATGATCACAGATCCGGGGCGTCCTTACCTTCAGGATTTTGTCTCTGCATGTGATCGGTTTGGACTGAAGTCCACGGTCGAAATTTTTCGCACCGACCCAGACGACAGCCGCCGGGATTGCTTTATGCTTCGTTTGGCTCAGGAGGATTGAATGGGCAGGACCAGAGGAAGTGGTGGAGCATAACGGGGTCGAACCGTTGACCTCTGCCATGCCATGGCAGCGCTC
>RGPS01000557.1 GCA_010084195.1 Terriglobia bacterium
GCCCCTTCGCCGACCGGACAGAAAATCAGTGTCTTTCACCCATGCCGGCTATCACGTCCTGCGGGGTACGAACTCCGGCTCCTTCGGCGCCTTCCGCTGCGGGACTATCCTGGATCGGTTCTCTCAAATCGACATGTTGCACGTCGATATCTGGTGGAAGGGCCAAAACGTTCTCACTGATGGTGGCAGCTACAGGTACAACGGGGCCACTCCGTGGCACAACTACTTCCTCCGAACCGAGGGCCATAACACCGTAAAGATTGACGGACGGGATCAGATGCTTCATTTCCGTCAGTTCAAGACACTTTACTGGACAGAGGCCAAACTCTTGTCCTTCCACGACACACCTGCGTGGGCCCTGACTGAGGGAGAACACTACGGTTACCAGCGTGAGAGAAAGTGCACTCACAGACGCTCCATTCTATTCCTGAAAGATGACCTTTGGGTTTGTGTTGATACCGTGATCGGGTCGGGCGATCATTCCGCGTCGCTCCAATGGCTCTGTGGGGAATTCCCTCAGGAGTTTGACGCTGGCTGCAGTGAGCTGACTCTGGCCACTCCGGAGGGGCCGTTTTCCATCACCATCCTCAACGAGAAAGCCGAGCCATACGCGGGTGTAGATGTGGTGGTCGGTCAGGAGTCTCCCCCGCGAGGATGGCTTTCCCGCTACTATGGCCAAAAAACTCCGGTGCCGTCGCTGGCAGCCACCGTCGCCGGCAGCCTCCCCCTCACCCTGGTTTCCATTCTGGCCGGGGGAAAGGCGGTTGCCCGTCTGAGCCCGTCGAAGGCGGTTGGTTCTGCTGGGCAGGGAGAAACCTGGACGGTGGACACGGATAGCCTTTCCACCTCGTTCCGGTTGGTGGAAGGGCGTTTTCAGGATATTGAAGTCCGGACGGGGCAGCCTCAATGAAGATCGCAGTCGTACATCAGTACTACCTGATGCCGGGTCAGCCCGGAGGAACCCGCTTCAATGAGATGGCGCGCATGTGGAGTGAGCAGGGCCACCAGGTGACCGTTATCGCGGGCACGGTGGATCATGCTTCGGGCGTATCTCCGGAACGCTATAAGGGCAAATGGCTGACGAAGGAACTGGACGGTCAAGTGACCGTGTACCGGTGCCACGTACCTGCCTGCTATAACCAGGGTTTTATCGGCAGAAAATGGGCTTTTTTAGCCAGGCTACGCTGGGTTTCAGTTCACG
>RGPS01000558.1 GCA_010084195.1 Terriglobia bacterium
CCCCCCTTGGCGGCAGATACTCCCCAACAGGCGAACAGCAGGACTTTATCAGGACGGTAGCCGAGATGGAAGGTGTGAAGGAAAGCTACGTGGCCGCATATGCCGGCTCCAGTGACCCCCTGTTCCGCTCATCCTGCGCGTTTACCTCGCCCACTCGCAGCTGGACCATGGCCGACCCCGGCTACGGCAGCGGTGCCGCCCAGTTCATTGGCGCAAAAACCGTCAAGATCCCGCTGGCCAAAGACTTCTCGCATGACGTGGAAGCAATGTTCAAGGCCGACCCCAATGCCGGTGCCTACTACGTCTGCAACCCCAACAATCCTTCCGGCACCCTGACCTCACGCGAAAAAATCGACTTCCTGCTGGCTAACAAAAAGAAGGACGCCGTCGTTATCGTTGACGAAGCCTATATTCACTTCTCCGAAAACGCGAAACCGGCCAGCGATCTGGTGGCGGCAGATAAAGACGTAATCGTTCTCCGCACGTTCTCGAAGGTTTACGGTATGGCCGGAATCCGTGCCGGGTTTGCGCTGGGACGCCCCGACCTGCTGGAAAAGTTGCGCCCCTTTGGTGGCGGCATGTTGCCCATCACGGGCCTGGCCTGCGCCACCGCCAGCATGAAGGCCAAGGGCCTCATCGCCGAGCGTCGCGCTATCAACAAGAAGATCCGCGACACCACGTTCACCTTCCTGGAGAAGAAGAAAATCAAATTCGTGCCCAGCGAAACAAACTTCTTCATGATGGAAACCAACAAGCCCGGTGCGGAAGTCGCCAAGGCTTACGCGGCGAAGAAGATCATGATCGGGCGCGTCTGGCCGGCGTGGCCCACACACGTTCGCGTCACTGTTGGCACTCAGGAGGAAATGGACAAGTTCATGGCCGCCACAGCTGAAATCTTCGTGTAGTTTCTCTGTTCCCAAACCGTTTCACCCTGGCCGGGGCGCACAGTCTGCGCCCCGGCCAAATCCCCGCCGATGTAAGACTTCCCCGCCGATTTAGCCTGCCCCGTCGCGTCTTTCCAAAAATTCCAAAAAACAAGGGAGACGGTATGCGCACTATCATTTCATTCTTCGTGTTTGCAGCTCTGGTCTTTGGCCAGGGCTTTCAGGGAACTCTCCGCGGTCGGGTTGTCGATTCCACGGGAGCAGTTGTCCCCGTTGCCAAAATCACCCTCACTGATGAAGGTACCTCCATCAACCGA
>RGPS01000559.1 GCA_010084195.1 Terriglobia bacterium
TGACTCGGCTGGCAACCTCACGGCATTTCGCGACGCACTGATTGGGAGCCCCCGGATGATGAACGTATTTCGAGGTTCCGATGGAGAGCTTTCCATCATGGAGGATGAGAATTCAGGGGCTGGCTGCGCTCACCTTGCCGCACTGGACATAGAGAGCTTCTGTGAAGCGTTGGCAGACAAGGACGCGAGTCCGCCAGAATCGGTGGACGCCCTCTTCCTCCACCTTGAAGTGGTACTTGACTGGATAAAGCGAGTGGTTTGGGACCCGGCCGCTGCCCGTCTTCTTTCTTCCCCGGCTCCGTTGACGGCTGATGACTGGGCAAAGTTCTCCGCAGGGGTCCACGACACCGGGTGGCAAACGCTGAAGCTTCAAATGATCTGGCCTCCACCACCAGCAAAGAGTTCGGCCACGCCGGTAGTCAAACGTCACCGGCGTGAGCTCGTTAAGTCCTTTCGCGAACAGCATGGTATTTCCGATATGCATGCTCTCGCTAGGCGCCTCGCTATCAGCAGGGATTCAATTTACGGGATGATCAACGGTGACGGCTCTAGGTATAGCGAGGAGACATTGCAGTCGACCCTGGGCAAGCTCAACCTATCTAGTGCGGTATGGAATGGGGCCTCAACATCTGCTCAACGCGTCAAGTAATGGCCGCTCCGAGCTTCACTGAAATTCTCAACACGTCCTCAACGTTCTCAACGCCACCATTCAACCAAGCGGGTAACACAGCCGCTTACAGAGGAACGAATGGCAAACCAGAACAGCACGATTGAGGCACTTCTCAATGAACACGATGTAGCCCGGTTCACCGGGCTCTCAGTAGCAACCATCCGGCGGCGTAGACTGCTTCGCCAGTCTCCTAAGTACCTGAAACTGGGGAACTCGGTCAAATACAAACCCAGCGATGTTCAGGCATGGATCGACGCTCAGCCGGTAGGCGGCGGAAGGGAGGTGGCGTAAACTCCATGACCCAAAAAATAAAGCCCGCTTGCGACGGGCTTCAGTACAACAGAACTACCGATAGTCTCTCATGGATTGGGCCGACGCGGGACGCAGTTCTCCGAGCGGCTCAGATTGAGGTTCACGCGGAGCGGGCCGGGTTCAGGCTCGGGCGCGGACGGGCCGGCAAGTGGCACTGTGCCATTCACCCGGATAAGAACCCCAGTTGCACCATTCGGAAGGGGCGGCTCAAGTGTTGG
>RGPS01000560.1 GCA_010084195.1 Terriglobia bacterium
GAGACCTCTGCTGAAAAGGCGATTGCTGCCGCAACCGAAGAAGCCTAAAGTCGGCGCTTCTGAACATCTCAGATGGCATCCGAAGATCACGTCTGTAATAGTATCGTGCTTGACAGCACGCACGCCGTTTCCGAACTCTGCGTCTTCTGCGCAAAGTCGGGGACCGACAAGTGCGTTCTTCGCTTCGAGGGAGGTCATCGGCATCCCTACACCGTTCCCTATTCGCTCTTATTCGAGACGATGCGACGGAAGCCGATCAAGTTTCTGGAACTCGGCGTGTTTCGAGGCGCCTCGATAGTGGCGTGGCGGAACTACTTTGAGAAGGGTCGCATCTACGGATACGATAACGACGCGACCGCCTTGTCCGCCATTCCAACACTTCCCGACGTCCAGTGCTCCCTCGTTGATGTTAGTAAACGAGAGAATTTGGTGGCCGCGTTACAGAGGGACACAGCCGACGGCGAACTCTTCGACATCATTCTTGACGATGCCGCCCACGAACGCCGCGCATTCACGCGACGACAGGCGCTCTTTGGTCTGGCCAGCGAACTGGCGACCACCTTGGGGGCCGCGGTGTTTCAAGAGCCCGTGCCCTACAACGCTTCGTTCCCCACCGATCATCCCAGTTACCAGGGCATGCTCACACGATCACAAGAGAATGTGCGTGCCACGCTCGAACCCTATGACCTGATCCTCTGCTTGGGAGCCGACTTGCTGCGCATGTCGGTGTACAGCCCGGTGGAGCCCCTGCCCGCCCATGCGCGTGTGTTGCACCTGAGCGAGCGGCCCTGGGAACTCGGCAAGAACTACAACACCGAGGCCGCCATCGCCGCCAATGTGCGCGAGACCCTGCGTGCCTTGTTGCCGGTACTGCACAACCACGCCAAGGCGGACGATCGGGCTGCTGCGCAGCAGCGTAACCAGGCACTGACCACCGACAACTGGACGCAGCGTTATCCACAACGGGTGGCGATCGCGCAATCCCAGGCTGCGCAGCGACCGCTGACAGCGCCCACCATGCTGTGGCATCTCACACGCGAATTGCCGCGCGAGGTCATCGTGGTGGAAGAAGCTTTGACGTCCACACATGCCCTGCCGCATTATTTGCAACGACAAGATCCCGACAGTTTCTTTGGGCTGGCCAGTGGTGGTCTGGGCTTTGCCATCCCCGGGGCCGTGGGGATCAGCCTGGCCAAGCCA
>RGPS01000057.1 GCA_010084195.1 Terriglobia bacterium
AAGATGAGACACGGCGCGGCACTCCCCGCCATGCGGGTCATCTCGTGGGCGTCACAACGAAACAGGCGGCCTCGTACCGCAGCAACCCACAGAGCGACGAGGTAATCAGCTTATAGACAGGCACTGGCAACGTCGCGCAGTTCGCGGTACTTTTGAGACGGACTGATCGTACCCCGGGGCCGGACAGTAAAAGAAACACCGGTGTGAGGGCCGCGTCCCGTTTTGGGCGACACACGGCATCACACCGGCTGAGGTTTTACAGCAAAGTCCTGCCCGCTGTTAGCCGCGGAGCAGTGACAGAACGGCCTGTGGTGCCGAATTGGCCTGCGCCAAAGCTGCCAGCGATGCCTGTTGGAGCACCTGCGCTTTGGTGAGGTTGGCTGCCTGGGCCGCAACATCGGCGTCGCGAATACCTGCCTGCGCTGCCGAGTAATTGGTGATCTGAGACTGAGCCAGGTTCACGGCGTAAGAGAGTTTGTTGACCCCCGCGCCGACCTTGCCCTGAACCAGACCGAGATTGGTAACGGCGGTCTGCAACGCCGTGAGGGCTGCAATCGCATTGCCGGTGTTCGAAGCAGTACTGGAAGCCGCCGTCACAGTTTGCGCGCCAACCGCGCCGAAGACGCTACCGGTACCGCCGCCAGAGCCGGCTGTGAAGGCCGTTTCGTTGACACTGAAGGTACTGCTGCCCTGCAAGGAAATATCGGTACCGTTGGCTGCGGTCACAGCATAGACGCCGGAACCAGACAGGGCCGTATTGATGGTAGTGAGAGCGGCTGACAGAGAACCGGCGTTGGCCGAGGTCAGGCTCACAGTGTAGGCCCCCCCGCCATTCTGCACCACAAACGATTCGGTGGCCGCCGTACCGCCGCCAACCGCAAAGGCCGCGAAAGTACCGCTGCCGATGGAGTAGTTTGCACCATTGACCGCTGTCCCGGTACTCGAAATCGGGCCTGTGCCAGCCGCCGTCGTAGTTACGGTGTACGCCGTGGAGCCGCCAAACTCGAGGGTTCCCGAACTGGAAATCGCCGCCGTGATGCCATAGGCCTGCAGGCTATTGTTCAGATCCGAGATTACCTGGGTTCCGCTTTTCCCGCCGCTGCCGCCGGAGATCGCCACCGTCACATCCTGATTGCCGGTACCGGTATTCAAGTGGAAGGTAAAGCTTTGGCTGGTACCCGTCAGAAAGGAAACTGCGGAATTGTCCAGTCGGACAGTATTCCCGCTGATCAGTGTGCCACCGCCGGCAACGCTGGAGGTAGCAATCCCCAGAGCAGTCGAATCGACCGCGTTATTCGAGCCGCTCAGATCCACCGAAACTTGGGCGTTCGCGGTATTGGTGCCACCACCCACATATGTAACCAGGTTGGTGTTATAGGCACCACCGGTGTCCAGTTTGACGTTGGCGGCCTGGCGATTGATTTCCGTCAGCAACCCCTGGTACTCCGTGTTCAGCGTCGCCCGATCGCCTGTAAAGGTAGCCGACGCTGATTGCGTAGCCAGCGTCCGAAGCCTATCCAGGATGTTGGACACGTTGTTCAATCCACCATCGACGATCTGCAGAGAGGAGATACCATTCTGCGCGTTCAGCACACCCTGGGTCAGTTCTGCTGTATCCCCCCGAAACTTGTTTGCCACCGCAAGACCTGCGGCATCATCCGCCGAAGACGTAATGCGGTACCCCGACGACAACTGATTGATGGTATTTGCCTGAAAGGCAGTATTGACTCGAATGTTGTTCTGCGCATTGAGCGAGGCAACGTTCGTTTGAATAGACAACGGCATTTGTTTGCGTCCTTGCAGATACCTAACCCGGCGTCTTGCCGGGCCACAGGTTCTCGGCCCTCCGATACCCGTTGTATCCTGCACTGGTTTGATCGGCGGGGAACGAAACCACCAATAGGTTGCCGTTGCAAAGAAAAGGGATAGTTACCAAAAGTAAATGGGATACTACCGATTGCCAACGGTGGGGTTGACCGTCGGCGTGGCCCCGGACCAGGTCAGATCGGCGGTGGGGCCGTACACCGAGGGAACTGGTTTGCCAAGCAACCGGAGGCACACCGTCAGCTGCGTTCGATGGTGGGCGGAGTGAAGAATGCGACGCCACAGAATCCAGACGCGCTCACGCTCCACATCGAAGAACGGTACCTCCTCCAGCCACCAGGGTTCGGGCTGCAAGGCAAGATGGGGCAGACGTGGGGCGGCTAGTTCCACCATGCGGCGGCGGAAGGCCTCCACGGTACTTTCCGTTGGGATCACGTCGCTGGCGGGCGGTTCGTTCGACCCCAAAAAGGCTTCGAAGAAGCGGCGCTCGCTGAGGATGTGGTGCTTCATCACTTCGATGACAGTCATGGATCGCTCGGCGGGACGCCAGCAGAGATCGGCATCAGTGAACCCGGCCCAGACGGCAGAGGTCTTGTTGGTTTCGCTTTGGTAGGTGTCGAGCGCGTGCTGGAGCAGACGCACAGTGGCGTGTGGAACCGGGGTCAGGAGGAGCATAGGATTTTTCCTGGAGAAACAAGATAGATCGGGCAATCGGGATCGTGAGCACCGGGGAGGTAGCCGGTGCTCATCAGAAATTCCCGAACAATTTCGCCGCCGGTAAAGGTGAAGGTTTTACGGAAAAGTTTGGTCCACGCGGTGAGGTCAGAGCCGCGATGAAGATGGAGCCATTCGACAAAGGAGCCGTGACGGCGAATGAGTTCGAGCACCACCTGGGCGTTTTGGGTAGCCGCCTGAATCTTGAGGCGGTTGCGGATAATGCCGGGGTCAGCCATGAGCCGGGCATGGTCGTCTGCGTTGAACGCCGCGATAGTGGGGATGTGGAATTGGGCGTAGGCTTCACGGAAACCGGCACGTTTCTTCAGCACGGTGGTCCACGACAAGCCAGCCTGGTTGATTTCGAGGAGCAGGCGTTCGAAGAGATCGGTATCGGAAAACACCGGGAAGCCATATTCAGTGTCGTGGTACGGAATGTGGCAGGGGTCGATGTTCGGGGAGCGGACAGCTGCGCAATAGCTCATAATCAGAAAACGCACGGGGAGCCATACCGCCCCCGGTTGCGAAGGGATTTAGTTCTTGCCGTCCAGCGTGAAGGCGTAGCTGAACTCGACTGCCCCAACGATGTCGAATTGCCTGGCGTCCAGCATATAGATCGACCGTTTGTACAGAGTTTCAAGCTTCTTCGCCGCAGTTGCGTCGGGGGCCGGTCCCGGATCGGGGAACTTCCGAGTTCCGGCAGCGCCGCCACGTCCTCCGCGAACTCCTTGCCACCACCGTCCGGTTCCTGCTCAAACATGGGTGTCGCACTTACTGTGGCGATGAGCAATCTGCCCAACGCGACCAACCACATATGCCGAATCTTCACGTTATGCACTATATGTCGGGGCTGCCCGGACCGAGGCCAAAAACTGCCAGAGCAGAGCAGACTCAGCATAATCTGGCTGTAGCCTCCATATCCACCCCAACCTCCCCGCTCACATCGCACACCCTGCGAAGAATCGAATATACTCGCAGGTGGGCACCAACGGCCAGGCACGTTCGAAGAAAGCCGCAGGGTGGGTCAACCTCATTTGCAGTTGCCTGGGGGTGGTTATCGCGATCCGCAGCCACCATCTACCGTCCACCGATTGGGTGATGCACTGTGCCGTGGCTGCGCTGTTTCTCGCTGGACCAACGCGCACCTTCCTGCAGCTGAGAAGGAACACCCGGGGGTATCCCACCCGTCCGGCAAGCGGCTCCGACGCGTGAGGCGAGCCCGATGCGGGCCTACTTCTTCGGCCAGACCACGCCCTGGTCCTTCTTCGTAACCGCCGCCAGACCGCGATAGAGGAATTTCTGCACCCGCTGACCCCGATAGGTCTCGCTGGTGAATACGTTTCCTTTCGAATCCGTAGCGATGCTGTGTACGGCATAGAACTGCCCGGGTTGACGTCCGCCGTCGCCAAAAGTTGTCAGGGTCTCCAGGGTATCGCGAAGGAGAACATGGACCTTCATATTCGACCCGTCTGCCACGTAGATGTATTTCTGGCCTGGATCGTGCGACAGCGCAATATCGAAAACCGCACCATCCCCCAGGGTATTCTTCGCCACGAACATTTCCTTTACGAAGGTACCGTCCGTTTTGAAGACCTGGATGCGGTCGTTAGTCCGGTCACAGACGTACAGCAGTCCGTCGTTGGCCAGCACTACACAATGCACCGGATTACGGAACTGCTGAGCCGGCGCTTCACTGGGGTTGTAGGGAGGCAACTGGGTGTCATCAGGCTTGTGGCCGTAGGCACCCCAGTGGCGTTTGTACTTCAGGGTGTCGGCGTCATATACGATGACGCGGCGATTGCCGTAGCCATCGGCCACGTACAACTCGTTGGTTTTCGGATCAACGATGGTCTTGGCGGGCAAACGCAGGTTTTCGACGTCGTTGCTGCCCTTGCTCATGCCCGCTTTACCGAGTTGGGCGAGGAACTTACCTTGTTGCGTGAACTTCAGGACGAAGCTGTCGTGGACGGCACCCTTCTCGTTGACGCTCTCGTCGTGTGCCATCGGCCGGTAGGTACCCTCACGGCCATTGCCGCCGATCCAGACGTTGCCCTTGAAGTCGACATCAATACCGTGGTTCGACGATGGCCAGTCAAAGCCCTCACCTGGTCCACCCCAGCTACCGATCAGGTCACCGGCTTCATTGAATTCGAGCACAGGCGGGGCGGCCGCGCAGCATTCCGATGCCTTTGGGGTCATGGTAGCGTACTGTTCCTTGGCTTCGAGAGCGCCCTGCCGGTGAATGATCCAGATATGGTCATTCGCATCGGCAGTGAGCCCGATGACGGCACCGATCACCCAGTGATTGGGCAGCGGCTTCGGCCACATGGGATCCACCTCGAGTTTGGGGGCCATGACGGCTGCTGCCCCAGCCTGGCCATACCGGCCTACCAGCGATGACGCCACCCCCAACGCCGCCAGAACTCCCACAAAAGCTGCTAACCCGAGGTATTTCCGTTTGTCCATGTTGTCTCTTTGACCGATCCTTTCGCGCAACGTGTATCATACGTTATCCGAACCCGTTGTGCGCCAACTAATTTCCAGCTTCTGGCTTCTTTTAGCCGCCCTACCATTGTCAGCACCTTTGTCAGCACACGACATTCCGGTGGATGTGGCCGTGCATCTCTTCCTGGCGCCGCACGCCCAGACCCTGAAATTACTGGTCCGCGTTCCGCTTCCTGCACTCCGAGACCTGGACATACGGGAAAGGGCACCGGGCGTCGCCGACCTCCCTGCCCTGACCCGTCAACTACCCGATGGCGCGACCCTGTGGATTACCGGTTTCCTGGAACTCCAGGAAGATTCCCGTGTTTTGCCGTTGCCGAAAATTTCGGCAGTCCAGCTTTCCCTGCCGAGTGACCGCAGTTTTCTGACTTATGAAAAGGCCCTTGCTCACACGCTGGGGCCAACGTTGCCTGCGGATACCAATGCCCCATGGACCCAGCTCTACGCCGACTTCGTCCTGGAATACCCGATTCGCTCTGCGAACTCGAAATTTGCCATCAACCCGAGGCTTCGGACGCTGGCCGCACGAGTGGTTACAACGCTGCGCTATCTTCCCCCGAACTCCCCGGAGCGAGCTTTTGAGTTCGAAGGGAACCCTGGCCTCATCACGCTCGATCCCAGTTGGACCCAGGCGGCCCGGCGCTTTGTTGGTCTCGGCTTCCGGCACATTCTGGACGGGATCGACCATTTGTTGTTTCTGGTTTGTCTGGTGTTACCGCTGCGACGGGTAAAACCCCTTATCGGGGTAGTGACCGCCTTTACCGCGGCGCACTCCATTACGCTGATCGCGGCTGCGTTCGATGCCACGCCCAACGCGCTCTGGTTTCCGCCAATGATCGAGACCCTGATCGCTGTCTCGATTGTCTATATGGGGCTGGAGAACATAGCCACGCCGCCGCTGCGGAACCATCGCTGGCTTTTTGCCTTTGCGTTCGGCCTGATCCATGGCTTCGGTTTTTCCTTCGCGTTAAAAGAAAGGATGCAGTTTGCCGGAGACCACCTCCTGGCGTCGTTACTCGCCTTCAACCTGGGTGTGGAGTTGGGCCAGTTGGCGGTCCTGGCCGTCCTGCTTCCCGGCCTCGCTCTGCTATTCCGCTGCGTGGTGGCCGAACGCATGGGGATCATCATTATTTCCGCGCTGGTGGTCCATACGGCGTGGCACTGGATGCTCGAACGGTTTACGGTCCTGCGGAAATACGATATCGAGTGGACCCCTGGCGTGTTGGCTCTGGTACTTCGCGCGGCGTTTATTATGGTCCTCATTTCCGGCGTTGTCTGGTATCGCCGCAAGACTATGGCTTCGAAATCCCCTGAATCATCCGAGCCAGCAGGTAGACCCTCGGCACAATAGAGTCGAGTTCCACATACTCTTCTTCGGGCGACGAGTGAAATCCGTTGCCTGCCAGACCGAAAGAGTCTACAATCGGAGTCTTGCAGCTTTCTCCTGCAAACGACGCATCAGACCCGGCCAACATTCGGCGTTCGCTGTAATCGAGCTTCACACCGATCTCGGCCAGCACATTTTGCGCTTTCCGGTAAAGTGCACGGGCACCTTCTGTTGGCTCCGGCTGTTGGCTCCAGAGGCGGGCGGCGGCGCTCAAATCGCGCTTCTACCACGGTATCGGGAATCAGGTGCTTTTTCGTAACAGCCGCAACCAAGTCCTGTTCAATACGGTTAAAGTTGGCCAGATTTCGAACGCGGACAACTGCCTCAGCCGTCGCCAAGTCCGGAATGGTGTTACGTGCGGAACCGGCTTTGGCCAGGGTCCAGTTCAGCTGAATGCCCCTCGCCGGGACGGAGAGATCCTGGGCCTGTAGTAACTGAAAGGCGAGTTCCATCAGGGCATTGCGGCCGTCGTGGGGTGCAATACCGGAATGAGAGGCCTTGCCGCGTACGGTTAAGGATGGCGCCACCGGTGTCGGAGGTGGCCAGCACCAAACTTGTTCCGCCTGGTCCGCTGGGTTCGCAGTCTAACACCGCATCGTGTTCTGCCGCCAACCGCCTAATCAGCCCGCGAGTACCGGGCGTGCTGATCACTTCATCCGCCCCAATCAAAACCGATACCTCGCGGTACCCGGTGAAACCGGTCTTCTTCAGCTTGTCGTCCCCGATGCCCCGACCGTAAGCCTTGTGCCCCTCCACACGGAACGGCTTTTTTGCCAAGGAGCCCAGGGGAAGGACGGTATCCATGTGGGCCATGAGGGTGGCTTCGGCGGCGGAAACAGCCCCGCACATAAACGTAGAGTAGGAGAGCGGACCGCACTTCGGTTTCGTCCGTTCTCCTACTCTACGATAAAGTGGAACGTGACCCGTTCGCAGGTTCCGAGGATCAACGCAATGCCCTGTTGAGCCGACTGCTGGCAGGGCCGACATTGCGAACCCGGTACCTCACGTACATGCGTGACATCGCCACCGACTGGCTCGACTGGAAGAAGATTGAGCCGATCGTTAGGTTCTGGCAGGCTCTGATTGGACCGGACGTCAAGACCGACGGTCATAAGCTGTTGCCCTACTCGAAGTTTTTTGCCACGCTGACCACGGATGGCGAGAACCCCGGCATGAGACCCGCCGGGGGGCCGGGGCTGAGCCTGAAGAGCTTCTTCGAAAAGCGCCGGGCTTAACTGCTGAACTATCCGGAGATCAAGCGGCTGGCGGCGCAGTCACCCGCGCCATCAGAGCCTTAGGTTTTTACCCGTGAGCGGGTCTACTGAAAGTAAGGAGACCCGTCAGTTCGAAAACTGGTACCGCGACGCCAGGGCGCGGGGGGCATGTATTTGAACGCTTCCTCATTTAGTTCGACGCCCCAGCCTGGTTTGTTGGGGATGTCGAGGTACCCATCCTTCTTGACCATCAACGGTTCTTGCAGGACATCCTTGCGCGCTCCGGAGTCGGGAGCCGCATATTCCAGGATGAAGAAATTGGGCGTCGAGGCGGCAAAGTGAACGTTCACGGCAGTCGCCAAGGGGCTCATGGGATTGTGAGGTGCCACCATGACGTACTGCGCCTCCGCCATGGCTGCGATCTTCTTCATGGTGAGGACGCCGCCACAGCAGCAGATGTCGGGCTGCACGAAATCGAGCGCCTGCAGTTCCAGCAAGGGCCGGAACTCATGGATCATGTAATTGCATTCCCCGCTGGCGAGGGGAATGTTCACATGGTCTGACACCTTTTTCATGGCCGCAAAGTTCTCTGTTCGAATCGATTCTTCCATCCACATGGGATTGAAGGGTTCCAGCGCATGCCCGAGGCGGATGGCCCTTTGCGGTTCGAAAAACTTGGCATGAACGTCGACCCCGATATCGATGTCGGGCCCCACTGCTTCCCTGACGGCTCGGACGTGGGCGACAGTGTCGCGTGTGGCCTGATTGTAAGGCATACTGCCAGGTGCCTGAATGCCCATTTTTAAGGCGGTGTAGCCGTACTTCTCCACCATCCGACGCGCATTTTCAGCGGCCTGTTGCGGCGTCGCGCCGCTGGTGCTCTGGTACGTCCGGATCTTATTTCGGGTCCGCCCACCCAGTAACGCCCACACGGGGACGCCAGCCGACTTGCCTGCAATATCCCAAAGCGCATGTTCGATGCCGCTGATGGCAGAATTGACGATCAGGCCGCCGGGGAAGCGCGTGGTGTTGTACATGAGGTCAAACAGGTATTGGACGTTGCGCGGGTCCTGGCCAACCAGCCAGACGGCGAAATCCTCAATGACCTTTATGGTGGCTTCATCGGGACCTGCGGAGTATGCTTCACCGATGCCATAGATGCCCTGGTCGGTCATGATCTTCACGTAGACCCAGTTCCGGCCCTCCGCGCCGACCAGGAAGGTCTTGATGGCGGAGATCTTCATGGGACCGCTGTTGCCGACCTTGCCTCCATCAAGGGGCTGGAGGCCTCCCGGGAAACCACTGTCGGAGCGACGCATTCCGCCTCGCTGGGTTGTATTCTTCGCCGCTTCGGCAGCCTCTTGTGCGTGGGCGGTACCGGTGATCGCCAGCCCCAGGCCACCCAGAAAATCTCTTCGCTTCATTGGTTGCATGAACTCCAGTCCGCCGTAGTTTACACCAATACGGTACCGATCTGCGCAGGTCTGGAGTGAGTGGTCGGAGTGAAACTGCGCAGTGGTAGGTTGGTTTGCGGGGAAACGGATGAAAATAGCCATCATCGGCGCCGGGCCAGGGGGGCTTGTCACTGCACTCTGCCTGCATCGCCTGGGTATCGAATGCCATATCTTTGAAGCAGCGCCGGAAATCCGGCCCCTGGGTGTCGGCCTGAACCTGCTGCCGCACGCGATTCGCGAACTAACCATTCTGGGCCTGGCGGAGCGCCTGGCAGCCTTGGGTGTTGCAACGGCAGAGTTGTCTTACTACAACAAATTCGGTGCAAAGTCTGGCGAGAGCCGCGAGGTTTGGCTGCTGGCTACGGCTGGCCACAGTACTCACTCCACCGTGGCCGTCTCCAGATGATGCTGCTCGAAGAAGTGATTGCCCGGCTTGGTCCTGACCATCTCCACACAGGGCACCAACTGAAGGCGTTCGTCCAGGATGATTAGGACGTTACCGCGAATTTTGCAAATCCGGTCGACAGGTCTTTATGTACCCAGCACCGCGCCGATGTTCTGATTGCCGCAGACGGTATCCATTCGGTGGTGCGGCGTAACTTCTACCCGGCGGAGGTCCAACCTGCCTATTCCGGGCGCGTGCTTTGGCGGGGCACTACTGAGGCCGCGCCGTTTCTTACCGGTCGTTCCATGATCATGGCCGGGTATGCCAACCGGAAGTTCGTGGCGTACCCGATCCGGGAGGTGTCACCGGAGACAGGCCGGGCTCTGATCAATTGGGTTGCTGACGTGTACATTGGGGGCGACGTTCCGATGGCGCGGGACTGGAATCGTCAGGCTGAGAAATCGACCGTGCTGCACCACTTCAGGGACTGGCATTTCGAGTGGCTCGACATTCCGTCCCTGATTGAGGGCGCTGGTGCGATCTACGAGTATCCGCTGGTAGATCGGGACCCGATACCTCGCTGGGCTTTTGGCCGCGTGGCGTTACTGGGCGACGCAGCACATCCGATGTATCCGGTGGGGTCGAATGGAGCCTCGCAGGCCATTCTGGACGCAGCCGCCGTGTCGGCCGCGCTGGCAGACAAGCCTGACCCCGTGGCTGCACTTCATGCGTATGAGGCCGCACGTCTGGAGACGACGGCGAAGATTGTGTACAGCAACCGACAGCAGGGTCCGGAGATTGTCATGCAGATGGTGGAAGATCGAGTCCCGAATGGCTTTGACTGTCTTGCTGATGTCATTTCCCAGGAGGAACTGGCCGAGGTCGCCAGCCGGTATAAGATTGTGGCTGGTTTTGATCCCGATCGCCTCCCTGCGAAGGCCTGAACGAAGGCATCTCCACCACAAAAGGCTTGGCTCCCCGACATGGATTCGAACCACGATTCACGGCGTCAAAGGCCGCTGTCCTACCGTTAGACGATCGGGGAAGATCAGGAGTGAAAAATAACTCTTTTCAGTTTATCTCACTGTCATGCAAATCGACCGGTGCTGCGATTCACTGCTACAATTGGCGTGGCGGAGATGTACGGAAGCCAATCCTGGCCGGTGCCGGGCCCGGACTTCAAACCCGGCGTGCGTCACGCGAGTGGCGCGGGTGGGTTCGACACCCACTGGCTTCCGCCAATTCCTCTTTTCCGTTTGTTGCTCCGGCCACCTGACCGAATTGGCCTTGCATTGGTACTGGAGGTTTGGATACCTTAAGTATAGTTAGAATGCGGAGACCCTCCCATTGATATGCCCCAAACACGGGCCGATGAACTGACGTACTACGACGAACTGGGTATTGCCTCAAACGCCTCGCCCGACCAGGTGCGTGACGCGTTTCGTTCTCTTGTCCGCATGATTCATCCAGACCATCATCCCGATGAACAACTAAAGGCCGTAGCGGAACTCCAGATGCGGAAGTTGAACCGCATCTACGGGGTCCTTTCCGATGCGGAACGGCGCCGGGCTTATGACTTCTCTCTGGAAGAAGAACGTGGCCCTTCGACGCCCCTTCTGAGCGAAAAGCTGAGCAGCCTGCGCTCCAGTCAAGTGGCTGGTATTTTCGCTTGGGCGGCTGCAGCAATTGTCGGAATTGTAGTCCTCACTTGGGCCATTACGGATGGTCCGACCCTGGGAAGTACCGGCATTACTGACAAAGTTTCGGTGCCGACCGCCACCGTATCTGAAACCGGGGCGCGGGGCCCCGCTATAGCCACAGAACTGGCTCGCACCAAAGCGGATCTGAAGATCGCCTTGTTCGAGCGAGACGCGGCGATGCGCGAACTTGATAAGCTGCGAGATCGTCTCTCCGCATCCTCCGTTGCCCCTCCGTCCGAATCGAGGGCCGAGTTGCGCAGACAGGATGTGGCACCGTCAAACGCCATCGAGACCATGACGGAACTACCAGGAACCCTGCAGCCGGTGGCCGCTACCTTCCCACCCGTGCTGCCCACTCCGTCGAGCACACGAATCGCCACCGTTCCACCAAAAGCCCTGACGGGTTTCTGGTTCTACCTGCGGACTCCTGAGGATAAGAAGAAGCCCGGTCTCTATCTCCCTGAGTTCATTGAGGCCACTATCTCGGAACTCAATGGCCAGGTGAAGGGTCGGTACAGGTCCCGGTATCGCATTGTGGACCGGGCAATTTCCCCAGATGTGAACTTTGAATTCACGGGCAAAGTGTCAGGCAATTCGGTGGCGGCGACCTGGACAGGTCCGGGCAGTGCGCATGGCGAAATGACGATCCGCCGGTTGAGCGACAATTCGATGCGGGTGGAATGGACGGCCACCCAGCTTGGCAGCCTCCAGGGTCTGACCGCCGGAACTGCAGCGCTGACCCGTCGGCTGGACTAGACCAGAGTTAGCTGGTCCTGCGTTCCTTGAGTTCGGCGAGCAGGCGGTCCACCTCGTCTACCTTCTCCAGGGCGGCGAAGCGACTTTCTATATCTTCTCCGGCCAGTTCTGCCGTTGCTTGTCCCAACGCCTCGGCTTGCTGGACTTTAAGATTCATGCGGGCCCAGGCTGTGGCACCTCCCTGCAGGCCCAGTTGCGCTTTGGCGGCTTCTCCTGTGACTTTGGCTCGGCGGTGGGTCGCCAACAGGAGCTCGGCCTTCGCACGTGTCTCGACGAGTTTGCCTTCCAGGCTCAGGAAGGCCGTCCGCAAAGTATCAGCCTGGGCCTTCTGGTCAGCGATCTGCTGCTGGAAGTTTCCGGAGAGTTTTTTGGATTCGAGTGAACGCTCGATGCCAACTCTGGCGAGGTCGTCCTGGCTCTTTTCTACCGCGAGCCGGGCTTTTCTCATCCAGTCGTCGGCCTTGAGGGCTGTCTCGGCGGCGCGCCATTCGAGGAGGTGGAGGTCGGCGATGGAAATGGCCACCTGCGTTTTGACCTGCATGAGCTGATTCTCCATGTCGAGAATCATCTGCTTTAACATTTTTTCGGGATCTTCGGCCCTGTCCACCAGGTCGTTGAGATTGGCCCGGAGGAGGGTGCTGACTCGTTCCATGAGTGCCATAGTGGTTACTCCTTATCCCTTTTTTGTGCGTCATACCGGCCACTTGTTTGAACAGGTCTTCCATTCGCCCCCCCGAAAGGGTTTCGAACAGAGCGGGAACCTGGGCAGCCATTTTCGTGAGATCGACGGTCACCTTATTCATGCCGGCGGAGTCTCCCCCGGTGGAGATGCTGGTGATCTTATCGACATGCTCCAGTGGAGAGGCCAAGGAGCGTACCACTTCGGGCATGGTGGAAATGAGTTTGTCGATCACGGCAGCCTGGTTCCATTACTGGTAGGCCTCGGCTTTGACGTTCATCGCTTTGGCTTCTGCTTCCCCTTTGAGGAAGGTGATGGCAGCTTCGGCTTCGCCCTGGGTACGGATAGCAATGGCGCGGCCCTCGGCTTCGGAAATGAGGTACTGCTTTTCGGCGGAGGCCAGCGTCTCAATGCCGCGGCGTTCGATTTCAGCCTGTTTGAGAACGGTGGCAATCAGTTCGCGCTCGACGCTCTGGAGTTCAGCGTCCTGCACCAAAATAGACTGCTCACGCTCCACCGTCTGAATCTTGACCTGTTCCACCATCACTTGTTGCTGCACGATGTTGGTCTGGATCTCGTAGGCCTTGTCGGCCTGGGCCTGTTGCCGCTTGACAGTTTCGAGGTACTCGGCCTCCTTGATCTCCCGGTCGCGCTGGGCTTCGGATTGTTTGGTGAGGGAAAGGGTTTGGGCAAGGATGCGTTTTTGGTCAGCCTGAGCTGTGGCGACAAGCCTGGGCGCGGCGGATGGCGGTGTCGCGCTCGGCTTCGGCACCGGCAACCTCGGCATCCCGCTTGATGCGCGCGATGTCGGGACGGCCCATGTTGGAGATGTACTCCTTCTTGGCGCGAACTTCCTTAATGGTGAAGGAGATGACTTCGAGGCCCATCTTGGACATATCACCGGCGCAGGTAGAGCGCATCCGGTCTCCCACCATTTCGGGCTGTTTGACGATCTCTTCGACGGTGAGTTGGCCAATGATCCCGCGGAGATGACCTTCCATGACGAGGCGGACGAGAGCTTCACTGTCGTGACCGCTCTTGGTGAGGAACTGCTCGGCTGCGGTGGTGATCGATTCAGGGTCGCGCTTAACTTTGATTTGGGCGACCGCTTCCACAGTGTCGGCGACGCCCTGGCGGGTCTGGAGGTCCTGAGTGGGGGCAACATCAAAACTCATGAGTTCGAGGGAGAGTTCCCGGGCGGTCTCAAGCAAGGGGAAGACAACCGTGCCCCGACCTTTGATAACGCGGGTACCGCGGAAGCCGCAGACAATCAAGGCCTCGTGTGGTCCCGATTTGCGGAATAACCGCGCGAACATGCTGATGAGCATAAGCACCGCCAGCGCCATCAGCGCGACAATTACAACAATCTGGAGCGGACTCATCTGTGTGTACTCTTGAGGTTCTTTCTGGCCTGAAATGTTGAAAGGTGGACCCTGGGTGATGATGAGCCGATCAGGCGGTTAGCTCATCCCACTCACGTACGTATGCAATCCCGTTTTCATAGCGGGTGACGACAACTTCTCGTCCGGTCTCAATGGGTGTGCCTGTCTCGCTCCGAATGGACGAAGCGGTACGGCGGCCTTGCTGGATAAAGATCATTTCACCCGTCCCCCCGGCGAGGACGGGGCTGGAGACGGTGCCGAAGACACCTTCCATCCGGTAGTCCGCGGCGTCCAGAAGTCGGTCGGTTGGGGCCAGGACTTTGGCTGCAAACAGGAAAACCAGGAAAGCCCCGGCAAGCCCCGAGAGGACGGCCAGCATCAGTACGACAACCAGACCGATGCCTCCCCAGTTGATGAGGATATAGCCTGCACCACCGAACCAGGTCAGGAAGCCGGCGAAAGTGCCGAAGTTGAACTTCCCCGCCCCCTGGTGAGCATGGAGGTGGCGGTGGTCGATATGCAGGCGTGGTGCAAATGGAGATGGGTGGACCGTCCAACGAAGGCGAGGAGAGACAGAACGAAACCGAAGGCGAAACAGCCAAGAAAAAATAGCTCCCAGTTAATTTGAGTTCCTTCCTGGAGATTTAGCTCGTGGGCTGGAGGACGTCAAAGAGACGTTCCGGCAGGCCGGGATTCTCCAGGATCAGTTGGAGCCGGACGAGGCAACGGCGCGAGTCCGGGTGCCTGGCGAGCATAATGAGTGCACTGCGGACGGCAGGGTCGTTGCGAAAGCGCTCGGCACCGCTGACAAGCCAGAGGTCCAGGGTATCTTCGAGGCCTCCCACGTCGGAGATGCGTTCGGTTGAATAGCCCTCCGGGTCATCGACGAGGTCGCCAGGGTGGACCTTGAAGAACTTCGCGAGCACCATACGACTACTGATGGTGAGGTGAGGGCGGGTTCCTCGCTCAATCTGCGAGAGGCAGGCCTGAGAGGGGATGATCGAGTTCCCGTTTGACGGCGTGGGCAACTTCGTGTTGGGTCATGGCATGGTAGAGGCCGCGAAGTGTACCTTCCACTTCGCGCAGGCAGCGCAGTTTTTTTGGCCCAGGGTCATATTGCACTCTCCAATTAAATTATCGAAAATTGCAATACCCGTTAAGAGAAAACTATACTGAAAAGGTGAAATATGTGCGCAGGGTCATCTGGGCTCTGCTTGGAATCGCCTCCCTGGTGTGGCTGACTGACTTCGCCGCGCTTCTGTTGCCCCTGCCACCGGGCAAGAAACAATGGGACGTGGTGAAGGTGGACCAGATGTACGCCACGAGGAACCGATTCAACCAAGTGGAGTGGAGCCACGGCCCAGCAATCACGGAAACCTGTGCCTATTCGCTTTTCCCTCAGGCTGGTAAGCGCCCCTGTTGGTATGTAAAGACCCATACCCTGCACACGAATCACCTGGAAGACTGAGGAATCCGGGCATGCCGGTGAAAGGCCCATGGCTGCCGGCTGCAGACCACCGGGCTATTTACCCTGAACAAGGTCGCGCTGGACTCCGGTTTTTTGGGTCAGGCCCACGGAACTTCTGCCACAGAGCTGACAGGGCTAATTCTCCGGGACACCGGGGTGGCCGAGCGCGAATCATTTGGGGGACTCGCCTGGGCGAAACTTGTCGCGCGCGGGCAACTTCGGTGCCGGCCAATTTTTATTGGAGGGGAATAGTCTTTTCGTGGTACCCTCGAAACTAAGGCTTTGTCCTAACTTTTACCGTGGAGCTACACCCCGCGCGATTGCGCACCTGGAATGTAGCCCGACTGCAACGCGCTTCCTCCGAGCACGTTGTGGTTTATTGGTAGCACGGCAGGTACCCTCCTCCGAGTACCTGCCGTTTTTTTCGTCTTACAGCTTGTACGTAAACATGATGTAGGGGTACAGGTAAGCCTTACCCTGCGTGGTGTGCTTCAGGAAAGCACCGGGCAGGATGTAACCAACGCCGGCACCTGCCTGAATGGGCCCCCGTAGCTTCCAGGTGGTAATCAGGTCAATTTCGTTGCCTACGTGGGTCCCGGCAAGCCCAGTAGCGGAACGCCCGATCACAGTCCCCTGCCCCGAGTACAAAGCATCCACGGCGGAAGCCAGATGCCAATCGTTGAATTCAAGACTTGCATTCAACCCCTTTGGCAACTTCCCTTCGAGGCCCCAGCGAATGTCTTTCAGGTTTCGACCGGCAAACTGGTCGGCAAAGCCGAATTTGTCGTGGACGGTCGGGTAGAGCGCGTCGAAAGTTCCCCGGATACCGTCGCGCGGGTTGGCATCCCCGCTCATATGGTTATACTCCCCCCAAATTCGAGGGGAAAATGGCAAGTTCTTCCACGTACGCCCCACCAGCCAATGCCCGAGCCAGGCCTGAATGCGGTCGCTGCCCAGAGACCCGGATTGAAATGCGGCTTCGAAGTTGTAGTCCAGACCGTGGGGAAGGGTTCCGACGACGCGAACACCCGGCATCTTCATGTTCAGATTGGCCACCTGGCCGGCTTCATTGCGAACGCGGGGCTGCAGGCGCCAGAACACATAGGGCTGGATCACAGCGTGGGGAATTAGTTTGGGGAAGTCGGCATAGATTCCGTGGAAATTATTCCCTTGCTGGTGATGATCCCTGGTACCGTTCACATTCACAACCACGGACGTCGCAAGAAAATCGATTCTGTTTCCGGCAAACCTGACAACCGCCCGAAGACCGTCAAAAGCTCGGGTGGCATTGGACCAGGCCGCACCTCCGACGATGCGATTCTCACCGAAGAAGAGCTCTTGTCGCCCGACCCGAAGCCCGAGGCGTTTCTTATCTATATCGCCCAGTTCGACGTAGGCGGAACGCAAATCCCAGATGTTTTCGAAGGGCGGCAGACCGGGATGTTTGCGGATGGCACGGGCGTCCTGAGTCTCGGCAAAGACCTTTGCCCAAGGCAGGGGCTGTAGGGTAAGTGAGAGCCTGGTCCGGCTGAGCCAGTACGCATCGCTGTTGCCGGCACCAAAGTTGCCTCCGGAATAGCCCTCAAAACGGGTGCGATACTCCCCACCGACCCGGACCCATTTGGGCAGGCGTTGGTTGATGAGAGTTGAGGGCGTGGGCAGGTCTGCGGCTTTTTGTGCCGCAGCGAGCAAACATGCCACGCACCCCAAAAGCAAGGCTCGGCAAAAATTTAGCAATTCGTATCCTATCCAACCGGGTTGCTTGAGTCCGGGTTGCTTGAGTCCGGGTTGCTTGAGTCCGAGCTTCCGATCACAGACCAATCAGGGTCTGTATAGAATTTCACAATAGCCATGAGTTTCCGAAGACTCACTTACCGCGCACTCGCCGTTTGCCTTCTCCCCCACCTCAGCGCTCAAACCACCCCGCTGACGATCACTGGCGCAGCCACGCTCAGCCCCCCACCAAACTACACATTGAACTTCACAGGAGGGTGAACCGTCACGATGCCCCCGGGAGGCACGACTCAAATGACCATGGATGTGATCGAAACAGGGGATGACAACTGCGACGACAACATTGAAGCCGAGGTCACCCTGACTGCGGCTTCAGGCGATAAGCTCAATTTGCGTTTGTTTGTGCCCTCAACGCAGGGCACAACGTTCCCGTTGACCTACGTCGTCACTGGTGGTCCCGGACATTTTCAGGGGAAGAGTAGATCAGGAACGTGCAGCATCGTGCTCAGTACGCCGCCGCCAAATATCGCGCTGACCCTGACGGTGACCGGGAACATGAACTCGCAGCCAGGGCTGAAGTCATCTGTCAACCCCAGCGGCATCGTTCCGATTAGCAGCTCTCGCCTCACCATCCAACCTGGATCCTGGTTGTCAATATATGGCAAGAACTTCGCGGGGACCACGACCATCTGGGACGGAGTAAGTACGAACATCCCGACGAACCTGGAAGGAATCACAGCCACGCTGAACGGGAAGCCGATATATTTTTGGTTGAGGAGCCCGACACAGATCAACCTGCAGGCCCCCGATGAGACTCTTCGCGGATGCGCCACGCTCACCTTGAACACTCCGAACGGCGGGGTGTCGTCCCGGGTCCACATTAATCATGCAGCCCCGTCACTCAGCCTGCTGGACGCAAAATACCCGGCCGTGGTGATTCCAACTTTCAACGGGGGAGCCTACGGAAGCGGGACCTGCGATCTGGCCGGGCCAACGGGTTGGTTTAGCTATGCCACGCGTCCGGCGAAGAAAGGGGAGGTAGTAGTTCTCTATGGAGTTGGGTTCGGCCCGACAAATCCCGCCGTTCCTGTCGGTGTTGCATTCACCTGCACGGCACCGGTGGTGTCAAAATTTCCGGTGCAGGTTCAGATTGGGGGCACCACAGTAACACCGGCTTTTGTTGGGCTGATCGGTGCAGGGCTTTATCAAATCAACATCACAGCTCCCGCCACGGCGGTCTCAGGCGATAATCCGATCCGGGTCTCGCTCCCGGGGGCGGATGGCTTCACCCAGTCGAATCTGTTTCTGGCAGTTCAATAGAGCCGGAAGCCACGAGAAGCCCCCAAGAGAGCCTTGCACCCACGCCGGGAGCGCTGTCCGGCGGGCTCTTCGGGGCGACGATTTCAATTTCGTGCAAATCACCCTTTTGCCTCAACAGCCCGGATTGTAGGATTGAAGTTAGCCCTGCCATGAGTCCAACCGCATCAGGTCCAATAAATTCAGCACGGTCGCTGTTTTCGTCCGTCATCGTTAAGAAAGCCGTAATGGCTGCGACGGGGGCAGCACTCTACCTCTTCGTAACCATTCACCTCTTGGGCAACCTCCAGGTTTTCCTTGGCCCGGAGGCCATCAATAGCTATGCGGCGAAGCTGAAGAGCGTCCCGGAAATCGTCTGGGGAGCCCGTTTGGGCTTACTGGCCACCGTTGGCCTCCATATTCTGACAACCATTCAGTTGATGCGCATCAACGCGAAGGCTCGTCCCACCGCCTACACGAAGAAGGCCAATAGTGCCTCCACAGTTGCGTCCCGAACGATGTATCTGTCGGGCCCGACGATAGCGGCCTTCATCGTTTATCACCTTCTGCACCTGACCGTGGGTTCCGCGCACCCCCAGTATTCTGAAACTGACGTTTACTCCAATATCGTTTTTGGGTTCCGCGTCTGGTGGGTTTCTGCTGCCTACCTGATCGCAATGGGCCTGCTGTGCACGCACCTGCGCCACGGTGTGCAGAGCATGTTCCAGTCTTTGGGCTTCAACCACCCTCTCCAGACGCCGCGGATCAAGAAATTCGCAAACGCAGTGGGCATCCTTTACTTCACAGGTTTCGCCTCCATGCCTCTGGCAGCTCTCACTGGATTCCTGCCTCCATTCTTCGAAAGACTCTAATGAAACTCGACTCCAGAATTCCATCGGGGCCTATCGAGCAGGCCTGGGACCAGTCCCGCTTCGATATGAAGCTGGTGAACCCAGCGAATAAGCGCAAGTTTAACGTGATCGTGGTCGGTTCGGGCCTGGCGGGTGGCTCTGCTGCCGCGTCGCTGGGTGAGCTTGGGTACAACGTTAAGTGCTTCTGCTTCCAGGATTCCCCCCGGCGCGCCCACTCCATCGCTGCACAGGGTGGCATTAATGCCGCGAAGAACTACCAGAATGACGGCGACAGCATCTATCGTCTTTTCTACGACACGGTAAAGGGCGGCGATTTCCGCGCCCGCGAGTACAATGTCTACCGCCTGGCTCAGAACTCCGTCAACATCATTGACCAGTGCGTGTCCCAGGGCGTGCCTTTTGCGCGTGAATACGGCGGAGCCCTGGCCAACCGTTCGTTCGGGGGGGCACAGGTTTCGCGAACTTTCTACGCCCGGGGCCAGACAGGGCAACAGCTCCTGCTGGGGGCTTATCAGGCGCTCGAAGCGCAGGTGGCGGCGGGCAGCGTTGCAATGTACACGCGGACCGAAATGCTGGACCTGGTTGTGATCGACGGCAAGGCGCGCGGGATTGTAACCAGAAACCTGGTTACGGGTCAGATTGAGTCCCATGCGGCCGACGCGGTAATTCTCGCGACCGGTGGCTACGGGAACGTCTTCTATCTCTCCACGAACGCCAAGGGTTCGAACTGTACTGCTATCTGGCGCGCACATAAACGGGGCGCGGCTTTTGCGAACCCGTGTTTCACGCAGATTCACCCGACCTGCATTCCTGTTTCGGGCGACTACCAGTCGAAGCTAACGCTCATGTCGGAGTCGCTGCGGAATGACGGTCGGATCTGGGTTCCGAAACAGTTGGGCGACAAACGGGCCCCCGGGCAGATTCCGGAAGGCGAACGTGATTACTACCTGGAGCGTCGGTACCCGAGCTTCGGCAACCTGGTTCCCCGTGACGTGGCATCACGCGCGTCCAAAGCGGTCTGTGACGAAGGCCGCGGCGTAGGTGAAACAGGCTTGGGTGTTTACCTGGATTTTGCCGATTCGATTAACCGCCTCGGGCGCAACGCGATCGAAGAACGGTACGGCAATCTGTTCGAGATGTACAACCGCATTACAGGCGAAGATCCCTACACGTCACCGATGCGTATCTACCCCGCCATCCACTACACAATGGGTGGCCTTTGGGTGGACTACCAGCTGATGAGCACTATCCCGGGTATGTTTGTGCTGGGCGAAGCCAACTTCTCTGACCACGGTGCGAACCGCCTTGGTGCCAGCGCCCTGATGCAGGGCCTGTCCGATGGCTACTTCGTGATCCCGGCGACGCTGGGAAACTACCTGGCATCAAACAAGCTTGACAAGGTAGACACGAGTGCCCCGGAATTCGCGGCGACGACGGCGGAAGTTCACGAGAGTGTCCGCAAGCTCCTTTCCATCAAGGGAAAGCGGACCGTCTCTTCTTATCATCGGGAATTGGGTAAGATCATCTGGGATTACTGCGGCATGGCACGTAACGCAGAGGGGCTGACGACGGCTATCAACCGGGTACAGGCCTTGCGGCACGAGTTCTGGAACAACGTGAACGTGCCCGGCTCGGGCGAGGATCTGAACCAACAGCTGGAAATTGCCGGGCGAGTGGCCGACTTCCTGGAACTGGGTGAACTGATGTGCCGCGACGCGCTGAACCGCAATGAGAGCTGCGGCGGCCACTTCCGCGAGGAATACCAGACGGAAGAAGGCGAAGCGATGCGCGACGACGAAAACTTCCAGTACGCGGCTGCCTGGGAGTACACCGGGCAGGACACCGAGCCGCTCCTCCATAAAGAAGCGCTGGAATTCAAATACGTCCACCCGGCCCAGCGGAGTTACAAATGAACCTGACCCTGCATGTTTGGCGGCAAGCAAATGCCGCAGCCCCTGGCCGAATGGTACGTTACGATGCCCGCGACGTCAGCGAGGATATGTCGTTCCTGGAAATGCTCGACGTAGTCAACGAAAAGTTGATCGGGGAGGGCAAGGAACCCATCGCGTTTGAACACGACTGCCGTGAGGGTATCTGTGGTTCGTGTGGCTTTATGATAAATGGTGCCGCCCATGGCCCCCAGAAGGGAACCACCATCTGCCAGTTGCACATGCGCTATTTCAAAGACGGCGAAGAACTCTACCTGGAACCTTGGCGCGCGACCGCATTTCCTGTCCTGAAAGACCTGGTGGTGGATCGGGGAGCCTTTGACCGGATCATCGCCGCAGGTGGCTTTGTTAGTGTTCGCACGGGCAGTGCGCCGGATGGTAACGCGATCCCGGTACCGAAAGAAGCCGCCGACACTGCCATGGACGCAGCTGCATGCATAGGTTGCGGTGCCTGCGTAGCGGCCTGCCCGAATGCGGCCGCTGCATTATTCACCGGAGCCAAGATTTCTCACCTCGGCATGTTGCCCCAGGGCCAAGCGGAACGATCTCGGCGCGCGTTACGCATGGTGGAACAATTGACGCTGGAGCAATTTGGCAGTTGTACCAATATTGGGGAATGCGAAGCCGCATGCCCCAAGCAGATTCCGATTGAAATGATCGCCCGAATGAACCGGGATCACTTGAAAGCCGCCTGGCAGTTTCGGGGTGCAGGGAAGAGCGGTGGCGGCGAGTAATTGCTGTCACCACGCCTGTTACCCGCACAGGTTGTAGTGCGTCATATGTAGTATGCTGGGGTTGCAATTCCGGTGGGCCGGACCCCTTATTTTCTCTGTTGAGGTAGCTCGATTATGTCGTTTCTGAAGTCCCTGACAATTTCCGCTTTCGCGCTGGCGCTGTTCTCTGTGCCTGCGATGGCACAGACCACTGCGGTGGAAGGTATGGTGAAAGACGAGACAGGCAAACCCCTGCAGGGTGCCGTCGTCACTTTTGACCGTACCGATATCAAAGGCAAGTATACGGTTAAGTCCGATAAGAAGGGGCATTATGGCCACTACGGTCTGCCGCTCGGCACGTACACAATCAGCGTTGCGGTTGACGGCAAGGATCGGGACAAAGCTACCGGCTTCCGCACCGGTATGGGTGACCCCAAGACGCTGAATTTCGACCTGAAGCAGACCGCCGACCAGGCTGCAGCGCTGCAGAAAGCCGCTGAAACCGGCACGATGACCAAAGAGCAGGAACGCGGCATGTCGAAAGAGCAGAAGGAAGCCTTCGATAAGGCGGCCAAATCACGCGAAGCCCAGTTGGCGAAGAACAAAGAGTTGAACGAAGCCTACACGAACGGTAAAAACGCCGTGGACGCCAAACAGTGGGATGTGGCCGTGGAGAATCTGGAGAAAGCGAAGACGATGGATGCCACGCAGGGCGCCGTTTGGTCCACGCTGGCGGAAGCATATGTCGGCAAGGCCCAGGCCACCCCTGCCGAAGCTGCCGGCTTCTACGCGAAGGGCTTCGAAGCCTATGCCAAGGCGATCGAAATCTCGCCTGACGCCAGCCTCTACAACAATTACGCTCTGGCTCTTGCCAAGAACAAGAAGATCGACGAAGCCAAGGCCAACCTCGCGAAGGCTGCCGAACTCGACCCTCCCGGTGCTGGTAAGTACTACTACAATCTGGGCGCGCTGCTCGTTAACGGTGGCCAGAACGATGCCGCGACCGACACCTTCAAGAAGGCCATTGATCTTGATCCGAAGTACGCCGATGCCCAGTATCAGTACGGCGTGGCTCTGGCAGGCAAGGCTACAACCGATGCTTCCGGCAAGGTCATCCCTGCACCCGGAACTGTGGAAGCCCTCCAGAAGTACCTGGAACTGAAGCCGGACGGCCCATATGCACAGGCTGCGAAGGATATGATCAGCGCGCTGGGCGCCACGGTCAGCACCACGTTTAGTAATCCGAACGCGCCGGCGCCCAAGGGCAAGAAGAAGTAAATCTGCATCCGGAGCACTTCGGCTCCGAATCATGCTGCAACTACTCGCCAGACTGGTCCTTTTCCTGGTCATCATTTCGGTGATTCGGCGGGTAGTGAAGATTGCAATCAGCTTTTGGGCTGGCCTTCGTGGACCCGGAATTCGGGACGCTAAAGCCAGCCCTTTCGCTTCCCGGGGGGCAGCCCAACACATGGCGCTGGTGCAAGACCCGGTCTGTGGTACGTACGTTGCCACGGAAACCTCACTGAAGAAGATAGTGAAGGGCAAAGTTCTTCATTTCTGCTCCGAAGCCTGTAAAGACCAATACCAGGGTTGACGTGGTGGATGGGGTCGGGGCAAAATGAGCCATGATCTCTACACCGACCGGTTGTCCGCGGCTCGCCCTCGCCATTTATACATCGACGCCTCTGCCGCCATCGAATGGCTGCGTGAGGTGTTTCGATTTGAGGTTCGCCTCCGCGTTGAAGGTGAGAACGGTCGTATCCTGCACAGTGAACTAACTTATGGTGAGGCTGTCGTGATGGTGGCGCAGGCTGGCGGATGGATCGTTCCCTAGGGCCCGTCGGCACCAGCCCTCAAAGCATTGAAGGCCGGAATACGCAAAGTGCCATGATCTAAGTGGATGACGTGGATGCCCACTGCTCCCACGCCCGAGGGACCGGAGCCGCGATTGTGGATGAACCCGCTGACCATGACTATGGCAAAGACTACTGGGCCGATCGGAGCTATGGCGCGGTGGATCCAGAAGGTCACCTCTGGTGGTTCACCCAGCGCCTGCGGGGCTAACCCTTTTGCGAAGATAGAATCTTGGAACCTCAGATCTCTCTCCCGCAAACTCTGATATTCGACGCCGACGACACGCTTTGGCAAAATAATATCTACTTCGAGAACGCGTTCGCCGAGTTCTGCGACTACCTGAATCACTCCTCTCTGACGCCCGACGAAATCCGATCTATCCTCGATGAAATCGAGATCGTCAACAATGCCATACACGGTTATGGTGCGGTCAATTTCGGTCGTAACCTGAGCCAGTGTTACCTGCGACTTGCTGAACGAGCGGTCGATGAACACGATCTGAACCGGATCACTGCCATGGCACACCAGATTCTGGCCCAGGAGATTGAACTGATGCCGGGCGTGGCGGAGACTTTGCCTTTTCTGGCTGAACAGCACCACATTCTGATGTGCACCAAAGGCGAGCCTGCCGAACAGAATCGCAAGATCGACCTGAGCGGGCTGCGTCCCCTCTTCCGCGAATGCGTGGTGGTGAAGGAAAAGAACCGCGATACCTATGCGCAGCTTTCAGCAGAACACAAGCTGGACGCGGACAGGACCTGGATGATCGGCAACAGCCCAAAGTCGGATGTCAATCCGTCGCTCGCCGCCGGCCTCCGGGCGGTCCTGGTGCCCCATGAGCGAACCTGGACCCTGGAACGCGAGGAGATCCGTGACCCGGAAGGCCGCCTGCTGGTTGCGCACGGTTTTTCAGACCTCCTGCGGATTTTTGGAGACCCGACACGGTAACATGGACGACATGCCTTCCATAACCTGGGAATCGACTGAAGACATTGCCATAGCACTCTACGACGCAAGGCCGGATACCGACCCGCTTACCGTCCGTTTTACCGATCTGCACAAGTGGGTCATCGAGATCCCTGGCTTTGCGGATGACCCGGCCAGATCGAACGAGGGCAAACTCGAAGCCATCCAGATGGCATGGCACGAGGAATATCAGGACAATCAATAGCCATGCGGAGGCGGGAATTCATCGGGGGAACGGCGCTGGCAATGGGCGCACGGGAGGCTCAGGGCAGAGGCCTGCCACAGCCGGGCGCACCGCAAAAGAGCTGCATTCTGCTTCTGATGGTAGGCGGAGTCTCCCAACTGGACACGTTTGACCCCAAGCCGGAAGCCCCCAGCCACATCCGTAGTCCCTTCAAAGCCATCAAGACCAGCGTGCCGGGCATGCAGATCTCGGAACTCTTTCCCAAACTGGCTCGTGAAGCCCATCGGTTTTCCCTCATTCGATCCATGCACTACCCCGCCCCATTGCTGCATGACGAGGGCCTGCGTCTGGCCCAACCCGAACTGGCACGCTCTGTAGTCCTTCCGCGGCAGCTCGGCCTGACCGGGGGAAATCTCGCCCAGGGTCAGGATGAAGCGCATTTCCTTAATCCGGGAGCCCTGACCGCCACCGTGCCGGAGCGCTTGCGCGCCAGATATGGCAGCAGTTTATTCGGACAGAGTTGCCTGGCCGCCCGCTGCCTGGTGGAGACGGAGACGAGGTTCGTTACGGTCAATATGTTCGATACCGTGTTCGGCGCGCCGTCCTGGGACATGCACGGCTACAGCCCGTTCAGCTCGTTTGCCACTTACCGCGATGTCGCCGGCCCGATCTTCGACATGGCGGTCAGCGCCCTGCTGAGCGACCTGGACGAACGTGGCCTGCTCGACACAACCATGGTGGTGGGTGCAACCGAGTTTGGACGGTCGCCGTATCTCAATCCAACAGGCGGCCGCGACCACTGGTCCAATTGCTGGTCAACTCTGGTGGCCGGGGGAGGCTGGCCCGGCGGTGAGATCTACGGCAGTTCCGACGAGCATGGAGCGGAGCCACGCGATAACCCCATGACGCCACTGCAACTGGTTTCGAGAATGCAGGCGGTCGCCTGAACCTCAGGGCCGATACCTGAAACTGGACAGCGTCGATCCGCATGCCGCCAACAGCGTGGAATGGGGACCACGGGTTCAGATGAAGCTGCTGGTGTGCGAGACGGGGAAACGGGAAGGAAAGTTCGAAGTGTGGGCGGATGTGGAGGCCTCCGCCGCAAAGGCTTTGGGTGAGTCACTCGCCGCCGTGGCGGCACAGGCGGATGAGCTTCCACCTGTGCACGCCTTCAGGGTGCGTCGAGGCAAAACAACAGCTATTTCACGAAGGCAAAAGTAACCGGGGCACCCAAGTCAACGGGGCTACCGGCGGGCGAGAGCTTACCCGTCGCCTTGTCCACGCGATGCAGCGTAAAGGAGTTCGTGTTTTGATTGCCGGCAACCAGGAAGTTACCTAAGGGATCCAGGACAAACGCCCGGGGCGTTTTTCCGCCCGTCGGTTCATTCTGGATCAGCTTCAGCAGCGCTGTCTTCGGGTCAACTGCGAACACGGCGATGGAATCGTGACCGCGGTTCGAAGAATAGACAAACCTTCCGTCGCCCGAGATTTGAATCTCAGCGCCCGAATTGCCTGGGGTGGGTGCGGGGAGGGCGGAGACCTGCTCGAGTTCTTTCAGCGTGCCCTTCGCCGCATCAAACTCCAGCGTGGAAACCGACGAAAACATTTCGTTAAGAACATAGACATGCTTTTGATCCGGCGCGATAACCAGGTGCCGAGGGCCCGAGCCAGGCTTCACCGTGCCGAATGCCGGCGAGTTGGGGGTGATTTTTCCAGTCGAGGCATCGAGCTGGAAGATCATCACTTTGTCGGTTCCGAGATCGGCACCGAGGGCGATCTTGTTGTTCTTCGCGAGCACGATCGAGTGGCCATGCGGTGCCATCTGGCGGGCCTTGTCCACACTTGAACCGTTCTCCTGAATAAAGGAGGCCGACTCGCTCAGCTTGCCATCGGCCTGAATCGCGAATGACGAAAAGCTGCCACCGGAGTAATTGGCCACCAGAACTGCCTTGCCTGTCGCATCCACAGTCAGATGGCAGGGACCGGGACCGGCAGAAGAAACCTGGTTGAGCAGGGTCAGCTTGCCGGTGGCCTTGTCGATTGAATAGGCCGACACAGAACCCGCCTTTTTGCCCTGAAAACTGTCAACTTCGTTGATGGCATAAAGGAACTTACCGCTCGGGTGAACCGCCAGAAACGTCGGGTTCGGCCCAGCCGCCACCATGCCAAGTGGCGTGAACTTCGCCGTCTTCGCGTCAAGGCGGTATGCGTAAATACCTTCGGAGGTGCTTTGGGGCTTCGTGTATGTCCCCACATACATCAGTTGCGCCGATAACAGGGGCGCGAAAGCCAGGAGGGAGAGGATTCTCATCGTTTTAGTAATGTATCAGGTCTGGCGGCAAGACCCAACCTGGCCGAACAGCCTGGGGCGAAACCGGGGGCGAGATGGCGGTGAAGCTGGTGGCGAATCCGATCACCAAGTTTTACGTAACATAGTACTTCAACCGTATCTACTGGTATCACGAATCGCACAATATGACCGGCGTACGTCGTGGTTTGGAAGAAGGCGATGTTCTGGCTCGGCCAGTCGAGGGACCCGACGGCCCTGGACTTTTTCGCTCAAGTCTTGAAATAGTAACTGTTCTCAACGCGTTTGCTATTCTGGAAGATCGGGAGAAAAGGGCGTGCCTAAGCTAAAATGCGCCCTCTCTCCAAACTCCGGAGCCAATTCTCAACATGTCAGGCCACTCTAAATGGGCAACGATCAAGCACAAAAAAGCTGCTACCGACGCTAAGCGCGGTAAGATCTTCACCCGCCTCATCAAAGAAATCCAGATTGCTGCCCGTGCCGGCGGCGATCCTGACGGTAACCCCCGTCTCCGCACTGCCATCCTTGCTGCCAAGGGCGTTTCCATGCCTTCGGACAACATCAAGAAAGCAATCATGCGGGGTACTGGCGAACTGGAAGGTGGCCAGATTGATGAAATCATGTTCGAAGGCTACGGGCCGGGCGGCGCAGCTGTGCTGGTGATGGTGGCTACGGACAACCGTAATCGCACGGTGGCTGAAATTCGCCACATGTTCGGTAAGCAGGGCGGCAATCTGGGAGAACAGGGCAGTGTTGCCTGGATGTTCGAACGCAAGAGCCAGATCGTGCTCAGCAAAGAGCAGGCCGACGAAGATACGCTGATGGCACTGGTGCTGGAAGCCGGCGCGGAAGATCTGAAGGACAGCGGCGACAACTGGGAGGTTCTTTCTGACCCAACCTCACATGACGCTGTGGTTGAAGCTATCCGCAAGGCCGGCATGGAGACAGAATCCGCAGAGGCCGTAGCCATGGTGCCCAAAAATCTGATGCAGCTGGAAGGTAAGAGCGCTGCAGGGATGATGCGCCTGACCGATGCCCTGGAAGATCACGACGACGTTCAGAACGTCTACTCAAACTTCGACATCTCCGAAGACGAACTCGCAAAGCTCGCCTGAGACCTCTGGAGGCAACCCCCATGCGGGTGCTTGGAATCGACTGCGGTACCGAACGCACTGGCTACGGCGTCATTGACAGCGATGGCCGTGTCCATAAGCTCGTGACTGCGGGTTGCATTCGTTCCTCAACGAGAGATTCACTGGAGAAGCGACTTCTCAACATCGGAACGGAGCTTCGTGCGCTCCTTGCAGAGTATCGTCCCGACTTCGCCACGGTGGAGGAAGTGTTTGTGGCCGTCAATGCCCGCAGTTCGCTGAAACTGGCTCACGTCCGGGGCATGGCGCTGTTCCTGATCGCCGAAGCAGGGGTTGAGTTTTCCGAATTCTCGGCGCTGGAAGTGAAAATGGCCGTGGTGGGATATGGTCGCGCGGAAAAAAGCCAGGTCCAGCAGATGGTGGCCTCGATTTTGCGGCTACCGGAACCGCTAAAATCAGAAGATGCAAGTGATGCTCTTGCCATTGCCATTTGTCACGCCACAAATCAAACTATGAAAGTTCTGCGGGAAGCCGTATGAAATTCCTCCTCCCTTTGTTGATGGCGACTGCTGCGTGGGCGGAGGGTCCGCGCATCATTTTTACCAAGACATTTCCTGGCAGCAACCCGGCCTTCGTTGAAATCACGGTGGAACGGACGGGCGAGGCTGTTTACAAAGAAGATCCGAAGGACGAACGACCTCTGACGTTCAAGCTCAACGAAGCGGATACGACCGCGATGTTCGAGATGGCCGATCACCTCGACCATTTTGCAAAGCCCCTCGAAGCCGGCCTGAAGGTGGCCTTTATGGGTGCCAAAACCTTTCGCTACGAAGGGGCTGGCATGCCGACAGAGGCGAAGTTCAACTATTCCGAGGATTCGGAAGCAAAAGCACTGCTTGATTGGTTCGAGCGAATCTCTGAGACGGAGCGAGCTTACATCGATCTGGAGCGGGCCGTCCGCTTCGATAAATTAGGGGTCCACGATTCCCTTTTGCGGATTGAGACAGTTCGCAACCAAAAACGGCTCGTAGCGGAACAGCAGTTTCTTCCGTTCCTGGACCGGGTGATCAAGAGTGAGGCGTACATGCACATGGCCCGAACGCGGGCGAACGCGCTGGCCGAGAGTATCAGGTCCGCCAAATGAAGCTTCTTCTCGCTCTGATTCTGGCCGTCGTAGCCGTCTCCGCCCAGACACCGGCGGAGACGGAACAGGCTGAACTCAACCGTGCCGTCAATGAGAATGCCGGGAGTCAGATCGACTT
>RGPS01000561.1 GCA_010084195.1 Terriglobia bacterium
TACAATATCCCCATAACGATGGAAGAATACGCATCCATTCTCTGGCGTATGTGGAATGGCCAGAAGATGCCTATGACACCGGAGGAGATTCTTCAACCACAGCTAGCTGTTCCTCAACCACCCCAAGACCCCATAACGAGAATTAAGACTCTCGCGCAGAATGGCTGGGCGCTATTTACCGTCGGACAGACTATTTGGCAACCCATACAACAAGCTAAGCATTTCATGACGCTAGATGCCGATTGCCTGGCTCTCGGGAACTCGTTGGTTAGTGTAAAAGAGATTGGCTTGGAGTTGACAAAGGCCTGGAAAGCGTGGGTGCCTGGCTGGTTGGCTGGGTGGTTGGCCGAGTGCCCCGATGACCCGAGACAGGCCTTTGCATTCGCCATTGAAACCCCTTTCTGGCTGCGCCACACCTTCCGGGCTCTAGGACGGCTGGAGGTCGTGCTGGCTCTGGCGGGGCGCGAAGATGTTACTTCTGCCGAATTCGTGGGCGCAGCGAAGCCTGCACTGGTGTTGAAAAGCTTCGGTGATCCGAGCATTCCTATAGACCGGCGTGTCCTCAGCTCGGTTGGGCTGGGCAGCCGCGGCGCAAAAACAAAGTTTCACGCCATCCTCACAGGCCCCAATCGCGGGGGCAAGTCCAGTTTCCTCCGAGGCGTCCTCATGAACGTGGTCGTGGCCCACTGCTTCGGCGCGGCATTCGCGGCCAAAGCCCAGATGACCCCTTTTACATGGATCGCAGATGGTATGAGACTCGACGACACGCCCGGCAAACAGAGTATGTTTGAAAGGGAGGTGGCATTTGGAAGTGCCGTGCTCGCCAAGGAGGGTGGGCGGGGCCTGGTGTTATACGACGAACTTTTCCACAGCACAAATCCTCCGGATGCGAAGAGGACGAGTGAATTGTTCTGTAATAGCCTCTGGAAGAAGGATAATTGTCTCAGTATTGTGAGTACCCACGTGTATAGCCTGGCTCGTTCCGCGCCGCCCGAGGCGGTAGACCAGATGTGCGTGGCCGCGTGGAGGAGTGAGAAGGAGAAGTTGCTCTTTTCCTACAAGATCCAGAAGGGCGTGTGCGAAGTAAGTAGTGTGGATTTGCTTCTGAAACAGTTCGGACTTCTTGGTCGCGTATCCCCGAAAGAAAATGAATCCTGAGTTCCGACCAGAAATGACGACGCTTCTGGGAGATAGTTTGAC
>RGPS01000562.1 GCA_010084195.1 Terriglobia bacterium
GGACCTGGTGGCGGAAGGTGAGATTGTTCGGCTGCGCTCGCATCGGCTGGCGCTGAAGCAGGATGAAGAGAAGGCGCGCGGGGTGATTGTGGCGGCCTTTGAGAGCGCGGGCCTGTCTGCACCTGCGGTCGCTGAGGTGCTGAAGTCGACGGGCCTGGACGCCGTTCGGGCCCGTTCGGTGCTGCAGCTTTTGTTGCGTGAAGGCACGCTGGTTCGGATCACGGAAGATCTGGTACTTCACGCGGCCTCCGTGGCCGGGCTGCGGGCCACTCTCCTGGTGCGTAAGGGAGAACGCTTCGGGGTAGCTGAGTTCAAGGAGTGGACCGGGGTCTCCCGCAAGTACGCTATCCCGCTGCTGGAGTATATGGATCGGGAGCGCGTGACCCGGCGCGATGGCGACGCCAGAATTATTTCCGGGTGAGCGTGGTACATTACGAACCGAAATGTCTGAAACGGATCAGCAGCTGGTGACTATAGCGTCCACCCCGATACATTCGATTGCCGACGTGGTGGCGGTCTTCGGGGCAATTGAAAATGCGGTGCCGGAGAGTGATGGACTGCACTGGTTCAACTGGCTCTACCTGACGGTGACGAAGTCTGTGGGGGCCAGTATGGGGACGCTGCAATGGAAGAACCCGAGCTGGCTGGAGCGACTGGATATCATTTTCGCCGGGCTGTATCTGAAGGGCCTGAGGAAGTGCCTGCGCGAGGACGCGGATGCGCCTCGGTGCTGGCAGGTATTTGTGAACGCGCGGCACAATACACGTCTTGCACGTATCCAGTTCGCCATGGCCGGGATGAACGCCCACATCAACCACGATTTGTGCGAGGCGGTGGTACTGACCTGCCGCGAGTTGGGGCTTTCACCGACGCACGAATCGGACATCCACGCCGATTTCACGCAGGTGAACTCATTGCTGGATGATCTGATAGACACGGCGAAGAAAGAACTGAGGGTTGGGTTGCTGGGCGATGTCCTGCCCACCGTGGATGCATTGGAGGATCGCCTTGCAGGGGTCGGCATTCTGGCCTCGCGGGAGCTGGCCTGGACGAACGCCGAGCTGGTGTGGCACGCTCAGATCCTGCCGGGTTTGGGCGACCGCTTCCTGAAGAACCTGGATCGGACGACGGCGCTGGTTGGTCGAGGCCTGTTGATCCCTGTCTGAGGGCGGCCGGCGCGCAGGATGCCATCCTGG
>RGPS01000563.1 GCA_010084195.1 Terriglobia bacterium
GGGAATCCGGGCAGCGGCAAAACGCATCTTCTTTCTGCCCTTGGTCAGGAACTGATTCGGTCCGGTCGTCGCGTGGCTTTCACCACCTGCACCCGTCTGGTGCAGGAACTCCTGCTTGCGAAAAAGGAGTTGCGGCTGAACCGGGCGATCCGCAAACTGGCTTACTACGAAGCCCTCGTCATCGACGATCTGGGCTACGTCCAGCAAAGCCGGGAGGAGATGGAGGTGCTTTTCACGATTCTGGCGGAACGGTATGAACGCGGCAGTGTCCTGATCTCATCCAATCTCGCATTCTCGAAATGGGAGGTGATCTTCAAGGACCCGATGACGACGGCCGCCGCCATTGACCGTCTCGTGCATCATAGCGTCATCCTCGAACTCAACATCCCCAGCTATCGGATGGAACAGGCGAAAAAGAAGAAGGCGGAAGAGCAATGAGATCGACAGCAAAAGGAAAACGCTCTTCAGGAACTGGAGGCGCTGCCTCCAGACCTCCGGGATTTACCGCATTCATGCCATCCCAGCCTGTGAAGGAAAAACCGGCGGGTCGGCGGCTGATGCCGCCTCCCGCCCTGGTGTGGCCCCGGAGCCAGCGCTCAGGTTGCATCCCTGCAGAGCCTTACCCTCTGCTCCGGTCAGAATCAGTGTAGAGAAACAAGCGATCTGTCAGCAAGTTAGTAATTGTCGTCGTCGGGAGAAATAGTTGTCGTTGACCGGGAAAAGTAGTTGACGCCAGACACTCGGTGACGCGTACGAATACCTGATGCGGCATTGCGCCACCAAATCCGGCACAAGCAAAGGCCAGTTCTACACCCCTGCCGACGTCAGCCGCACCCGCTTCAGGCCGTCAATCGCACAAGTGATCACCGAGCGGGCGTCCGATTTCGTTTCCAGTGACCCACCCCGGTAGTAGGTGCAGGCGACGGTGTTTTTTTGATTCACAGCCTCCTTCAGGCGTCCTGGCGAGGTATTTGAACTCCGTCGTCGCGATGCGGCGCCCGCCAGCGCCTTCAGCCCGTGGCTTGTGATCGGCATGCCCCGGAATACGCACCAGGACGAAACCAGCGATGTCAGGGTAAATTACACCCCAGCTCCAGAAGCGAGAAAGTGGCAGAAGCGTACCCGATCTTGCCAGTCAGCCAGCTCGCACGCAGTCATTCCTGATGGCTTTGGCAGCTTGACAGTATGA
>RGPS01000564.1 GCA_010084195.1 Terriglobia bacterium
CGGCTGTGGGAGAGCGTCAAGCAAGTGATGGCCCCGGGTGCGCTGGACCCCTTGACCAAAGAAATGATTTACGTGGCGGTGAGCGTCACCAACAACTGCGAGTACTGCATTCACTCGCACCTGGCTGCTGCCAAAGCCAAAGGCATGACCGAGGCGCAGTTTCATGAATTGATGGCGGTGGTGTCCCTGGCCAATGAAACCAACCGACTGGCCACGGGCTACCGCATTCCGGTGGATGAGGCGTTCCGCCAGGGCTTCAACGAAACCAACCGCGCCTCCTGAGGTCCATGGTGTCGATGGAGGCACCCTCCTCCCGGGGCTGCCCCGGTTGGCCCGTTCTGGCGCGGCCGGTCAAGCGGGCGGCGGTATGCTGCGCGGGCGTCCCTCGTCATCGATGGCCACATAAGTGAGCGTGGCCTCGGTCACCTTCAGGTAAACGCCCTGCTGTCGAATACGCTCGGCGTAGACCTCGACCTGCACCGTCACCGACGTGTTGCCCACCCGGGTGATGCGTGCAAAAAAGCTCAGGATGTCTCCCACCTTGACCGGTTGCTTGAACACAAACTGATTGACCGCCACGGTCGCCATGCGCCCGTTGACACGACGCGCCGGCAGCACCGCACCGGCCAGGTCCACCTGAGCCATGACCCAACCCCCAAAGATATCGCCATTGGCGTTGCAGTCCGCAGGCATGGGGATGACCTTGAGCACCAACTCTTGGTCACGGGGCAATTCGGTGGCGGCGGTGTGTGTGGTGTTCATGAGAAATTCCAGCCCATCATGCAGGTATGTAACAGGTGTCAGGGGTATCAAGTCGTCAGATCCTTGACTCAGGTCAAGTCCGAGCAGAATGCTTGACAGTTCCATCACAGAACCACCCCGGGGCCATGCATACTGTGCGGTGACGCACCCTGTACCTGTTGACGCAGTGTAGCGCCTGACAGCATCACCACCTCCTTCATGCAATCCCAACTTGAATCTGCCCTGGACCAGCACAGCAACGACGTCCTGCGGCGGGAGTTGGAATCGTTGGCCGCCGAGCGGGTGTCGCCGACGCGTATCTTGGGTTGGACGGACCAGATCCCTTCGCTGTTGCTCAGCCACCACGTGGTCATCAGCAAAGCGGGTGGCGCGACCACGCAGGAGGCTTTGGCGGCGCGTTGTCCGATGG
>RGPS01000565.1 GCA_010084195.1 Terriglobia bacterium
AGGCTATTGGCAGGGTGTTAGAGGGTCAGTTTGGACTGGAGAAGGCGGGCAATCAGATCATGTACGACGGCGCGTCGGGTGTACAGATGCCGACGACGATTTTCAGCGGACCGGTGTTTGCCATGCGCTTGAAGCACATGGTGGAAGATAAGTGGAATGCGCGCGCCGAGGGGCGGAGGGAGCAGAGGACCCGCCAGCCGACGGGAGGACGCGGGGCGCAGGGCGGTCTTCGTATTGGTGAGATGGAGCGCGATGCGCTGGCTGGGCACGGCATATCGCGATTCTTGCGTGAAAGTCTTATGGAGAGGGCTGACTTGGCTGAAATTCGGTTGTGTAATGGTTGCGGTACTGTGCCGATTTTTAACAAGCGCCAGAACTTGTTTGTCTGCCCGCTGTGCGACGGGCCGGTTCGGTTCATGGGCACCACGGCGCAGAACATGGAGCTTCTGCCCACGCCTACGCGGAGCCTGGTGACGACGGATATCGTGGAGATGCCGTATGCGACGAAGCTTTTGGCCGAGGAGTTACAGACATATATGAATATGGGTATGCGTATTCTGACGGGCGATGCGATTTCTGGATTGCGGGAGCCTGAGTACAGTATGCCTGGGGTTAATTCGGTGAAAAATGTGCTAGCGAAGCCCTTGCCAGAGATTGTTCTGCCTGAGACGAGAGTGCCTCCTTATAGGGAGGGTATCGTGGAGGTTTTACCGAGTGAGGAACAGCTGGGCGCACTGGGTGTTCTGCCTTCGGTTGAGGAGCAAGAAAAAGAGCATGAGGATTCACTAGAAAATGTCACTCCTAACTATGCGCCTGTAACACCTCCCGAAGTTGTTGCGCAAATGAGAGCAGATTTCGCGGCGGCAGAGGCAATGGCTTCTCCGGCCCCTGTACCTGTTCTATTCCAGCAACAGCAACCATCTTCGTTCCTACTCCAACAGCCGATTATGCAACAAGCCCAACCTATGGTACAACTACAACCACCCCCTTTTGCTCCTTCGGAGCAAGAAGCCTTCAATCGCGGGGTGGCGGCTGCGAGGCAACAAATGAATCAGCAAGCTGTACAGCAAGGTGGCGCCCAATACATAACCCCCGCTCCCTTAGTCTATGCCTCGCCTGTTGGGGGCGCCCAAGTTATTACGGTAGATACAGGACCGCGTGCGATGTACGA
>RGPS01000566.1 GCA_010084195.1 Terriglobia bacterium
CACCGACCGGGTGGAGGTGCGACGGGGGCCGTACGTGCGGCACCTCCAGTGCGAGCCCAACGGAACGCTCTCCCGGCAACGCATCGAGAAGATAGCCGCCACGTGGCCGGTCCCCGCCAACATCGCCGACCTCCTGGCGTGGGCGAGCCTGGGGGTGGCGAACATATTAGCGGCCGAGGAGTTCGCCCGCGAGGTGGCTCCTGAGTTCAAGGTGCTGTCGTGGGAGGCCGTAGACGCCAAACGGTTTTGGGAGGAGCTGAAGCCCCTCGCCAAGGACGACCTCTGGGCGCCGAATAACCGAGTCGCGGCCTGGGGGGACCAGGCCGTGGCCGTGAAGGTACTCCAGTGCGAACCCGCAGCAGATATCGAAGCCCACCGGCACCGTATCCGCGCGCGGTACCTACCGTGGATCAACCCGCTGCGGGACCTGGTCGCCCGCGGGGTGATGTTCCAATGGTCCCGGTGGGGTCGCCCGGTGTTGCAGTTCCCCCGGTGACGGCAAAACCGTAGGGGCCCCGTGAGCATAGAAGCCGTCACCGGTAGAAAAAATGAGTATTTTCCAATGAAGTTTTCCAGCCCTTTTCTGGTTTGCGTTCTGGTTTGCGTCGCGCCGGGGTTCGGTTGCGCAACTTTCCAGCCAGTTTTAGGAGATTCTTGTAGGGACTCTGCAACAGGCCGGTACACCTCTTGCAGTAGCGGCACAGGCTCGCTAGATACGGGGACTGCGTTAGCGATAACGGGGGTCGTGGCGGTCGGCGCCGGATTAGCCGGGCTCGGATATTTGCTATCCAGCAGACCCTCTACGCCGACCCAAAATACTCCTCCTCCCGTTCCTTTTTCGGCCGAGTGTGGAATTTGGGTTCGAGAGGTACAGGTCTGTAGGTCTACCGCAGGGTATCTATTTGCCCACCCTTCGGTGGGAATTTGCCCACAAGGTTCGACCCCTGTTCGGGTAGTTCCGGTTTCTTGCTCGGACGTTGACCGCCCGGCGTATCACGCTTGTTTGTCAGCGAACGGATCTTGGACCCCGGTCCGATCTTGGGAGACGTGTTCTTTGCACGGGATGACCGCCGCCCCGGGGGATTTTGTTCCACCGGGGCGGTCTCCCGAACAGGGCGTCGCGCCTTGAAATTTGGGGGAAGACACGCCCCACCAAAACCGTAGGGGGCCC
>RGPS01000567.1 GCA_010084195.1 Terriglobia bacterium
AACGTGACTCCGAATGCGAACGGAATTCACATCTCTCCGTATGAGCCGTTTAATGCTGCGGTGCCGGCTCCGGTAATGGGGGGGCCTGGTCCGGTTTCGCCCGTGGCTGGCGGGCGCGGTGGGGCGTTTAGCGGGCCTTCCATGGTGCCGACAGAAAGGCCTCGTGTTGTGTTGCGGTTTCCGGTGAATGCGAGTGACATGTTGCTTTCCGGGACTTTGGCCGGGGGCGAGGCGTTGTCGGGACGGGCTCTGGCGGTTGATGTGAATGTGGGCAAGGGCCACATTGTGATGTTTGCCTTGCGACCGTTCTGGAGATGGCAGACGCAGGGGACGTATTTCCTGGCGTTCAATGCGATTCTGAACTGGGATCATTTAGATTCCGGGAAATAGCGCCGGGGAAATAGTTGCGTAACTTTTTGGCGGTTCGCGGTAATACAGGTCTTGCGAGTATGACTGACGAAACGTTGATTGAGCAGATGAAGGCAGGGGATGCCGGGGCGTTCCGGAGTATTTACGGGCGCTACCGGGATCCCCTGTTTCGCTTTGGGTACAGGTTGACGGGGTCCGAGGAGACGGCCGAGGACATGGTCCACGATGCATTTTTGGGGCTGTTTCGGGGTGGTTTCGATGCGCGGCGGGCGGCGCTGAAGACCTACTTATACGGCGCGATGCGGAATCAGGCACGGAAGAGATTTCGGGATTCAGGGCGGGAAGAGGCTGGCGACACGGATTATTCCGACGAGAGAGCGGGACCGCTGGAGGTCTTGTTGCCGGCGGAGACCGGGGAGCAGGTTCGGCGGGCGGTTTCGGGATTGCCGCTGGCGCAGAGAGAAGCTCTGATTTTGTTTGAGTATGAGGAGCTTTCGCTGGAAGAGATTGCGCAGATTGTGGAAGCGGAAGTGGGGGCGGTGAAGGCTCGGCTGTACCGGGCGCGGGATGGTCTGCGGAAGAGTCTGGTGGGGCGGGAGGTGGCGAAATGATGCGGGACGATGAACTGCAGAAAGTCTTGAACAAGTGGGAAGCGCCTGGGCCGTCGGCGAAGCTGGATGCGCGGGTTTGGGAGGCGTATGTGAAGAATCGGCGGCGGAGCGTGAATTGGAAATTGTGGGGTGCTGTGGCGGCGGGGGTAGTTCTGGTGGCCGGGTTTTCGCTCCGGAAACCGACGGTGGA
>RGPS01000568.1 GCA_010084195.1 Terriglobia bacterium
TCAGCTTACGAATCTGAAGCTAGACGACAAGAGAAAGCTGGTAACCAAGACATGGCTAAAAAAACAAGGCAGGCTGCTGCAAAAAGTATGACACCTGAAAACAAAAAAGCTCTTGAAGAATCGGCGCAAGCATCTAAAAGCAAAAAAGGGAAAAAAGTAAAGAAAACTGAAAAAGTAGATGCCGTAGAAGCAGCAGGTGCAAAAGCTAAAGATGCTGTAACTGCAGCTAAAGAACGCAATCCAATTGCTCAGCCCGCAAGTGAAGGTGACAAACAAGGACCACCAAGTCCAGCAGGTTCTAAAGACAATACTGGATATGGCACATCTACACAACGTACTCCTAAACCATCTAAGAAAGATAAACCAGCAGATCGTCCAAATTTTGGTTCTGTAAAAGAACAACGAGAAAAAAATCCACCACCAAACAGTGCATACCCAAACTTTGGTTCGGTAAAAGAACAACGGGAAAAGAACCCACCACCAAACATTGCGTATCCAAACTTTGGTTCTGTTGCAGAGCAACGAGCAAAAGCTGGCCCTGTACAACCTTCAAAACTTCGTGCAGGAGCAGAAGGCACAAGTGGAAAATCTGGTCCTGCTTTTAGGCAGAACGACATTACAACAGAAATGCCGGAAACACGACGAGAAAAAGATGAAGCTCGTACAGCACGTATTAAAGAATTAGCAAATTCAGGTGTCAACAAAGACCCAAATGATAAAGGCGAAATGCCAGACACTCCAGCACCACGTCAAAAGCCAACGGTATTGGTTACACCAACTAAAGATGGTGAAATGCCAAAATCTGACAAACCTGGATTTATGAGCCGTTTGCGTAGTCGTATGTCTTCGTTTTCTTCACGACCAGGTGCATCTACAGCACCTGCAGCTGGTGGAGGTTCAACACCACCACCAAGTGCTGGAGGTTACCCAACACCACCGCCTGCACCAAAACAAGCTGGACAAGCTTACGGAGATGTAAACACTGGAACTATGAATGATTACAGCGTTAACAAACGTTCTACTGATAGCAATGTATCTGTTGGTGGAGACATGAACATAGGGAATGTGCACAATCAAAACTTGAAGAGCAGTGGTGGCGGAATTACAGCAACCACATCTGGAAAAGCACGTTCAACAAAAGCTGGTATTACTGCAAGCACAACCGGATC
>RGPS01000569.1 GCA_010084195.1 Terriglobia bacterium
GGCGCGCACCTATTAGGGGAACTTCCCGAAGGGTTCGCAGGTCGTTCCGGAGCTGGAGGCGGCGAATGCCTTCGGTCCAGAGGCGGGCAAAGAGATCGGGAGCCGAGATGGCGGTTTCGAGGAAGCGGAGGTAGTTGCGTTCGACGAACAGCTCCAGGTCAGCGGGGGAATAAAACCGGGAGGTGGTGGCTCGATGCCGGTGTTCCACCTTAGCGCCGGCGACGAAGACGGTAGGCCAGCCTCGCTTCCACGCCCGATACCCGAAGTCCATGTCTTCAACGTAAGCGGGGTCGTAAAGGGTGGAAACCCCGCCGAGTTCGCAGAGCATGGCGGTATCGAAGAGGGAACAGCCACCGCTGCCGTATAGAACCCAGGTTAGGTCTTCGCCGGGGAGGGGGTCATCGCAGCGAACCGGAAAATCGAGGGGAGCATCCTGACGCCAGACCGCCTTGCCTGTCTCTTCGCGGCGCATGCCGGAGGGGAAGAAGATCTGGGCGGTAGCGCAGTAGAGTCCGGGGACAGAGGCAAAGGCCGCTTCGAGGGCAGCGACGAAGCCAGGCTCGGGGACCATGTCGTTGTTGAGCATGAGGAGGCGGGAAAAACGCGCCTCCGCTATGCCCGCATTGACGGCTCGGGCAAAAGACAGGGGCGTGGTGCTCTCGATCACGCGAACGGTGGGATAGTGCTCCGCGAGCCAGGCACGGGTGCCATCGGAGGAGCCGTTATCGACGATCAGGACCTCACCCGTCGCGACCTGGGAAAGGAGGGCAGGCAGGAGGGCGGCGAGGAGATCACGTCCATCGCGAGTCGGGATCACGACCGAGACGCCGGAAGAGAGGGGCTGGTGAGGCATGGGGCCAGGAAAATCGGCACGGCGGGTATTGTTGCGCGCCGCCATCCGACCCCGAAGTTGGGCAAGGCGGGCCCGGACAGGGATTTCCGCTTCGGCGGGCCGGGTGAGACGGCGAAGCCATTTGCGGGTCCTGCCCCCTTCAGCCAGTTGCTGCCGGATCGTGCCGGAGGCCTGGCGGAGTAACCAGAGCGGGAGGCGGCGGCGTCCGATGGCACGCAGGTTGTGGTCGTAAAAAACGAGACGACTGAGCGCTAACCGGATGGCGAGGCGGCGCATGGGCCCGAGGGCGGTGCCGGGAGCGATGAAG
>RGPS01000570.1 GCA_010084195.1 Terriglobia bacterium
ACGCGCTCCAACGGTTCGTCCATCGGCACCGCCGATCTGGACCAGACCTCAGAAGTGCAGGTTCTTACAGCCTCCTACGGTGCAGAATTCGGTCGTTCGTCGGGTGGCCAGATCCGTGTTATCACCAAGAGCGGTACGCGCGATCTGCACGCTTCTTTTTACGAGTACTTCCGCAACGCGGCAATGGACGCAAACTCGTGGTCGCGGAACCGCAACCCGGCGACGAATTTCGTGGCCCCGTTCAAGTTCAACCAGTTCGGTTACAACGTGACCGGCCCCATCATGCTGCCCAAGTTCAATAAGGACCGCAATAAGCTGTTCTTCACGTGGGCGCAGGAATGGGCACGGCAGCGAGTGGAACAGACCAACAACCGGACCGTCCCCAGTGACCGCATGAAGACGGGTGACTTCGGTGAACTTCTGGCCCCGAGCCTCTGGTTCGCCAGCGCTCAGATCATCAAGGACCCGACGACCCAGGTCGCCTACCCCGGCAACATCATTCCGAAGAGCGCACAGAGCCCCAACGGTATGGCCCTCCTCTCGGTCTACCCGAAGGCCAACCTTGCTACTCCCATCGGGACCAGCAACTGGTTCGGCGTCGCGGGTGCCCCGGTGAACCAGCGGAAAGACAGCATCGGTATCGATGTTCTGCCCACCGTGAACGACAGCTTCAAGTTCCGTGGCCAGTTGTACCACTACTATGACGAAGCTCCGTTCCAGACGAACTTCCTGTTCTCGAAACGGACCTTTAACCGTCCGAACCAGACTTCGTCTTTGAACTGGACGCACACGTTCAACCCGACGACGATTCTGGAAACGATGATCTCGGCCAGCCGCGATCAGGTGTTCATCCGGATGAGCGACGGCGCAGCCTTCGACCGTACTACGTATGGCATCACCTACCCCTACATTTATGGTGGTAAGGACCGTCCGAACAAACTGCCGGCTGTGAGCATCCCCGGCCTTAGCGACTACACGGGCAGCCCGTATCCGTCGAATTCGACTGGCCCGATCTACACTGCCAATACCAACCTGACGAAGATCATCAGCAACCACACGGTCAAGATGGGTTTCTCGTTCGAGCGCGCTGGTCAGAACGATTATGACCAGATCAATATTCAGGGCGTCCCCGGTGGTACGGACAACCAGAA
>RGPS01000058.1 GCA_010084195.1 Terriglobia bacterium
GTGTCGCAATCATCGTATTCCTCATAATCGATATCTGTATCCAACACATTCTCCATTGTTTCGACAATTCCTCCATCTCCAACGACTTCTCCAATACGGAATCCGTGCTTTTCTAAATTACTACGGATTTCTTGCGGAGAAAACGTATCCGGATAATGCAAACAAATATCATATAAATCCTCATCCTCTTGTTTCAGTGCGCTCATCACATTCAGAATGCCATTGAAATTGCCGCCCTCTGCACTCATATCTTCCCTGATAACTTCGTCGCATTTCTCGCGGTCTCCACCACAATCTAAATATTTTTCCCTATCAACCCAGCAAGGAATCAATATAGTAGAATTCGGTTTATCTACCCCAAACTGTTTGCGAACAATTCGACCGATGTTTTGAATGATTTTTACGTGCGACGATTTTGGGTCAACGAAAACACACATATTAGCATTCTTCGTGTCAATCCCCTCTCCAATCGTTTCACACGAAGAAATCACAATCACTTCATTGTCCGGGGACTGAAACCCGACCCTGCCACCGCAGTCGCCCTCGCACGGCACTGGTCCATCATCCGGATCGGTGCCGCCACACCCCTGGAGCTCCTTGCCTGGACCATCACTTCGAAGGAATTCCGCGAGAATCTGCAATGGGCAGTAGTCGTTCCCGGCGAGGGCGACCACTCTCCCGCCGTCGTCCAATTACTGACCGAACTCGCCGCTCGCGGTATTCTCATTTCGTGAAGTCCGGCCTGCTCTTGTTAACCGCCCTGCCCCTGTTGGCACAATCCTCTCTATATGTGGTGGCCGGTGCCGCGAAGGAGTATGTGGTCGGCGCGAAACTCGCCGCGAGCGGCCTGTTCCGGCAAACCCCCACCAACACCTGGGAGCATCTCGGCTACACCGTCCCCTTCATGTTCGGCCTCGATTACGACCCGAACGACCCCTCCATCGTCTATATGGCCGCCGGTAACGGCCTCATCCGCGGCGCGAATGGTGGTAAGGACTGGACCCTCGTCACCGGCAGTGACATCACCGAACTTCGCGATCTCGTCGTCACCCCCACCGCTATCTATATCGCGCACAGCCGGGGTATCCGAGTCTCGAAGGATCGCGGTAAAACCTGGACGGAACTCAGCGGCAAACTCCGCCGCAAGTTCACCGAAGCCCTTCGCGTGGATCGCACCAATCCCTCCGTCCTCCTGGCCGGGGGCGAAGAGGGTGTTTTCCGCAGTGAAGACGGCGGGCAGACCTGGAAGCCCTCCGGGGCCGGCAGCTACCAGATCGCCCATCTGGAGCAATCGCCCCACGACCCCGCCACCTGGCTCGCCGCAACTCAGGGCGGCGGCGTCTATATCTCCCGCGACGGCGGCAAGACCTTCGAATCGCCCTCCGAGGCCCCCGGTGTCGGTCGGAATCTCTACGACGTGGCCTTTGACCCGACAAACCCCAACCGAATGGCGGTCGGAGGCTGGGGTCCCGGCGTGACCGTTTCGGAAGATGGAGGCAAAACCTGGGCTGCCCGCAATGTCGGTCTGCCCCGCCCGGATGTCTCCGCCATCATCTTTGACCCTGCCCATTCCGGGCGTATTTACGCCAGCGTCCACGAAGAGGCCATTTTCGTCTCCGACGACGTGGGCAAGTCCTGGAAACCCTCCGGCATGGAAGGCCGCGTCGGCAATCGCATGAAATTCATTCCCGGAGGCTCGAAGTGAAGCGCATCATTTTCCTGATCCTCGCCGGCTTTCCCCTCGCCGCCCCGCCCGTCGCCGCCCAGACACCACCACCTTTCGAGGCCAGAAAGCTGGCCATGATCGACGCGTACGCCCACTATCCCGGCCCAGGCGACGCAGGCTTCGGCCAAATCGCCGCCCGCTTGTGGAAACATGAAGACCCCTCCTGGTGTTCCCAGAAGCTGGAACAACTCCTGGCGGCAGGTCCAAGCGGCGACATGTTCTGGATGTACCCCGTCACCGCCATCGCGCACCTCGACCAGGGCCAGCTCACGCCCTCCGCCCGGAAAGCGCTTCGCTCGGCGTGGAAGACCTACATGCCGTACCGGGGCGACACTGAAAACCACTTCCTGCTCTACTACACCTCGCTCTACCTGATGTCCCAGCTCTACCCCAACGAACCAGGCTCTACCTGGTACACCGGCAAATCGTCAGAAGAAAACCTGGAAGAAGCTCGCCAGTGGATTGAAGGCTGGGTCAAGCTCACCACCACCCGGGGCCAGGGGGAATACGATTCGCCCCATTACATGGGCGTCTATCTCCTGCCACTCTCCTACCTCTCCGCCTGGGCCAAAGACCCCGCCATGAAGAAGCGAGCCACCATGATGCTCGACTATCTCATCGCCGACTACGCCCCCGAAAACCTCGATGGCCTCTATGTGGGAGCCCACGCCCGCGTCTATGAAGACCAGCTCGTCGAAAAATGGAAGGGTGTTTCCAGCGACTTCGGCTATCTCTGGTTCGGCGTCGGTCGCCCCATGCCCTTCCCCAACAACTACACGCTCTACTACGCGGTTGCCAGCGGCTATGAACCGCCCGAAGTTCTGAAACGCATCGCCACCGACCGCACCAAACCCTACACCCACCTCGAGCGCAAACGGACCCGCAATCGCTGGCGTTTCAACGACGACCTGCACGGGCCCGTCTACAAAACCACCTACGTCCGCAAGGAATACGCCGTCAGTTCCGATCAGGGCGGCATCCTGCAACCCATCCAGGAGCATTCCTGGGACGTGACCTGGTCCGTCCCCGACCCTCGTGGCATCCACAACACACTCTTCTTCACCCACCCCTTCTCCTCCGTCCACGAGCTCCAGACCTACTTTGTCTTCGGCCCCGACAGCGCCATCGAAGGTGTGGTCCGCTCTAAGAAGACGTACGATTCGCCGGATAAGATCCTCGGCGGCTCACCTTACGAAAAGATCTTCCAGGATGAGGACACGCTCCTGGCGCTCTACAGTATTCCGCCCGGAGCCCGCTTCCCCCACATCAATGGCTTCTTCTCGAAAGACATCGGCGAGATTCTGGAAGACCCCAGCGGCTGGATTTTTCTGCGCGGCGGAGCCTCCACCTACATCGCCTGCCGACCTCTGCAACCCTACTCCTGGAAGCCAATCGCAGGGGGAGGAAAACGCCTCTTTAGCCCGTATCTGAACAACGGAGTAATCGTTCAGGTGGCAGCAGTTTCGGAATTCCAAAACCTGGAGGCCTTTGCTACAGCAATTAGAAGGTTACCTCTGGAGGTCCGCCTCGACCCCGTACCCTCAGTACGCATGCGCTCGCTCCGCGGCAGGCAACTGGAATTCACCTGGGGCCAAAGCCCGAGCATCAATACCAGAGCGGTTAATTATGAAAAATGGCCCCTCTTTGGAGGACCATTTCTGGACGCTGCGGTGGACTCCGAAAAGCTCGTCATCAGGCACGCTAACATGCGGAGAGCGTTAGATTTCCGTAACCTCATTTCCACTGATTCTGGACAGTAATCTTCCATATTTGGTAGCGCCCCAAATGTCTTGACTTTGCAACAAAAAACCCTCTACACTGCGCTGGAAAGAGGTCCATGCCATGTTCGCAAAGTTTTCGGCAAAACCGACACTAAAATTCTTGTTCCGCTCCATCGTGCTGTCCGCCGTTGGAAGCCTGATGTTATTCGGCCAGGCCCAGACCGGTTCGCTCTCCGGCGACGTTCTGGATGCCAACCAGGCGGCTGTTCCCGGCGCCACCATCGAAGCCACCAATTCCGCAACGGGCATTAAGCTCAACACCGTCTCGTCTGAAGCTGGTGTGTATGTATTCCCCAACGTGCCCACGGGCGTCTGGACTGTAACCGCAGAGAAGGCCGGCTTTAAGAAACTCGTCCGCAGTGAGATTCAGATCTTCATCGCTCAACGCCAGGCCCTTGACCTGAGGCTGGAAATTGGCGACGTGAAGCAGAGCGTGGAAGTTGTCGCCAACCAGACCCTGCTGGATACCGATTCCGCAATTCGCGGTCAGTCACTCACGCCGAAGATGTATCGCACGCTGCCCATGTGGTTTGCCGGTTTGCAGAGTCCCTCCGCCTTCCTCGGCTACATGGCCGGTGTGAACTCGGGTGCTGAAACCAGCATCGCCGGTTCCACGGGCCGTTCGCGCGAACAGCTGATTGACGGCACCAGCAACGTGATCCCGGAATCGGGTGGCACGGTGTTCAACCCGCCTTCGGCTGAATCCATGAGCGAAGTGAAACTGCTGGTCGGCACCTACACGGCTGAATATGGCCGTGTCGGCGGTGGTATCGAAATCTTCACCACCAAGTCCGGCACCAATGACATCCACGGAACCTGGGTTTACAGCATGCGCCGCGACATCTGGAATGCCGCTGGCTGGAACGTGAACTCGAACCGCAACAATGCTCCCGGCTTCCGCCCCAAGGAACGCTTCAATGCGACCGGTGGTGGCGTCGGTGGCCCCGTTTACATTCCGAAGGTCTATAACGGTCGCAACAAAACATTCTTCTATTTTTCTAATGACAACGATCTCCGTCCTGCCAACCCCTCCTCCATTCTGAATACCGTGCAGACGGCGGCGATGCGCGCTGGTAACTTCAGCGGGATTTCGCAAATCATTTATGACCCGGCCACCACCGTCGGGACTGGTTCTACGGCGACGCGGACACCGTTCGCGGGTAACACAATTCCGACGAGCCGTTTCAGCCGCATTTCGAACAACATCATCCCGTTCATCAACGCCCCCACCAACAGCAATGCGAACGCGAACCATGCCTATGTAAACGTGTCGCAGGTTACTGATCACGTTTGGGCTTTCAAGATCGACCATGCCTTCTCCGACCGCAACCGTTTGTCGTACTGGCAGTCGTGGGATGAACAGTTAGTAAGAGCCCAGTCGGACTTTGATGGCCCCCTCGGCACCGCCCTTGGCCAAACGTTTCAGAAACCCCACATCTACCGCATCAACCACGATTTCGTCTTCTCACCCACCGTGCTGCTCCATTCCACCTTCGGCTACTCGACGACCGTGCAGCAGTGGTTCATGCCGGCCCAGACTGGTTTTGGTTCGAAGTTCGGCTTCCCGGGCCTCACGGGCGACAGCGACGTAACCCCGTACATTACGTTTGCCGCCATCGATGGCTTCACAAACTGGGGTATGAGTCAGACCAAAGTGAATAACGGCGGTCAGAACAACTACACCCCCCAGATTGATCAAACTCTCACCGTCGTGAAGGGTAAGCACGAATTTAAGATGGGCTGGGGTTATCGCCGCCCGTTCACCTTCGCGAGCGACCTGGCAGGCACCAACGGTCAGTACAACTTCCTCCGGACACAGACCGCCAATCCTGGTGCGGTTGCCAGCAGCGGCAACTCGTTTGCGAGCTTCCTGCTCGGCTTGCCGGACAGTGCAACTGCCGCCGCGACGCCCGTGCAGGACGTCAATATCACCTACCAGTACTACAACGGCTTCTTCCAGGACAACTGGCGCGTACGTAAGAACCTGACCCTGAACCTGGGCCTCCGTTACGAAGTGCCCCACAACTGGACCGCCCCGACCATGGGTTCAGTCAGCCTCACGACCCCGAATCCGGCCGTCAATAACTACCCCGGTGCCATGGTGTTCCCCGGTGCCGGCCCGAACCGGCTCGGTGTGAAGAAATTCTGGCCGACGGACTTCACGAATCTTGGCCCGACCGCAGGCTTCTCCTGGGGCATAGACTCCAAGACCGTCCTGCGTGGCGGCGGCGGTATCTTCTACCAGGCCACCAGCAATGGTGGTTGCGGTTGCACCCTCGGTGCCAACGGTTCGTTCAATCAGGTTTCGCCCGACGGTCTGAACGCCGCGTTTGGCTGGGATGGTGGTATTCCGAAGCCGGTTGGCTATCAGCCTCCTCCGTTCCTCGGCCCCAGCGTTGGTAACGGTCTCTCCGTTGACTACCTTGGCCCCACCTTCGGCAGAGCACCCCGTATCTACAACTGGAGCCTCGAACTCCAGCGCGAAATCAAGGGCTTCCTCATCGAAGTCGGCTATGCCGGTAACCGCGGTCGTGGCTTGAACTCCACCATCGACCTCAACCAGGTGAACCCGTCGTTCCTCAATGCCAATACCACCGCTCTGCTGGGTCGGCCCATCACCGATCCCTCGGTGGTTGCCGCCGGCTTCAGGAAGCCGTATGCTGCCTTCCCGGATAATGGTTCCCTCTCACAGGCTCTGCGCCCGTATCCCCAGTTCCAGAACGTCTGGTCCCGCAACAGCGGCCTCGGCAAGACCTGGTATGAATCGGCTTCCATCAAGGTGCAGCGCCGTTTCGGTGACTGGCAGTTCCAGTCGTCTTATGTTCGCTCCAAGACGCTCGGGCTGCTGACTTTCCGCCAGATCTTCTCGCAGAATCAGGTTTACCCCCAGGATATGTACAACCTGACGCAGCCGAAGAGCTACCTGCCCTTCGACCAGCCCAACGTGTTCAACTTCCTGAGCACCTATGACCTGCCCTTCGGGACGGGTAAGAAGCTCCTCAACACCAAGAGCCGTGTTCTGAACTCCATCGTTGGTGGCTGGACAATCGGTGAAACGCACAACTACCGCAGCGGTGCGCTCTTCGCGCTCAACTGCGCCAACACCCTGGGTGCCGGCGTCCTCTTCACCAGCGCCAGAATGTGCAACGCCACCGGCAGCGCCATTATCTCCGGTCAGGACCGCAAGACACTCGACCCCAACAACCCCGGCAGCCTGTACTTCAATGCTCCGGCGTTCGCGATACCGTCGCAGTTCAGCTTCGGAACCTCCTCTCAGTACAACAGCAAGTTCCGCCAGCCGCCGGTCCTCATCGACAACATTTCCATCGTCAAGTCGATCGGTCTGTGGCCCGGGGGCGATGGCAACCGCGTTCGTATGCAGATCAGCGCGAACATCAGCAATCCGACCAACAAAACCAACTTCTCCGTCAACGGAGCCGTCGGTAATGTGAACTTCGGACGTGCCGTTGCCCCGCAGCTTGGACCCCGCATCATCGTCCTCCAGGCCCGGCTGTACTTCTAAACAAAAACGCAGCAAACCAAAACCGGCCTCTTCCCCAGTGGGAGAGGTCGGTTTTGTATTATGATCGGGACTCTACATGTTGATGCTTCAGGAACTTTGCCAATGGCTCCAGGATCTCCAATGGGCCACCGCGCTCCGCGAGTCGGAGTGGATGTTCCCCATCGTGGAGGGCACCCATTTGCTGGCGCTCGCCATCTCCGTGGGAACCCTCATGATCATCGACCTGCGCCTGGCTGGCTTCATCCTGAAGGATGAGAAGGTGTCTGAAGTCTCCAACCGGATCATGCCGTGGAGCCTGGTCGGCTTCGTAATCATGTTCATCACCGGCATCCTGCTCTTCGCCTCGCAAGCCGTGAAGGCCTATGGCAGTATCTATTTCCGGATCAAAGTAGCCATGCTCCTCGCCGCCGGGATCAACGCTCTGGTGTTTGAACTAACGCTGCGCAAGTCCATCCGGACATGGGACACGCAGGAGAAACCACCGTTTCGCGCGCGGCTGGCTGGAATACTGGGAATGGTTCTCTGGGCGGGCGTGATAGCAGCCGGCCGGACCATGGCGTACAACTTCTGATATGTCGGTAAAAGACTTCTTCGAGTGGGCCGATGCCCTGTGGGTGAGCGCGATGATTCGCGATTCAACCGTGCTGTTTCCCATCATTGAGACGGTGCATATTCTGGCCCTGACGGTCTTCCTGGGTTCAATTGTGCTGCTCAGCATGCGGCTGATGGGCGCGGGGCTGAAGCAACTGGCGGTGCGAAAGCTGGCGGCCACCCTGGCCCCCTTCACCAACTGGGGCCTCGCGACCATGCTGGCAAGCGGGGCGCTGCTGTTCGGCTCCGAAGCCGTGAAGTGCTACGAAAACCCGCCCTTCTTCTTCAAAATGGGAATGCTCGCCGCAGCTCTGCTGTTCCACTTCATCGTGATGCGACCGACCCTAAACGCCGAAGCCGGCAAGCTCCGCCAGATGCTGACAGGCATCTTGGCGCTGTTGCTGTGGTTCGGCGTGGGTGTTGGCGGCAGGGCCATCGGCTTCTACTAAAGCACCCCGCCGTCGCGCCCGCCAACGCCCTCCCGCACATTCCAGCCCCCCCGAACCCGGCACGGCCGGAATCAAACGGTGCCCGCCCGAAATGGCGCTCTCCGCCATGGAGTTCTTAGCGGCTTTTGCGTCTTTGCGCGCCAAATGAGGCGGTCCCAACCGCTCCCCCCAACCGCTCCATAGCCAAAGCCCACGCCGTCCTTCAAGTGCGTCCAAAGAGCCTCGGACAAACCAGCGCCTCGGGGGGGAGGAATGGACGCGAGAGCATCTCTGGCCGGGCTTCAATTGGATAGGCTCTAAAGCACCGGATACGCCTGCGCCAGACGTGTGCCCATCTTGTAGTGCACTCCCATCTGGGCCGTGATAGAGACATTGCTCTTCGCCTCAAACAAGAGAACAATGTCTGAGCCACCAAACTGGAAGTACGCCAGTTCCTCACCCTTGCGAACCGTAACCCCCACTTCAGCCGTCACCACAACCGAAGAGACCTGCGTCATCCCGATGGGTAGCACCGCAACCAGGCCAATCAGGGTGTCGAGCACGATCAGGCCGCGAGCCTGCGCGAACTGGTAGCCGGGGTCATCCGGAGCATCAAAGACGCGGACGGTCCGAAGCTCCTGTTCGGCATCTGCCTCCACCTGTAGATAGACCTGTCCCGGGATGACGCGGGCCTCCAGAACGGTGCCGCCCACCGGGGCGTGGAGACGATGGTAATCCGTAGGTCCCAGAAAGGCGTGCATGAAGATGCCGTTCTGAAAGCGGCCCTGGTATGGACTACCTTCCATCAGTTCACTGACCTGCCAGTGAAGGCCCTTCAGGGTGATATGGGAATCGGTTCGAATTTCCCACTGGCCGTCGAAGGTGGAGTCGGCTGCATTCACCACGACCGTCTGATCACAAACGGCGGCTACAGGTCGGTAACCCGGCTTGAACGACCGGGCGAAGAAGTCGTTGAACGTCCGCCAGCCCCCGCGGGGTTCCAGATACTCGTTCAGGTTGTAGTTGGGCGAACTGCGGAAGGTGGCCAGCGACTCGGGCGTGAGCGACTCAGGCGTATCCATGAACGCCCCCATGGCCTGGGCGTACCGAACCATCCAGGCGGAGAGCCAGGTAAGCGGCGGCGCTTCCGGGTGGGGCCGGATGGCGTTCTGCCATTTGCGAACGGGGGCCTGATCGAGGATGAAATGGAGCTTGGCCAGCCGGTCGTAGATGGTGCGACCGTGAACGTTCTCGCTGGGAACCCAGCGGAGCAGGGCATTGATGTAATCGAGGTAGTCTTTGGTGGTCCGGATATCATCCATCTCGCGGATGCTGAAGGACCGGGCCTTGTCGATTGCTTTCTGGAAGTCTTTTTTGCGCGATTTTTCCGCGTGGATGTAATCGTTTAGTTCCTGAACAACTGGCTCGTACGACATATTAGGTAACCCGGCCTCAATATAGCGACCGCGAATCCGGGATGCAAGCGGTAGAATGTCCAGCATGAAACGGCTTCTGGTTTTCGCGTTGTTGTGTGTGTCGGCCTGCCTGGCGCAGGGCCCGAAGATTTTGATCGTCACCGATATGGAAGGCCTCGGCGGTGTCAATGACCGCGACGAGCAACTGCTGCCCGGTCAGCGACGTTACGAAGAAACCCGGCGGATTCTGACCGGCGAGGTGAACGCTGCAGTCCAGGGTGCCAAAGATGCCGGGGCCAGCCTGATCGTGATTTGGGACGGGCATGACGGCAGTCGTTCCCTCGCAGTGGATGAGGTCCTGCCACCGGCGCGCCTGATTCAGGGCAAGCCCACTCCCGCCAACTACTACATGGGCCCGAAAATGTACGACGGCATCATATTCATCGGCCAGCACGCCATGGCCGGGGACCCAAAAGGCGTCCTGGCGCATTCCCAAAGCAGCGCTACCATCAAACAGATCACACTCAACGGCAAGCCCGTTGGCGAGTTGGGCCAGGTAGCGGCAATCGGCGGCTACTTCGATATCCCGGTCATCATGCTGACCGGCGACGAAGCCGCCTGCCAGGAGATGCTGGCTCTGCAGCCGACGGCGGTGACGGTGGCCGTAAAGAAGCTGGTGGGAAAACAGTCGACTCTGAGTTTGCCGCACGCAGAAGCGAAGAGCCTGATTGAGCAGGCAGCCAGACAAGCCGTTCGGCAGGTGAAGAGCTACCAGCCGTGGAAGCTCCAGGGCCCGGTCGACCTGATGTTCGAATACTCCAATCCGGCAGGGAAGATCTCCCACTTTCAGGGACAGACGGTTCTGGAGGCATTCGAAGGCTGGCTGGGGAAGCCGTAAGGCTGGTAAACTGAACGCGAATGTCCCGAGCGAATCTTAGTAAGGTGTTTCTGGCCTTGGCCGCCATTTTTCTGGTGTTGGCGATCGCCACCCTGATTCCAGTCAATTCGCCGGTGATGAGCGATTTAGGCTACCGAAGTTGGTGCCCGTTCGCCCCTTACAGCACCCTGGCGCTGCTGTTCGGAGCAGGATTGTGTCAGTCCTTGCGGAAGCATTTGAAAACTTTACCGACAAGTTAGCGGCACAGCCCTGTACTACCACGCTCCTGACACGGAGGGCTGGGTGGAAGTTGTTCAAAACAGTAAGCAGACACTCCTGACCGTCCGAAACCGGAAGTGCTCCGAGGCCGGAATCCTGTTAAAGTAGAGCCTTACCGGAGCGTATGCCGAGTGGATCGCAAGGCCGAGCAGTTGAACGAATCTGAACTGAGGCGCAGAGCGTGGGACTTCCAGGGAATCGGTATCACCCGAGAGGCCTGGCGGTCTTTGGTTTCGCGCGGTTCAGATCTCGGCCTCCCCAACCTGCAGATCGAAACTGTCCAGGAGTTTCGGGACCGCATGTCCGTGTTGGAGGACCGCCCCGAAGAGCGGGCGACCATCATCGAGCAGGCGCTGCTGCTGTTTGAACATTTCTACGCGCATCGACTGTACAAGGAAGACTTGTACAAAGCACAGCCGATGCAATTGTTGCGGGAACTACAGCCGATCGCAGCAACCTTGAAAGCGGTGGATTTCCATTCCCGAATGCTGACGATCTTCGGCACGGTGAAGGACGCGCATACGGGCTATATTCTGCCGCCACCGTTTGACACGATGACGGCACTGCTCCCGTTCCAGTTGAGGAAGATTCGGGGGCGGAACGGGAAGGCCGATTACCTGGTGACGAAGGTTCTGGAGTCAGCGCCCGGGGAGGGTTTCGGCGGCACTTCATTCGGGGTTGGCTCGAGAATTCTTCGCTGGGACGGCCTGGATATTGAGGATGCAATTCGAAATGCGAACGAGGTGGGCGGCAACTCCGCGTCGGCTCTTTCACGGGGGGCTGTGAGAGCGACCCTGCGTCCCCTGGGTTTCTCGCGAATACCTCGTGTGGATGAAGAAATTGTGACGCTGGATTATCACCCGCCCGGTTTGGAAACCGTCGACACGATTCGCGTTCGATGGGGCATTCTCTCGGGTTTTTCCCCCTCGGAAGAGACAGGAACGAACCTTTCACCCCAGGCGCTGTTGCAGAGGGCCTTCAGCATGAACCATCTGCAGTGCACGCTGCGTTATGCACAACAGATCTTGTGGAATCCCGAAGTAATTTCGGCATACCCCAGGTACGTGTACGGTGGAGTGAACCAACAGCCGCAGTCTGTCGGCCAGGCTCCTGTGGAGAATCCGGGGGGCGAAAAAGCGCCTTCAAGCGGGGAATCAAAAGACCCCAACGTGTTCTCGCTCCTGCCAAAGCAGTTTAAGTTCCAGCACACGAGAGGGACGACGGAGGGCAATGAGAAGTTCCTCCATCCGGGGGATCTGACCGACCGCACGAAGCCGGAGAAGAGATTCAGCTATGTCCGCATATTCCAGTTCTCCGAGGCCGGGCTGGAACCCGGTTCCACTGATGATAGCGCCGTTGAGTTCCGCAGGATTCTGGAGTTATTGAATGAGGTGGCCCCGGACGGGCTGATTCTGGATCTACGAGCCAATGGCGGGGGTGATATCCGGACTGCCGAGAGGGAGTTGCAGATGCTCCTGCCCGAGTTATTGAAGCCGGCTGGATTCCACATGGCGAACACTCCGATGGCGCAGGCAATGGTAAAAAGCGCGGGTGAAGGTACCGTTCCGGCTAAGTTCCGGGATGCAGGTATGCAGCCCGAAGACAACAGGATTACCGGGCACATAAGGCTGACGGCAACGGATGACGAGTGGGAGAGAGGCCAGGCCTATATGGGCCCGGTGGCCCTGCTGATTGACGGCTCAACATACAGCGCGGCGGACATTTTCAGTGGTGGCTTCGCGGACCACAACGTTGGAACTATCGTCGGAGTGGATGACGCTACCGGAGGCGGTGGGGCGAGCGTCTGGGACCATCAGGAGCTGGTGGCAAATGGTGCGAATCTGGTTGACCTGAAGCTGGAGAAGCTGCCGATGGGCGTGGGCATGAGACTGGCCGCGCTGAGGTCGTCACGAGTCAACAAAGAGCAACTGACGTTCATTGAGGACGTCGGGGTGGCGGCGGACCTTGTTTATTTGCCCACAGAAGACGATGCGCTGAATGGTTTCAAGGGCCTGTTCCGGTTCGTTTGTGAGGAAGTGCTGAGCCACCAAACCAGGCCCCGCATTGATTTGAAGCCGGTCACGCCGGACGAAGCTGCTGTGACACTGGTGCTGAATGTAAAGGGTGCAGAGAAACTAACACTCCGGTTGCTGACGGAGAGCATTCACCCGACAGAGAGATCGAAGCCGAACCCCAGGGTTATAACCCGCGAACTTCCCGTGGAAGTAGTAGCGGTTGAGGGTGGCGAGATAACGCACCGCCTGGAGTTTGAAGCGCTCACTGTAGACGGGTTAGTGCTTGTGGCTGAAGCTTTGGTGAGCATGGACGACGGCACCACACGTACGGTGGCTCGGCTGCGTCGGCAGCTTCGCCCCCTGCTGAGGCCGCGGAGGTAGTCACTGAAGCCCGGCGATACAGTTTCGAGATACCGCATCCTCGGCCGCCTGGGCGCCGGGGGCATGGGTGTGGTTTACCGCGCGGAAGACACGCGTCTGAACCGACCTGTCGCCCTGAAGTTTCTGGCAGCCGAGTCACTGGGTGAAGTCGAGCGGCAAAGGTTTCTCAATGAAGCCCGCGCCGCCGCGGCGGTTCAGCATCCTAATATTTGCCCCATCTACGACGTGGATGAAGCCGACGGGCAGATCTTCATCGCGATGGCCTTTGTCGAGGGGAAAACGCTCTCTGGTCTTCCAGGCTCCGGAACGGGTGGGATGGACATTCTGGAGGCTGCCCGAATTGGAGCTCAGATTGCCTCCGGCCTGGACGCGGCTCACCGGCAGGGGATCGTTCACCGGGATATCAAGGGCGGGAACATCATTGTCGATGGGCAGGGCCACGTGTCGATTCTGGATTTTGGCCTGGCACTGCGGTCGGGCGCAACCAGGCTGACCGAGGCAGGTAGCGCCATCGGGACTCCGGGATACATGTCTCCCGAGCAGGCGATGGGGAAGGCACTCGATCACCGGACCGACATCTGGTCACTGGGCGTGCTCCTTTTTGAGATGGTGACGGGAGTTTTACCGTTCCGGAGGGAGCATCATGCCGCAGTGAGTTATGCGATTGTGCATGATCCGACTCCGCCAGTGGCTGGTTTGCGACCCGCAGTTCCGCCGGAAATGCGGCGCCTGATCGAAAAGGCGTTGCAGAAGGACCCTGTGGAGAGATGGCAGTCCGCACAGGAGATGGCAACCGAACTCCGGAGGCTTGCCGGAGATAGCGGGGGCTTTGCTGCAAGTGCGGGCGAGACGACGAAGACGATTGCGGCTTCACCGGCCCTGTCGACTCCGGCTGATTCCGCCGGGAGGCCTGTCTGGAAGAACTGGTACTTGAAAGTGGGGGCGGCTGCTCTGGTGTTGGCGGTCCTGGGTGGCGGTTACCTGCTGTTCGAGAAGAAGCGCGCGGCGGCACCGATTTCTCTTCCTGGAGCGGCCACCGATCGCCAGGTAGCAGTCTTGCCTTTCCAGGTAGCGAATAATGATCCAAAAGTGGCTGTGGTTGCGGATGGCATGGCGGAGATCCTGACGGGAGTACTGTCAGACGATTTGCTTTTCCACGGCAAGGTGACGGCAGTCCCGGCCAGCGAGATTCGGGCCAGGAAGATCAATAGCCCCGCGGAAGCACGGCGGATTTACGGCGTGAATCTGGTGGTGTCCGGAACTGCACGGGCGATTGCGGAGAATAGCCTGGAGTTCACGCTGACGCTCACAGATGCGGTAAAGGCGCGTCAGATTTCGTCGACACCGGTTGTCTGGGATCTGGAGCGTCCATCAGAGTCGAAGGGTCGGATAGTGGAGGCTCTCGCGCGGATGTTGAATTTTGAGCTGACACCTCTGGAAAAAAAGGCCGTGACGGCGGGGGATTCGAATACGGCCGGAGCCTTTCAGGCTTACCTGGAGGGCCGTGGTCTGTTGGCCAGGTACGATATTCCGGGCAATACCGACAAGGCGATTGAGGCGTTCCAAAAGGCGATTGCGGTGGACCCGGGTTACGCCCTGGCGTATGCCGGCCTGGGCGAAGGCCACTGGCGCAAACTGCTGTCGAATCGGGATAAGGCCAGCGGTGACCTGGCTGTAGCGAATAGTGAAAAGGCCGTGCAGTTAGATGGGAGCCTGGCGATCGCGCACGCGATTCTGGGCCAGGTGTATGGGGCCGTGGGTCGCCAGCAGGAGGCGATTGCGCATTTACGGAAAGCCATCGAGATTGCCCCCGGAAACGCGGAAGCCCCCCGGCAACTGGCACAAATCTTGTCAGAGACGGGGCAGTTGAAAGAAGCGGAAGAGTCTTACGTGCGGGCGACGAAGGCCCGTCCGACGGACTGGTACGGCTATCTACTGCTGGGAGTTTTCTACATTCAGCAGGAGAGGTATGCTGAGGCGGAACAGGCGCTGCGGCAGGCGCAGACTCTCACCCCGGACAACGATGTGTTGTACCGAAATCTGGCGGCGGTCTATATTTTTGAGGCGCGCTATGCGGACGCCGAGGTTGAGTTACAGAAGGCGCTGAAGTTGCGTAATAGTGCTGCGTCCTGGGCAATGCTGGCGGGGGCCAGATTTTTTGCGCACCGATACCACGAGGCGACGGCTTCCATGGAGGCCGCTCTTGAGCTGGATGCCCTCAATCCGGCTTTTTGGGGAAATCTGGGGATCTACTACAAATGGACACCGGGCAACGAGGGAAAGTCGAAGGCTGCACTCGGGAAGGCTCTTGAGATGACGGTGAAGGCTTTGGAAACAATGCCGGACGACTATCGGGCGCGTGTGAATCTGGCGGAGTACCGGGCCAGGCTGGGGGATTCGCAGGGGGCTCTGGCAGAACTGAGACGGGTACCGGAGGCCGCGCAGAAGCGGCGGGCACCTAACGTTGTGCTGATACTGGAATTGACCGGAAAAAGGGCGGACGCGATTCGTACTACCGCTGACAACATCGCACCCGCGGCGCTTTACCAGATCCGGGATGATCCGGATCTGGCAAAGCTATGGGTCGATCCCGCTTTGCAGAAGGCTCTGGCGGTGCGAAAAAAGGCACCGGGCTAGGGTTAACCTTCGGGGTCGTCGGTTTTTTGACCGAACGGCAGGTCGTGGCCTGTAATCGCTTTGTTGGTGGCTGCCAGGTCCTGAGTCGCCACAGTGATTATTGTCGCGATACGTGCCTTGATCGCTTTTTTGGCGTCAGCGGTCTGCGTAGTAGTGCCCACACCCGCAAGGTCGGCGTCGAGAGATGCGGCGTATTGCAAATTGGCGATGATAGAGGTAAGACTAATCATTTTGGGTTCTCCTGAAATTCTGGTTGGTCTGGGCGGTGACTGCCGTTCGCAGCGCCCACTGTCACACAAGGCGCAGGAATGTGACCGGGTCCGCCAGATATTTTGCGCCGGGGTTCCGCTGCCACCTGTCACCTTACTATGTCGATTGCATCTTAGTCAGCAGGAGATCAATAACATGGACGTTCGGGTGCAATACGAAGGCGGGGTGCTGTTTGAGGCCGATGCGCGGGGCCACCGCGTGCTGAGTGATCAACCTTTGGGCAATGGCGGTACCGACCGGGGTATGACACCTCCCGAGTTCCTGCTGACAGCTCTGGCCACCTGCGCGGGCTACTACGCGGTCGAGTATCTGAACACCCGAAAGCTGCCGGCCGAGGGTCTGGATGTTCGGGTCACAGCAGAGAAGGCGAAAGAACCGGCGCGGCTGGGATCTTTTTCCATTCAGGTGTCGGTCCCGGGCTTAACTGGCCGACACCTCGAAGGCGTGGACCGCGCAGTGAAAGCCTGTTTAATCCACAACACCTTGCTGCATCCCCCGAAGATTGAGACAGTGGTTACAGGTAGTCTGCTGGCGTTGGCTGCCTAAGGGGGAGAACACCTGCAGAAATCTGATGAAGCAGCACTGGCGCGACGGTTGCTGGCGGGGGATGAGGCGGCGTTTGAGCCTTTCCTCGAACACTTCCGGCGGAAGGTCTTTCACCACACAATCCTGATGTGCGGAAATCGCGAGGACGCCGAAGAAGTCGCACAGGACTCCATGTTGAAGGTTTTCGGGAAGCTGGATCAGTTGCACGATCCCGAGCAGGTTCGTCCCTGGGTGTTTCGAATTGCGCGGAATGAGTGCCTGATGAAGCGGCGCAAGAGTCTATTTGCGCCGCAGCGCGAGTTGTCGTTGGAAGAGTTTCGTCCGGCACGCGAAGAAGGCGAAAACGGGCCTCGGCTTGAGATCGCAGACTGGAGCGATGTACCCGGGGATGCACTCCTCCGGGAAGAGTTGCGGGGCCGGATCGGCGAGGCCATTCGGGACCTGCCGGAGACCTACAAGGCGGTGGTGTTGATGCGCGACGTGGAAGAGCTCACTACCGAAGAGACCGCAAGGGTTCTGGACATATCGACCGATCTGGTGAAACAACGCCTGCATCGGGGCAGACTGGCCCTGCGAAAGCATCTGGACGAATACCTGAAAGTGGCAGGGAGGGGATGATGGCGCACGACCATACAAAATGCGGCGATGTATTCGCCATGTTGTCGGAGTATCTGGATGTCGAACTGCCGCCGGAGGCCTGTACCGAGATCCACCAGCATGTCGAGGGCTGCGCCCCCTGCGTTGAGTTCGCTGAAAGTCTGAAGCGGACGGTAGAGTTATGCAAGGAGTATGAGCCGGACACGATGCCGGAACCGGTCAGTGCCGCAGCGAAGGCGGAATTGATGGCTGCCTGGCGCAAAGCCCGGGGGTAGCCAGGGGTTCAAATTTACCCAACCACCCGCTCACGTTAGGCGGGTTTGCAGGAACAGCCGTTCATCGAATTGCCCGGGAGACGTGTTCCGAGGCATAGACAGCTGCGATTCCAATGGGATTGCACCGACCGCCAACGCGGCGGGCCCTTCGCCATCCAGGCTGGAATAGTGCAGGCGCGTTAGGCGATAGACGATCAGATAAAAAGTCCGTGGTCGATCCGGACGAGTTCGCGTTCCACTTCCTGGGGTTGGGTCTTGAGGACGTCGGCGGGGGTTTTACACCCCAAAGATGACTTGGCCTGTTCAACCAGTGGAGTGCTTTGGCCTCTTCACCAAATGTTTCAAGGGCGTGAGCTCGCACCTGATCGTGCAAGGCTGTATGCCCCAACGGGGTTTCAGCAAGATGTTCCGACGGACCAGACGTGGAGATTAGGGCCATGGCAGCCTCCTCTGAACTATAGCGTTTAGCGGGATAGGTGGCCGAACGCTCTACAATCCGCCGCAAGTGAGCTGATACTAAATCGTCTCGATCGAAATCGGCTGCGGCGTAAATAATTCAGCCCCATTCTCGGTTATGTACATGTCATCCTCATGCCGCACCCCGAACTCGCCCCGCAGGTAGATGCCGGGTTCGTCTGAGAAAGTCATGCCGGTTTGGATCGGGGTCTTGTTACCTTTCACCAGGTACGGCCATTCATGGCCATCCATCCCGATACCGTGGCCCAGACGGTGAGTGAAGTACTTGTACCCTGGCCCGTAGCCTGCGTCTTCGACCACCTTTCTGGCTGCCGCATCAACAGCCTCGCAAGGCGCTCCCGGTTTTGCCGCACCCAGCGCGGCCGACTGCGCCTTCAGAACAATATCCCAGACCTTGCGCATCTTGTCCGTTGGCTTTCCAAGGACAACAGTCCGGGTCACGTCCGACTGGTACCCTTCCACGGTACAGCCGTCATCCATCATCACGATGGTGCCTTCTCGGATCGGTTGGGGCCTGGCGGAACCGTGGGGAAGAGCGCTCCACTCACCCACCTGAACACTCACAAAACCCGGATATCCCTGACGCGACATGCCAGCCTCAATCAGCGCAGCAAAATCGCGGTTGCTCATGCCCTCTTTCACGGCTTGCCACGCAGCCCGGTAGGCCTCCAGCGTGATGGAATTCGCGAGCTTCATCAGCGCCAGCTCAGCAGGCGATTTACGGCCCCTGCAACCAGCCGTCACCGGGGTAGCACTGGTGATCTTAAAACCCGGGTTCGAGCGGGAGAGACCGTCAGCAAACGCGAAGACGACCTTCTCTTCGATCCCGATGGTTGCCGACGAAAGCCCCAGACCCCGCAGCCCCTCTCCAAGAAGCGCATAAGGGTCCTGATCTTCCTGCCACGTCCAGACCTTGACGTTTTGTCCAGCCTGTTCGCGGGCACGTTCCTCTTCGAAAGCAGGACTGATGAAGAAGGGCTGGCCCTTGCGGGGAATAATGTACGCAAAGAGACGCTCGGAATTTCCCCAGCGGAGATTGGTGAAGTAGCGCAGCGAGGTCCCGCCGGCCAGGCAAATGGCGTCGATCTTGTTGTCCGTCATCAACTGCCGCGCCCGTTCTACCCGAGCTTCAAACTCGCCCGGCAGAATCGGTTTGGCTTCCGCGCGGCGACTCTTGAGGGCTGCGACAGGGGCAGGGAGCTGGATCGCGGGCACTTCGGCTGCCAGGCGCTGCGCCAGCAGCGGCGCGGCCAGGGCGGTTTGGGTGAACAAACGTCGGCTGATTTGGTTGGGCATGAGTTGGTTTCGCCCGGTCAGAAAATTTCTGCGAGAGGAAGAACGAAACCAGCTACGGGGCCGTCGCCCGTTACTTCCGTGGGGTTATTCAGAACTTGTGGTTCAACGCCGGGACGGTAGATCGTTACCGTCCGGTTTTGTGGATCGATCTGCCAGGCCAGCTGGACTCCATTGGCAATATACTCGTGCATCTTTACTGTCATGGCAGCGAGACGGTCGTTCGGGGAACGAAGCTCAATAACGAAATCCGGGGCGAACCGAGGGAAACGCGTACCCGGCGTCTTCGCTGCCTGCCAACGGTTCTTGTCGAACCAGGCGGCGTCCGGGGAACGCCGGGCACCGTCAGGCAGGAAAAAGCCGGCATCCGAGTTCGAGACGATACCGCCACCAACTCGACGAGACCAGTCCATGAGTTCATATATCAGGCTGGCACCCCTGGCGCCACTTTCCGGGTCTGTAGGCGGCATGATAATCAGGGTCCCGTCAGGTTCGTATTCAAGCGTGGCGTCGGGGAACTTGTTGCACAGATCGAGAAACTCCTGCTCGCTCATGTCGGGAAACGTGAGCGTAGCGGGCAGCATGCGTTCGATGTCGAAGGTCGAGGTGGCCACGGTGCTGATCCGATTATACGCAGCAAAGCGCCGCAACAGGGTCATGGCGGACCAGTGCGGGCGGGTCTTCAAGTGACATTCTTACTCAGAAGTAATAGAATCAACAGAAACCCTACGGCAACATTTGATGACTACTCCACAAGCCACCCTGCTCGCTACGGACTGCCAAACCCCTTCCGAATCAACAATCTCGAAGACAACGGGCGGCGAACTCTTTAATGGTTTCTTTACGTCAGGCACCAACTGGAGCTTCCGCAAGGACGGTATCCTCGACGTCCGCGGACGGCGTTTATTTGGCATGATGACGCTGGCCTGCAAGGAAGATGTCTATCCCTACCAGTTACCGCTGCAAAGCATGACCGGACCCTGGGTCCAGGCAGAGGGTCGGCGGATGCTCATGCTCTCGTCGTACGACTACCTCAGTCTGGTAGGGCACCCTCGCGTGGAAGCGGCAGGCATTGCGGCGATTCGTCGCTTCGGCAGTGCCAGCGGCGGCGCAAGGCTGCTGACCGGCACCAACGTATTGCATCGCCAGATTGAAGCGCAGATGGCAGCCTTCAAAGGTACCGAAGCGGTGCTCACCTTCTGCTCGGGCTACAACGCGAATTTGGGTGTGATTGCCGGCCTGCTCACCCCGCAGGACCGTGTGATTCTCGACACCCTGTCGCACCGGAGTCTGGTGGATGCCTGCCGCCTCGCCGGTGTGCAGCTACAACGGTTCAAGCACAACGATATGGATTCGTTGCGCGACGAGCTTCGCAACGGCACCGGCAACAGAACGCTGATCGTCGCGGACGGCGTGTTTTCCATGGACGGAGACGTTTGCCCTCTGCCGGAGCTGATTCAGATCAAGCGCGATTTTGGTTGCCTCCTGATGATCGACGACGCGCACGCCATCGGCGTCCTGGGTGCGACCGGTCGGGGTACGGACGAGCATTACGGCGTCGCCACCAGCGATGTCGACCTCTGGACCGGGTCATTCGCCAAGAGTATCCCTTCCACGGGAGGCTTCATCGCCATGTCTGAGGAAGTGTCCATGTTCCTCCAGCATTCCACTTCCCCGTACATCTTCTCCGCCGCCCTGTGTCCGGCTTCGGCGGGCGCGATTCAGGCCGGGTTGTCGATTTTGGAAGAGGAGCCGCATTTGGTGACCCAACTCCGGAACCGGGCGAATTATCTCCGGGCCGGTCTGCAGGATTTGGGCTACGACACCGGCGATTCCTCCACCCCCATCATCCCCGTCATCCTCAAGGATGAAGAAGCCGCCATGCGATTCAGCCGGGCGCTTCGCGATTTCGACATTTTGATCTCACCCGTGGTGTTCCCGGCTGTGGGCCTCGGGACAGCCCGGTTACGCATCTGCGTGAATGCGGGCCATACGATTGCGGATCTCGATTACACGCTCGATGCTTTCCGTAAGCTCAGGAAGTAAGCCATGAGTGCCCGACGCCTGGCGCTGTCCCAGCGAATTGCAGCCGGGATCGTAGTGGCGTTCTGGATCTCGTTTCTGGGCGACTACAAGCAACTCCCGCCCGCCATTGTCGATTTTGAGTGGAACTTTGTGGCACCCGATCTTTTATGGATCGCGGCGCCACTTCTCTTTGCCAGCCGCTTGCTCGTAACGGGTCATCGAAAGGCGCGCATAGCCTGTGCGATTGCCGGAGGGGCGCTCTTTTACCTCGGCTTCCTGGACGTTATGTACAACATCCTGCACGGTCAGTATTGGACGGACCGGGGCTACCTGGATGCGACAGTCAACCTCGCCTGCCTCGCGTTCGGGGTCGTGAACATGCGGTACGGCTGGGGTGACGAGTGAAGTGGGGTGACGAGTGAAGATCCTCGTCACCGGAGCTTCATCCGGGATCGGGGCAGCCTGCGCGTTCCGCCTGGCGAAGGCGGGGCACCGGGTAGTGGGCGCATCGCGCTCCGGGAGCGCTCCGGAGGGAGTCGTGGGGCATGTCCTCGACATCCGGGACCCACAGGCGCTGGAGTCAGGTCTGCGAAACATTGTCGGAGACCTCGGCGGTCTGGATGCTCTGGTGAACTCAGCAGGTGTCGCCGTGGCCGGTGCGCTGGAAGATACTCCGCTTGAATTCGTTCGGGCTCAACTGGAGACGAACCTTTTCGGGGCAACGTGTCTGATTCGTGCCGCTTTGCCGTATCTCCGGGATCAGGAGGGAGGCCGCCTGGTGCATGTAGCGTCTCTGGCGGTGGACGTTCCCTTGCCCTTTCAGGCCCTGTATTGCGCAGCACATGCAGGCTTAAACGCACTGTGCGAAGCGTTGCGCTATGAGCTGGAGCCGGTGGGCGTGCGCGTCACGGTGGTGTCCCCCGGCAGCGTGCGGACGGGGCTGACAGCGAATCGGCGGACAGCGAGAGCGGGAGTGGTTTACGCCGGCGCTGCAGAGAAAGTTCTGACGGCGAACGATCTGGATGAAGAGGGTGGAATTCCCGCCGAGCGGATTGCGGAAGTCGTGGAAAAGGTTCTCGGGCGACGCGTGCCGCCCGAGCGAGTGGCTGTCGCCCACTGGCATGAGAAGGCCTCGGGCCCGCTGCGCAGAGTCCTGCCGGAGCGGCTATTCCGCCGGGTGATCAGGTCGCATTACGGGATTTGACTATCTTGATACTCGGAGCATGACGGGCGGGCATACCGTTCGCGCACTGGCTCTTTGATGCCTTCCGTGTTTACGCCGATTGCCACGTACCCCCTCGGTTCCTGACAGGCCCGTCGTCCCGCATCTTTACCTGCAGCGCGTCCCAGCCGGGTCGTGCTTCTCATACCCCGGATTCCCGCTCAGTTCCGCTTGCAGAGCTCGCTCCAGAACCGCCTTGGTCAGTTGCTTTAGCAGCCCGTTCTCGCCCGCTCAATATCCGCTCTACACCCTCACCGAGAGCCTCTAACGGTCTGGTTCGCCACCCGCACGACCCGGCGGCGTGGTCCGCCCGTTGACACCCGTAACCGCCCCCCCTACTTCAGCCGCTCCCTTCACGCCCCCGCGCTTCTCTTCCGTCTCCCCCCACCGCAGCCAGGCCTCAGCATTCCCCTCATTCCATAGAGTCGCCTCCTTAAACCGAGCCGCCGCAGCCTTCCAGTCGCCCTTCTTGAAGTAAAAAGCTCCCACCTCAACATCGCGCTTCGACCGCACCGGATTGAAACTATACTGCTGCGGTACCGTTGCCACGTCTTCTTCCGGCGGCAACTGTTCTTCCACTGGCTTCGGATCCTTCGACGGCACCAGCGGCGTCTTCGCTTCCTGCGCTGTCATGCCCTGCGCCATCAAAATACCGCCCAAAACCGCCAAAATCCACATCCGTGACATAATTTGAGTATATTGTCCCTCTGGGAACCCTACAGCCCCCAACTTCGCGAAAAGGTCTCGCAGCTACCGCTGAACCCAGGCGTCTACTTATATAAAGACGCATCCGGCAAGGTTATCTACGTAGGAAAAGCGCGTTCTCTTCGCGCCCGCGTCCGCTCCTACTTCAACGAAGACCGCCTCGCCGAAGCCAAGACCGGCACCCTCATCTCCGAGGCCCGCGACCTCGACTACATCCTCTGCGACAACAACAAAGAGGCTCTCGCGCTCGAAAACAACCTGATCAAGCAGTACCAGCCCCGTTACAACGTCCTCCTCCGCGACGACAAAACCTACCCCTACATCAAACTCACCGCCGAACGCTTCCCCCGCGTCTACGTCACCCGCCGCCTCAAAAAGGACGGCTCAACCTACTTCGGCCCCTACTTCCCCGGCAACCTCGCCCACCGCCTCGTCCACTTCATCCACCGCCACTTCCTCGTCCCCTCCTGCAAAGTCGACCTCACCCGCTACCACCCCCGACCCTGCCTCCAGTTCCACATCCACCGCTGCCTCGGCCCCTGCGTCGAAAACCTCACCACACCCGAAATCTTCACGGACGCGGTCCGTCAGGTCCGTCTCTTCCTGGATTCCCGGCACACCGAACTCGCCTCCGACCTCCGCGCGAAGATCGCCAGCGCCTCCGACGACATGCGCTTCGAAGAAGCCGCCGGACTACGCGACCTCCTCACCACAGTCGAAGAACTCGGCGAACGCCAGAAGATGGCCGCCGCCTCGGGTGACGACGCCGACATTTTCGGCTACTACGCCGAACCGCCGTTGGTTGCGGTCAACCTTTTCCACTTGAGGAACGGCCAGATCGTAGACCGCCGCGATTTCTTCTGGGAGGACCAGCACGAATTCGACCCGGCAGAATTCTTCTCAACTCTCTTACTCCAGATCTACCTCGACCAGCAATATGTCCCTGGCATCATCCACGTCCCCGTCGACTTCGAGGACAGCGAAACGATGGAGCAACTCCTAACCGAAAAGAAGAATCGAAAAGTAGAAATCTCAACGCCGCAAAGGGGTAAGAAAGCGGCCATGCTCCGCTTGGTCGAGACAAACTCCAAACACAGTTTCGACGCAAGATTCCGAATCCTCAAGCCGTCGTCGGACAAAATCAAGGAAGCGATTCAGGACGCCCTGAATCTTCCGGAGCCTGTCAACAGAATTGAATGCTTCGACATCTCCCACGTCCAGGGCACCGACAAAGTGGCGAGCATGGTCGTCTGGGAAGACGGCAAGATGAAGAAAGCCGACTACCGAAAATTCATCATCAAAACGGTAGAAGGCAACGACGACTTCGCCAGCATGCACGAAGTAGTAACGAGGCGTTACGGACGCCTGCAGGAAGAAAACCTCCCCCTCCCCGGCCTGATACTAATCGACGGAGGCTTGGGCCAACTCCACGCCGCAGCCAATGCGCTCGAATACCTGGGTATCTATGACCACCCGCTCGCCTCGATAGCCAAACGAGAAGAAATAATCTACGTCCTGGGACAGGAGGACGAACCGATAGTTCTCGACCGCTTCTCCCCAATCCTCCACGTAGTCCAAACGATACGAGACGAAGCCCACCGCTTTGCCGTAACCTTCCACCGAACAAGAAGAAACGCCAGAACCCTAACCTCCGAGTTAGACCAAATCCCCGGAATCGGAGAAAAGACAGTAAAGAAGCTCTTAAAAGAATTAGGAAGCTTGGCATTGGTCAAAGCCGCCACAGAAGACCAACTAATCCAATCCGTAGGAAAAGCCGCCGCCCGCAGAATCCGCGCACACTATATGGCTGAATCTTGAAGCTGCCGGAGTCAGCCCATTTAATAGTAGCCTCCAACCCTCCAACGCATGTTAGTCTTACCTTGGGATGAGCCGACCCGAGGAAATCTGCCTAGCGTGTGGGGCGCGACGCGATGAACACCGCGAGCTTTCTGGTGCGTGCAAGCGGACTAAATGTAAGGCGTTCTCGGATGCGCACACTGCTTTCAACGAGAGTTGGGTTCCAACGAACGAGACGAAAGTCCGCAAAGTTCCCGAAGTGCGTCAAGTGCAAGTGAATCGGCGGCGAGAGTTAAGCGCAGCCTTGGTGTTGGTGGTGATCGCCGTACTGTTGATCGTGAGTGCTGTCGTGTGGGCGCTAATGAATCGGTAAAGGCCCCCGCGCGAGGTGTTGTACCGCATCGAAGGTGGCACTGGCAAGGGATTTCTTGCGCAGCCCGCCAGCCGCTGGGTCTGGCAGCGGGATGCAACTGCGCTGGCATGCATCGATGCCGCAACTGACCCTGGAGCGAACTGTCCGGACCGTTGAGATCTGCTAGTATTTCTGCAGCCAACCATAAGCTTGAAGAGCTTTGAGCAGGCGTCCCAACTTCCACATGCCGGTGCTTGCCGTCAAAGCTATCATTTATCGTATCGGGCCGCTCATACTTGTCGCGTTTGGTTGCTGCGTATTGATTGCGCTCTCCGTCCAGGGCTACCAAAACGCGATGCGCAATACGACTGACCTTCAGACGACCGCTCAGTACCTGATGACGATCTCGCAGTTCTTGTACTCAGCCCTCGGACCGTGCGTTGTCATTCTGCGGTTTGTCAGGCTTGAGTGGCTTTCTGCCGTTTGGCGGGCATGGGCCCTTTTCTTCGTCACAGCCGTTGCCCTGATCCCCTGGGCCTGGATCGAGCCCTCGCTTCTTCAGACTGTTGGCTACGCCCTCGTAGGGAGCGTAGCGGCAGGACTGTTGAGCCTTCTTGTATTCTGTGGCGCTCAGGCAAAGATACCCCAGGATGTGGCAGCCGAGTGACCCCTAACCTCTCGTTCGAACTTTCGATGGTGGATCATCCCCGACGATACCTGCCAGAACTACAGGCGGTCGGTCCGGAAACTCCGCCAGCAACGTCAGCTTGCCCCCAAGCGCCTTCACCGTCTTCTGGAGCGTCGACAACAGTAAATCACTCCGCCTCTCCAACCGCGAAACGCTGTCCTGACTAATGCCCAATACCTTAGCGATCCGAACCTGAGTGAGCTTCCGCGCATGGCGCAATTCACGCAGAGTCATCTCTTCCGCGATCAACTCCGCCGCCCTGTCTTCCACAAGTTTTCGCCGCGCGGGGTTCAGGCCCCGAATCTTGTCTTCAACATTAATGGCCATTTCTCATCTCCGTTGCTCCCCAAGTCTCGCCACATGAGCATCAAATCGGATATCCGCCTTCCGAATCAGCTCCCGATAAGACCGCTTCTCGCCACCGCCCGATTTATCCCCGGCGATCAGCAGAATCGCCTGTCGTCTCGGATCGAAAGCGAACGCAACCCGCCAGTCCCCATCAGCCGTGCGAAATCGTAGTTCCTTCATTTCATGTTGGTGTGCTTCGACCCCTTCAGCGTGTCAACTCGTGGTCTCCCCAACTATAGTCTGAACTGCCCCAACAACCGAGCAAGAGAGAGAATCGCGTCCTGAACCGCTCCGGAGAGTTCGTTGAACTCTGGCTCGAACTCATTGCCGGTACGGGAAAACGGGCCAGAATCGCAGCGGCAAGTCAGCGAGATCCTACCGCACATGACCCAATCCAGGGTGCCCCGCAGGCAGTCGGATTGCGTTCAGTAGCGAACGCATCACGTGGCGTGGCGTCACCCCTGACTGGGCTCCATCGCCGTGAGTTCTCTCTCGATGCGCCCGAATACGGCGTCTCCGTCCACACCTCGCCCGGCCCGCAGGGATTCGTATCCCTGGGCAATCCTCTTCCGGATCTCGTCGCGGTGGACGACTGTATACAGGTCCCGTTCTTCGAGCAGACCCAAAGCATCTGTCAATACATCAGAAACGGTCTGGTACCGACCACTCGTGAGCTTACTTTGCACCAGTTGCTCAAGTTCTGGAGATAGTTCGATGCTCATGTCACGACCAGTTCCAGGATAGCATTTGTCGCTGACCCCTGACGCGCTCGTCCGGCCCGCAAGTCCGCCACAAAACCCCCAGAACTCACGCCGCCTCAAGATCGGTCAGTGAAAAATCCTGCCCCACGAACAATACAGGCAGCCCGGCCACTTTAGCCGTTCCATAGGTAAAGCAATCCCCCATGTTGAGCCGGGCGGGATGGCGCCCCTTGCCATACGTCAGAAAGGCCCCAAAAAGCACGCCGACATGTTCCCGATGAAACGGCACAACCACCGCCTGACACTCCGTCAGAAATTGTTCCGTAATACCGCTGGCGTTATATCCGAGCTTTACCGTCAGAGCCAGCTGCGTTTCCGCCAGTGTCGGAGCGCCAATCAGCACTTTTCGGGCGAGGCCGATCTTTCGCAACAGGCCTTCAAAGCCCTGCTCCCGGCAAACAATAGCGATAATCGCGGAACAATCCAGAATCAGAGAGGCAGACCATCCGGGCCATACCCAAGCGCGGCGTCCTCTTCATCCTTTGTCCACGCCCGCCGGACTCCTTCCGGAACCAGTGGCCAAACCGCAGATTCCAGAAAGTGCCGCAACCGCTCCTCCCGGCCTCCCCCTGACAACCCGTGCATAGTGCGCTCACGGAGTTCCAGCAACGCCACCTGGATAGCCTCTGTCTTACTCGTCTGCCAGATCTGCGCCAATTCTGCCGCAAGGCGTTCAACCTCAACGTTCTTAATATTAAGCGCCATAGGGTGTATTTGATTTACATTACACCTTTTGGCTCGTCCGGAGCGGGAGCCATCACCGTGAAGAAAACCCTCATTCACGCCCTTTTCGCCTCCAACTCTGATATAAAGACAGGATGCTCCGTCGCCTCCTGTCCACGCTGTTCCTCCTCTCCACCCTCCTCCCCGCTGCCTCCGAATGGGTCCGCATTCGCACCACGGACGGCACCGTTGTCGAAGGCTCCACCGCCGCCAAAGCCATCGGCAAAATCCCCCTCCCTCAGGTCCTGGCGGTCTACAGCGGCAGCCCTGCTACAGATTCCGAAACTGCCAAAATCACCGCAGGCATCGCTACCATCCAGGGTACTGACCGCGCCGCCCGCGACAAGGCCGTAGAGGAACTCACTTCCCTCGGCATCCCCGTCTTCACCCCTCTCCTGAAAACCTATAAAGACACCGACCAGCACGAACCCCGCCCCCTCTACCGCCTTTTCGAACGCATCATGCCGGGCTACGCAGACTCTTTCGATCGCAGTCTCTCCCTCGTCCGGCTCGCCAACGGCACCGCCCAGCGCCTGGCACTCCCCGAAGGCAGCCTCGACATCATCGATGGCTCCGGCCACAAGACCGCCATCGCCTGGTCGAAAATCCGCACGCTCGCCGTCCGGCAAAAAACCGTGAAACGCACCATGCAGGTCCACTCCCTGAAGCACTGCACTCAAATCGAATTCCTCGATACCGGCGTTGTCCTCACCGCCACCTCGAAGGCTACCCTCGCCGCGCAGGGCCTGGTCCGCATGTCCTGGGACACAGACAGCTGGGCCTCCGACGCCAACGGCATCAAGGTCCCCGGCGCCCCCGCCTACAAGTCCAACCTGTTTGAAGGCCACCCCTTCGGCTCCCTGGTCGGCCGCATCGAACCCGCCGGTGAGAACTTCTTCGTCGGCACGTCAGCTAACCTGACCAGCAAAGCCGGACGCCTGCGCCTCGCCGTCAACGACAATCCCCACTGGCAGAACAACCTCGGCACCTTTCACGTGACCATGACGGCCACCGACGCCTACGACATGGGTGATGCTCAATGAGGAGACCGGTCCTCGCTTCTTTCGCCTGCGTTCTCTTTGCGTTGGGGGCGACCCCGCCGCCCCCTGCCACCAACCTCGATTTCAGTGGCTCCTTCACCCGCTCGATACCGCTAACTGCGGGTAAAGCCGTCGAAGTCTCGGTCGGCCTTCCCGCGCCCTCGAAGCTGCCACCCAATGGTCGAATTGCCGTCGAGTTCGCCGGGTACCGCAAAGTCTTGCACGCCCTCGACCCCGACTTCTACATCGTTTACAAAGCCCACAAAACGGGGCCTGCCGAACTCAAAGTCACCGCCGTCGAAAACGAAGCCGCCATCTTCAACCTCCCTCGCTGGCGTGAACCGGGCGCTCGAGGGCTTGGCCATCGACGTGTTCACCACGATGCGTGGAGCTGACGACATCGAATACTTCGACAACGGCAAGATCGGCACCTCCGGCCTCGACTGGTTTCGCCTCGAATACAAAGGCACTGCACCCCGCATGTTGACCGCCAACTTGCTGGTCACCGACCCCCTCATCGTCGCCCAACTCCTCTGCTACAAGGAGGACGGCAAAGAGTATCGCGACGGGGCCAACGCCAATGAGCGTGTCCACCAGCAGACCGAAGGTCACCGCACCGAGATTACCCGTACCCTCCAGCCCGGCAGTGTCTATTTCCTGAAGGTAGAGTCCAATTCTCCCGGCTATGAAGTGGAACTACGTGTACGCCAGCCCGGGCCTTTCACAGACCCCCGCCTCGCCGTCCGCACCGCGATGTACGACCAGATTTCGCAGGTCGACGCCTGGCT
>RGPS01000571.1 GCA_010084195.1 Terriglobia bacterium
TATCACGGCGCGCCGACTGGTAGAAAAGGGAGTGCGGTTCGTGCAGGTGGTGCATGCCGGGTGGGATCACCATGCCGACATCATGGGCCACAAGCACACGGCTCGCGATGTGGATCAGCCGATTGCCGCACTGGTACAGGATTTGAAGGAACGCGGTTTGCTTGACGAGACTCTGGTGATTGTAGCCAGCGAATTCGGACGCACACCGGTCATCAATCTGGGCGGCTTCCGGTCGGTTCACAACGGTCGGGATCACAACATTTATGGCTTTACGGTGCTGATGGCAGGCGGCGGGGTGAAGCGGTCGACGGTTTACGGTGCCACCGACGATTTCGGCTTTAAAGTCGCGCAAAATCCCGTTCATGTGCATGACCTGCACGCCACGGCACTTCACACGCTGGGCCTCGATCACGAGAAGCTCACGTACCGCTATGCCGGGCGCAATTTCCGGCTGACGGATGTGGAGGGCACAGTTGTCCGGGACATCCTTGCCTGAGCCCGTTACCCGAGTTGCACGATCTGGCTGAGGCCGTCCTCGAGGGCCCCCCATTCAGGGTGATCTCTGATAGCGATTTGGACGTGAGGTGGCAATCCGGCGTAGCAAGACCGCTGCCGGACATCGAACCCTTCCACTGAACTGAGACGCGATTGCAGCTCTTTCCCGTCTTCTTGCGCGAGCGCTGGAACTGGGGTGAAGGAGACCGCGCGGCAGGTCGGGCGGGGAGCGGCGCGGGAAGCCCTGGAGTCGGGTCATCTGCTGCGGGGTGCGATAGCGGTATGGAAGCGGGCCGCAATGCCGTTGGGTGGTTTGCAGGTCCATGCCCTTCGACATCAGGCGATAACCGAGATGGCCGAAGCCGGAGTTTCCGACGCTACCTTGATGGCAGTATCGGCCCACATGTCGCACCGGAGGCCCGAACACTACAGCTACGTTCGCATGGCGGCAAAGCGGACGGTGCTCTACAAGTTGGAGAGCGGTCTGATGTTTGGGATTCCGGTTGAAGCTCAAACAGCAGGTGGGAAGGTAAATTGAGCGGTTACGTCACAACCCGCGTCACAAACGATTCCTCCAATAACCGGGAGTGTCTGCAACTGATTGAGATGTATGGTGGGCGCGCAGGGACTCGAACCCCGGACCTCCTGCGTGTGA
>RGPS01000572.1 GCA_010084195.1 Terriglobia bacterium
CCGCCGGGTTCGTGGCCGAGAAGACGAGCGAGCTCGCGCCCACGAAGGTTCCGGCCTGGGCCCTGTAGCCGGCGAAGGTCACGTCCCCATCCTTCTTTCCCCGCCCTACCTTATTATCATCTAGCCACGTCTGAAACATGTTTCCGAGAGTGTGGTCCTCACCAGTGAACCAGAAGTCATAGCCCTTCAGCCTCGCATCGGCCGGGCGAATATCCACGGCAGCAGGAAGGTCTCCGCGATCCAGGGAAGAATACTTATCAGCTAGCGAAGCAATCTCCAAAAGCGCCTGGTAGACAATCTTCTGTACAGGCATCGTGGACAGGGTCTCCACCGTGAAGTCGTAGCTATTCGGCTCACCATCCTCGTCGGCCACGAAACACCGATAAATCTCCAAACTCCGGAACTCCCTCTCTAACACAGTCTTACGCTCCGCATCGGATTCCAGCTCTTTCGGGTCAACCTTCTTCTGGTTTATGAGCCACGAGTTAAAGAGCGCTTTAATCTTCCCCTGTTCCGTGTCCCGTGTGTAGGCATAAGAGCACTGGGACGTCGGATTGAAGCGTGCATGCTCCTTGCCACGTCCTAGGCTCGCGTAGGCCTCAATGTGAATCTCCTCCGGATCCTGACCCTCAATCATCGGCTTCAGCACCGCAATAATACAGGTCTCTCCAGAAAAGGGGTCAGGGCGGAAGAAGCGGGTATTGGGAATCTGTTGCCTCTCCTCGGCGTCGGCACGTTGCTCCAGGCACTCAAAGTCGGCTGCGGTGACAACACGCACCTCGTCCTTGTCATTGACGACTTTGAGGCGAAAGAGCACCTTCTCCTTTTCCCAGCCCTCCCCCTCGGGCATGGCGATTGGCAGAAGGCCAATACGATCGGCCAACATCTCATTGGACATCGGCGTACTGTTTTTAATGACCTTCACATCGGTGGTGTCGCCTGCATCGGTCATATCGGCACGAAAGCCGAGTACCGCCACCTCTGTCTGAATTGCCCGGCGTAGCGTATTGGCGTAGGCTACTTTGGCATGTGTAAGAGTGAAGGTGAGGGTGCGCTCGTCCACTTGTTTGAGGTTCTTAAATACGGAATCCATGGGACAGTTCTAATAGTAATCCCGGCTTTTCAATTTTAGGCTCGTGC
>RGPS01000573.1 GCA_010084195.1 Terriglobia bacterium
CCGCTGGCGACACCAATGGCACCTGTCAGCGCACCCGAACCAAGCGCCAGACCAGCTTGCTCCCAAGTCAAAGCTCGATTTGGAGTTTCCTCACGGATTTGCTCGGCAGTCTGCCCGGCGGAGACGGCAGCCTCGCCTGCGGCACCGGCCACAACCGGGGCCAAGTCTCCAGCAGCCCACGCGGCAGTCCTTGGTCCAATCTTGGCGATTGCGGAAAGCCCCTTCTGAGCGATTGCCCCGCCGCCAAACATGGAGGGAAGCGATTCAAGGGTGGTTCCGACCAGCGTGGAGGGATTCTCCACCATTGCTTCCAGGGTGGGAGTGAAGCCCTTGGCCTCCTTCACCTTCTGCATCGCCGCCTGCCGTTCAGGAGAGTAGAGGTTGCCAAGGATTTGCTTGGTTTCCCCAAAGCGCGGGCCGTAGGGGATGTTCTCCAAGGCTTTCCCGGTATAGCCCAGCGTCGGTATGTCGAGCAAGCCAACGGCTGCTTCGGGCACTCCAATGACGCCGCGTGCGATGTCAATGGCCGGGTCGGCTACCATCTGCCGGGTGGTGGACTTCAGTGCATCCCAATTCGGCGTGTCCTCGGGACGCTGCGACGCCAAGACGCCCGCCCGAATGCGATCCTCCTGCTGGAGCTTGGGCTGGAAGTTCTCCTTCCAGTAGTCCTGAATCATCGCAGGCGTGTAGTGGTCGGGGAATTCGACCTGACCGATTCCCTCTACATCGACGAGTTGGGGCATACGTCAGTATTGCGGCGGGGTGAATCCGGTGGAGCGGGCGTAGCCGTATGGGTCGTTTTGAGCGGCTTTTTCGGCCAACGCTGAAAGATCGACTGGAGCTGGAGTTCTAGGAGCCTGCGGTTGAGTCCATCCGGGAACTGAGAAAGTTGTCGGGAATCTGAAGTCTGATTGCGGAGGCAAGGTTCGGCTGGCGTTTGTATTCTGCAACAGCACCCCGATTTGTTCATCGGAAAGCGGCGAGAATCGCGGAGCTGGAGATGGTGTGAAACCTCGCACCGGGAACTGCTGCGGGATAACAAACCCGTTTTGAGATTGGGCAGAAGGCTGCTGCGTCGGGCTTCCCGGAGTGAACGACGGCTGGAGTTCCGAATCAGGCGCACTATTCAATTCTCCACTG
>RGPS01000574.1 GCA_010084195.1 Terriglobia bacterium
GGCCTGCGGGCGTGGTTCGAGCGTTGGACCATCAGCCCCGAGTTCAACCCCGAGGGTCGCGCCCCCGTCACCAAGTACCTGAAGGAGTTGGCTGACAACGCCGCCTCACCGCTGATGGCGGCGGTGCGTCACGCCATCGAGGACGAGCCCCACGCCCTCGTTCGCTCGGACCTGCTGAGTCTCTCCTGCCTGCGGGGCGTCCTCTCCGGTCAGACACTCCCCGACTTCTCCGACCAAGCTCTGGCGTCCGTCCTGCGGGAGCTGGGCTGGGAGAAGCGCGAGCGGGTGTTGCTGGAGGGAATACGTCACACCCTCTGGAGCAAGAACTTTCCCGGCGACGTGCGCAGCGAAGCCGGACTACGACTGGAGTATTTATGAACCCCGCCCAACTCATCAACCAAGACAGCGGCAAGACCGAGTATTACACGCCGCAGGAGATCATCCAAGCGGCCCGTCGCACGATGGAGGGCATCGACCTCGATCCGTTCTCCAGTTGGGAGGCGAATCTCCGGGTCGGGGCTGCGACGTTCTTCGACATCCTGGATGACAGCCTGAATCAAAATTGGTCCGGTCGGGTGTGGATGAACCACCCCTTCAGCCGCGAGCTGAACACCCGAGCGGTGCAGAAGTTGGTTTCTGAATACGCCGCAGGCCGGACGACAGCCGCGTGTTGTATCACGTTTGCCAGTACGTCAGAAGCGTGGTTCCGCCCCCTGCTGCGCCAGCCGCAATGCTTCTTGTCTCCACGAACCAACTACGTCCTTCCGGGCGGCGGCACGCTGCGGGGCGTCACCAAGGGCAGTGTCGTGACCTACTTCGGCCCCGACGTGGCCTCGTTCGCCCGCGAGTTCTCCCACTTGGGTGAAATAAAGATCCGTTTCTCACCTTGACAGAAATACAGAATCCGTAAATAACAACAGCAGCGAAGCAGAAAACCACTAAAATACATGAGCCGCGACCGATATGGTTTAGAATACTCCGACCTTCTGGTTTGCCAGAAGCAACACCTCCAAATCTGGACGGGGAAACTCCTCCCGGAAGTGGCAACCGAAATTGCCGAGTACGTCACCACGCACAACAAGCAGGCGGGCCTCGATGGCAAGCACCAGGTCTTCCGGGGTCAGGACATCATCCAGCTT
>RGPS01000575.1 GCA_010084195.1 Terriglobia bacterium
TGATGGTTCCCAATGTCAAAATGCACACCCACCCAAGGGGATCGAAACTCATCGACATACTTCACAAACTTGTCCGCCGTCTGGTCTGCCCCCCCGTTGTGGTCGTATAAAAACTGGTTCCACACATTCTCGAATAAAATTTGGACCCCCAGTTCCGCCGCCAAAGGAATCGCCTTCGCAATGTTCTCCACCGACCGAGGCCAAATCTCCTCCTCCGATCCATCTGCTCCTTTGCCAACCACCAACAGCACACTGTGCCCCCCAACCTCGCGCGTATCCCGAATCGCCTGCTTCAAATGCTCCAACGCCTTCGCTCGCGTCTCCGCATCCGCACTCGTGTGCCGAACGCTCCAGTGTGACGAACACACACTCCCGTCCACTGGTAACCCCGACTCCGTAATCGCCCGCTTCACTTCGTCTGCCTTCACTCCCGGAAAATCCATCTCCACCCCCGCCCCCTGAAAGGAAACCTGCATGTCAACAGAAGCGCAAATCAACGCCAACCAAACCAACGCCCAGCACTCCACCGGGCCCCGCACCGACGAAGGCAAAACCCGTTCCCGCTACAACGCCCGTCGCCACGGCCTCACCGGCCAGTTCTACGTCATGGACGAAGCCGACCGCCTCGCTTACCTCGACTTCGAAAACGGCCTCTTCGAAGACCTCGCCCCCGCCACCAACTACGAACGCCAACTCGCCATCTCCATCGCCCAGGACCACTGGCGCATGAACCGCGTCAAAGGCATCGAACACAACACCCTCGGTCTCGGCCACGAAGAGCACATCGACGATGAAGACATCGAAGCCGCTTCCCCCGCCGCCGGGACCGCCGTCACCAACGCCCGCACCTGGCGCAGCGACAACAAAGGGTTCGCCAACATGGCGCTCTACGAATCCCGCCTCCATCGCATCATCACGAAGAACAAAAAGGACCTCGACGCTCTCCAGACCAAACGCCAGGCCGCCGAAGCTGCCGCCCGCGAGGAAGCCGAACTCCTGCTCACCTACCAGCTCACCCAGCACCAGCCCCTCGACCAGGCGAAACCCCTTCAGATCAACGGCTTCGTTTTTTCAATCCCTGACCTGCTCCGCCAACTGAACCACAAGCAAACCCTCGCCGAAGCCCGCTGGTAC
>RGPS01000576.1 GCA_010084195.1 Terriglobia bacterium
CCAGAGGCATGCGCAGGGGCTTGGCTCGGCCGGCTTGGAGCAAGTCGCCGAGAGCGGCACCTTTTCATTAAGGGCGCTAATATTTTCGGTGCCTTGTTTATGCAGGGGAGCGCACGCCGTGTGTCTTCAACTTCTGCCTTGGGGGTAATTCACAAATCTATGCTCTTGAAACGGTTAATGAAACCGTAAAGCCTTTCTCCTACCACCCCTCCGAGCGTTGGCGTCCGCCGCGGAAATCTCGGGTGAGCATGGCGGCGAGCCCCAGGAACACCGGGCTCTGGGGTGGGAAAGTGCGGGAAGAAATCTTTATGAATGAATTCGCATGAGTGATTTAATGGAATTCAAGAAATTTATGCAACGCAAAGCACGTCAGTGCCTTAAATCGACCGCCACTGGGTTCGAATCTTGCTTCTTGTCCTTTGTTTAGGTGTTAGAAGTTTTAGGAGGCCGTTTTTTTTCTAAATTATTTCTAGCACTTATAGAGCAGTTCTGCTCCCTTTTGAACGCATTCGAACCACACGAGTCAGACTAGGATCGCGCTTCGTAGGGAACACCGGATGAGTGTAACGATTCTACTTGTATACTTCGCTAGTTTGTTCCTTTAATTCTAACAACCCATTATATACCATGCACCAGTTCCGGACACTCCTATCTAAATTTCTTCGGGAGACTAGCTGGACCCAGCAGCACCTTGCCGGTCAACTCGACGCAGATCAGGCGACGGTGTCTCGCTGGCCGCCGGGCGTCATCAAGGGCGCCAAGGGGCAGGTGCAACTGGCGCGGCTCACGGGCCAGCGGGTGGTTGCGACGCATCACGCACACATACTCGCCATCAAACAGCCGTTGGTGACGGAAATCGACCCCCTCTCCACTTTGAGCGCGGGCGGTGAGGTCGGCCAGCACGGCTGGAAAATGCCCCACGGCCAGATCCGCTGTTTCGGCGCGTAGCAGCCGGCGCGGGTCCCGCGTGGTCAAGGGAACCACCCGCAACGACACCCCGGGGGCCTGTGTCTCCAGCCAGGAGGACAGACCCGGCATCAGTTCAGACGCCGTGGCATCCGCCATGGTCAGGATGAAGGTGGATTGATCGGTGGAGGGTTCGAACCCGCTC
>RGPS01000577.1 GCA_010084195.1 Terriglobia bacterium
CGTGCCGGCCGGGCTTACCCCGCAGCAGATGGGGCGCATAAGCGTTTACCTCAAGAGCGACGCCGGGGCTGCCCTTAACGCGGAGATGAAGCGGGATGGGGATTTCTCGCACCAGGCGCTCATGGAGCGGGCTGCGCTTGAGCTCAAGCTGCCGGTGCAAAAGGGGAGCTTCACGTTCCAACTCGGGGTGCTGCCGAAGGCGATGACCGGCACGATGGGCGCTGACGGCATTATGCAAGAGACCTCAGATGGCCCGGGCTGCATGCTGCACATCCAGGAGGTCGGCATGGCTGCACCGTCTGTGGTGAATGCGCTGCTCAAAATCCGCGGCGACAAGGGAAAGCTCGCCGCTGACATCCAGGTGCATGAGGATGGGGGCCGCCTCGTTGAAGCCGGCGAGGGCTTTTTTCTTGTGCTGTCGACAAACCCTCCAGGCAAGGGGTTCAAGGAGCGCTTTGAGGTTGACAGCGCCCTTGCGCGAGCGCTCGTGTGGAAGAACCTGCCCGACCAGCTGTCTGCCACGTCGATGAAAAAGATCGGAGACAGGATCTTTGACTGCTCAAAGGTAGAGCTACGCACTGACTCACCGGGGGCTATCGTCAACCTCAACGAGCACACGCAGCTTGGAGCAATCCTTGGAGAGGTGGCGCTTAAGTTTCACCAGCTCTTTCAGGACAAGCTGCGCGACGGCGAGTCGGGGCGCAAGCAGAAGATCCCTGTCACCATCGACTCGCTCTGGAAAGTGGCGGAGGTCCTTCAGAACCACCAGGTACCGAAGCCAGATTACTCAGGTGTCGATTTCGTGGCGACCCTCAAGGGGGCAATCAAAGGAATCTACATCGACGCGTTGCGGGCACGCCTGGGCGATGTCGGGCTGGTGATGTGTCTGGACAGCGGTGCGGGCAACTACGACCAGTTATGGCTCACCACCAGTTTGCGCGGCCTGGCCAGCGGTGTGCTCAAGGTGGAAATCCTGACCGAAGGGGTGCACTCGGGCGATGCCTCGGGCCTGGTACCGTCGAGTTTTCGCATCATGCGACAGGTCCTGGATCGGTTGGAGGACAGCCGCAACGGTCACTTGTTGCCTTCGTCCTTCCATTGCGAGGTGCCG
>RGPS01000578.1 GCA_010084195.1 Terriglobia bacterium
TGGGAATCCGTTCGGACTTGTCCAAGTCCTGCGCGGCAGGCGTCATCTGCGGGACAACAGCGGGAACCAGCTCGCTCATGCGGACACTCCTTTCGGCCAGCCTGCATCGCACTCAGGTCCGAGCTGTTCAGGCTCCTGAAGCCAGCAAACGGCATCCCGAATGCGAGCCTTCACGGGAATGTAGCAAAAACAGCCCATCGGGTCTTCGGCCTCGGGCAACCGAGCATCGCCGCAGGTGTTCAACTCACGGCAGAAGACGGGGCAGATGAGACAGCGGTTGATCCGGCGTGACACCGTTTGCTGGTCTGCCTGCTTATCGCGGGAGATCAGCGTCAGGAAGACCGTCTTGGCGACGCTCCATCCGGCCTGCGCCAGTTTGGCTGGAGAGACACGCGCACCACGGATTGCCCCCAGCCAGAGGGCACGCACAAATCCGAAACTAAGCACGGCACGCAGCACGCAATGGAAGATTCACGATAACGATTGCGTTGACAAGCGGATTGTGTAGGGGCATAGACAGGCATGGCTGATTCGCTGAGTGGACTGAATACGGGGCCGACGATTCCGGCTCCTGATATTGTCCCCCCTGCTCCGATGCTTTCAGCCCTCGCTCCGAAGCTGGCCCGCATCGACCCCGATGGGGTGGCAGCCTACGACGCAGCCCATCAGAAGTGGGTGAAAGATTTGAATTTCCGAATCCAGAACGGTGTTCCACTCACATCCTGATATGGCTCTCTTCAATCCACTTTCGACCGGCGCAATCAAGCAGTATGCGGCGGATGACATCTCCGCTCCGGCCACCTCCCAACGGAAGTGGTGGAACACTGCCACCTCGGGAATCGCCAAGCAGGCTACCACGCCTGCCGCCAACACCGAGCAGGAAGTCACCCCTCCGAAGTTCACCACCCTGACCAACATCAAGAATCCAGAGCTGGACAAGGCGCAGAGCCAGCTCTTCACGGACTTCAACAAGAACCGCGACACGGGGGCGACGCTATTCAACCAGTATCTCACCGAAGCCCAGGGTCAGGCGCAGCAGAATAAGGCCGACCTCGCCAAGCAACGCCAAGCCTACGACCTGACCAAGTTCACCGATGCGCTCACCGCCAAC
>RGPS01000579.1 GCA_010084195.1 Terriglobia bacterium
CGTTCAGGTTGCGCAGCAGTAATTCGGTGTGTCGGCGCTGGATGAGGAACAGAATCGGTGTCCAGATGGCGGTAAGGCTGATGATCCGGTTCATCAGGGCCATCCAGAGAGGGACTTCTGGAGTGGACGGACTGAGCCAGGCTCCGACGACGGTGAGAATGGAGCAGCCTGCAGCGGTCATGACGGGCAGCCTGAGTGATGGGCTGAGCGCGGCTAGAAACACGACTCCGGCGTAGAGTACCGCGTTGGCCACCCCAAGCGGGAGCAGGAGGTCGAGACCGAACAACGCAACACTGAGTCCGACAATCAAGAACTGAAGGAACGGTGGACGAGGAGCCATAGTGTCCTGTCGGTTCTACAGATGTGAGAGGCCGAGGAGCTGATGGCCTGGCGGGTATTATGCGTGGCAGTCGGGCGGTGCAGCAAGTAGGCAGTAGAGGCAGAGGGACGGACCAGGCGGGAGTCGGGATGCGCGACGCGATGAAAAATGTAAGCGGTTCGAAGGATGTTGAAATGAGCTGGATTGGGGAAAATGGCCACAGTTTGGAGCCGTGAAGTGTCTAAGGGGGTTGACACAGAATCGTGAGTTCAGTATCGTGCGACCTTCTTTGAGGGCTGCAGGCATTATTGTCTGGGTGACGAAGGCTTAATGTAAACGTATTGCGTCGGTTTGTTTCCTGGTTTTCGTTTTACATAGTTTCATCATAATAACAAGGAGGCCGGTCCATGTTATGTCGCACACCACGAGTTGGTGTACCTATCCGTATGCTTAGCGTGATGGCAGCGGTGGCCCTGATGTGGGCGCCGCTGGCATCTGCTGAGTCCCCCCGCACCGCTGGTCATTCGACGCAGCAGGTCGCAATGAACCACCAGCTGCCGGGCTGGGCGGAACAGCTCAAAGGTCAGACGATCGTCGAAGACACGATGTCCGGAAAGGGCGAGCGGTCGGCGATGGTCGAGCAGCAGCACCAGCGCATCATGGAGCACATGAACCATGATCCCCAGGTGCAGGGCGTCAACACCGGGATGTACAACACCCAGTCGATGATGCACCAGTATGGCGCAGGTGGCCAGGACATGCTGTTGGTGTCCGATCCCCGTGTCGAGCCG
>RGPS01000580.1 GCA_010084195.1 Terriglobia bacterium
TTCCCGAACTCACGGTCTTCTGCCCGATAACCAGATCCGGGGTCACCAGATCGCCTGGCTGATCCAAGGGACGGGAAAACCTCAAGATGCGATTATTGCCCGCGTCGAAGACCCACAGGTTCCCGGACGAATCCACCGCCAGAGCGTTCGGCAACGACAGTCCGGCAGCAGTGAGGCCACCAGAGGTTGAGCCCGGGCCACCTTGAAACGCCTTGAAAAAATCACGCTGGCCGATCACGCGGTCGGCCTGATTGCCGGCCGACAGGCTCGCCGGATTACGCCAGGCTAGGACTCGGTTATTGCCGGTATCGGCGATGTACACGATCGGAGGGGAAGAAGTGGTGTCGAACGCGATGGCGGTCGGGGAGTTCAGCTCCCGGCCTTCAAGGAGATTTGGACTGATGGTCTGCTGGGGGTCGAGCGACAGCTTGGCCTGGCCAAACCCTCTCGACGGAAAAGGGTTAATGTCTGGGGATACTTGGGCAAAGGCGGCTGCCGAAAGCACAGCGGAAATCATCCAAATACGGGCGAATCTGTTCATAAAATGGGGTCTCCGATGTAACCATCGGCGGTTCTGTGTCATCCTATTAACCGAGAGGCTGCCGAGAGCCTCGAAAAGGGGAACTTGGAGACTCTTCGGGGTGTCCAAATCACGATGCGGTACTGGGGCTACTTAGCGCTAAAGCTGGGTGCGGCAGGCGCCCTCCTCTACGGAGCCGGGAGAGTTCTGTTCGGTCTCCTTCCTCCGCCTCCTCCAGTCCGTCACATTGACCTGGATCCTTTCGGTACCGACCTGCGTTTCACCGTTTTGGTGATGATTTACACTATCTTGTCCGCCGGCGTCCTGTGGGCGATCCTGTTGGACCATCGCTATCGTTGCCGCACCTGCCTCTGCCGCCTGCGGATGCCGCTGCTGACCGGTTCCTGGACCCACGTCCTCATTGGTCGCCCCCGCACTGAGTACATCTGTCCCTACGGGCACGGTACTCTGAAGGTGGAAGAATTGCAGAGCACCGGACTCACCGAACCCGACTGGCAACCCCACGAAGATATGTGGAAAGAGCTGGCTAAGAAGTAAATCCAGGGAAACACGTTGGCTGTCAAATTACG
>RGPS01000059.1 GCA_010084195.1 Terriglobia bacterium
GACGACGCCCTTGCGCTTCGCTATCACTTCGCCTCCATCAGGCTGTGAAAAGGACTTTCACCTTCAAGCTGTCGAACATGCTCGGCACACCAAGAAAAAAGGGCGACCTTGCGGTCGCCCCTTTTTGGCTGTGATGCTGGTTGATATTAAAACTGAACCATGAGGGTCAGGTTCATGAGGGGCTGGCCACCGAGGGAGGCCGTGGTGGGATCGCTGGAAACCTTGCCGAACTGGCCGGGATTGCGGAAATCGACGGTGCTGGTGGGGGTGTTGAAGTTGTAGCGATGGAAGATGTTCTGCATGTCCCAGCGGATCTGCGCCCGATACTTCTCCTTGACGGTGAAGTTCTTCTGGGCAGAGGCCTGGGACCAGCGGAGAGGCAGACCGTCGATGATATTGCGACCGGAATTGCCGACGCGGAAGTCGCATCGGGTGCGATCTGAACCGGCAGGGATGGCGGTGACGGTACCGCAGCCGCCGGGCAGGGAGAAGTTCGCGAGGCCGTTGTTGGCACCGGAGTAGACGGAATTGATGTTGCCGTTTACGAAGCGGTCACCGCCGAGATCGTACCAGTTGTCGCGGATGGAGATGGGCCCGGTGATGTCGGGACGGCTATTGCCTGCGAAACCGGGGAAGTAGTTATAGGGGCTTCCGGTGTAGCCGAAGGTGATGGGGTTGCCACTTTCATGGGTTTCGATCCAGGAGAGTTCGAAGCCCCCCAGCAGCATCTTGCCCCACTTGCCGGTGGCCCATTTTTTGCCTGCTCCGAATGGGAGTTCGTAGTTGATGACGCCGATGTAGCGGTGTTTGCGGTCGAAGCCGGCGCGGGCCTTTTCGAGGCCACGATTCTGGATGGGTGCGAGACCCGAACCGGAGTTGTCGGTGTCCTGCGAGTCAATGGCCTTGGCGAGTGTGTAGAAGGTCTGGAAGTAGAGACCGTCGGACATGCGTTTTTCGACTTTGATGGTGCCGGAGTGGAAGGTGCTGTGGCCGGTGTTCGAGCGATACGGAATATTACCGAAGGACGGGAACGGGCGGTAGTTCTGGGACGCGGCCAGAACCTGATTCTGGAGCGTGGGGTTGCCAGCAGCGAAATCGATGGGGAAGGTATTCGATTCCCACGTTTCCAGGAGGCCGACACCGGAGGAACCCTGGTAGCTGAGTTCAACAAGATAGTTGCGGCGCATTTCGTACTGCGCACTCATGTTGAAGTTCAGAACGTAGGGGTTGCGGAGGTTCTTATCCCACCACTGGACGTTGCGACCGCTGTAGTTGCCGGTCGTCGTTAGGAAGGGAGACGTGCCGTCCTGACGAACCGTGAACTTCACGGGCGTCGGACCCTGGCTGATGCGGAAGATCGGACTCGGATCGCCGACAGCGGCCTGCTGAGTCGAGGTGGCGGTGTATTCGTCGAACTGCCCGCGGCCCTGGGGGAACTTGATGTCAACGGTATTCATGCCGATACCACCGCGAAGAACGAGCTTCGGCATGGCGTGCCACGAGAGGCCGATACGGGGATTGAAGTTGTTGTTGTCACGAGCCGCAATAGACTTCGGGTGGATGATGGCGCCCTTGCCACCCGTCAGGCTATCGGTCCCGGTGGGGTCGAAGCTGCTCATAGCACCGTACTTGGTGTTGAACGGGCTTTCATTGGAGTAGCGGACGCCGAGGTTGGCGGTCAGGGTGGGGGTGATCTTCCAGTCGTCCTGGAAGTAGAAGCTGTTGATGTCGGAACGGGGCAGCCAGCTCGTGAGTTCGCCGTTGAAGGTTGCGGTACGGACGTAGCCAGTGAGGAAGCCAGCGAAGGTGATACCGGTATTAGCTGCCGCGTTGCCGTTGGCCTGCAGACCGGAGGTGACGTTCGAGAAATCGAAGCTGGAGAAGCGGGCGAAGTTAGCCGAGTTTAGCTTGTAGTGGAGGATTTCATAGCCAAACTTGAAGGCATGTTGACCCTTGACCCAGGTGGTGTCGTTACGGAATGAGAAAGTTTCGTTGACGGTCTTGCTGGGGGTGGCACCGGTGATGCCGAAGACGCCGAAGTTCGGCATGAGGGCGTTATCCACATTGGGGATGCCGAGTTTGGTGGGCCAGCCACCGCCGAAGGACGGAACCACGGTATCGTTGCGGCGGCGGAAGTAGCCGACACGAGAATCGTTGATGAGCGTGGGGCTGACGGTCCAGGTGTAACCGAGCGACGAATTGTTCTGGGTGAAGGGCGAATAGTTGCCGGTGGAGGCGTCGAAAGGATCGAAGTCGCCCTTGAACAGGACGGGGCGACCGTAGCCGCTTTGGTCGTTTTGGGTGAAGCTGCCGTAGATCTTGAACTTCTGCGAGAACTGGTGGTCCATGCGGAGGTTGTAGTCGTTGAAGTAGGTACGAGCGAACTCATCGGCCAGGACGTTGTTGGTGGGGCCGGTGGGGGTGAATGCATTGCCGTTATTCGGGGCGACCCAGGGAGACGCTCCGATGATCTTTGAGGCAACGGGGTCAAAACGGCTGAGGGGAATCCTGTTGCCGACGAAGGGGTCACGCGACCAGACACCGCCGACGTTGCGGGTGGTGGCGGGATCGAAGATGGCATTGGCGTTGACGCCGGGGAAATTGAAGTCGCCGCCGAGCATGCCGGCAGTGGGGGTGGTGGTGAAGACTTGCGCGTATTTCTTTTCGTGGAGGCGTTGGTAACCGAAGAAGAAGAAGGTTTTATTCTTGCCGTTGTAAAAGTTCGGGATGACGACGGGGCCGCTGATATTGGCGTCGGGCTGCATGAAGAAGACCGGGAGGCCATTGGGGCGACCTGGATACACGTCGGAGGTGCGCTTAAGATCGAAGTAGCGGCGATGCTGCAGCATCCGGGTGCGACCGAAGAAGGACGCCATCGAATGGAGTTCGTTGGTGCCGGACTTCTTCACAACGCTGATAACGCCGCCGGCGGAGTGGCCGTATTCGGCGGGAGGGACGGTGGTGAGGACGTTGACTTCGGCGACAGAGTTCTGGACGGGCTTGATGGTGCCGGTGCCGCCTTGCTGGTCATTGCCGTTCACGCCGTCTTCAAAGATGCCGATGGCACCATTGCGCTGGCCGGCGAGGTGGTAAGACCCGAGGTCGCCACCGTAGGCGAAGCCGCCGGAAGACATGCCGGGGACGAGGTTCAGCGTGGCGTTCACGTAGCGCTGGTAGAGCGGGAGTTCGTAGAGGACGTTGCCACTCATGACGGTCCCGGTAGATGATGTCTCGGTTTGGAGGAGTTCACCAGAGGCTGAGACTTCGACGGACTCGGAAAGCTGGCCGACCTGCATGATGGCGTCGATGGCGAGAGTGTTGCCGGTTTGGAGATCGGCGTCGTCGCGAACGGATTTTTTGAAGCCGGTGGCTTCGAAGGTTACGGAATAAACTCCCGGCTGGAGGGAAGGGACACGGTAGATACCGTCCGTGTTGGTGGTCGCAGCGTAATTGAAGTTGTTGTTCTTCTGGACGATGGTGACCTTGACGCCTGGCACGACAGCGCTGGAGCTGTCAGTAACGCGGCCAGTTATCGTTGAAGTACCGATTTGGGCATAAACTGCCATTGCAGATGCCAATAAAATCAAGAGTTTACGCATAGTTTCCCTTTAGCGCTTGTCAGCGTATCACAAACGTTTGTGAAATTCCATATCACTGCGGTAAATATTGAGTAGCGACGGGGGGGCCGAGGGAGCGCTATCCTGAACCTGGAAACAGTACACTTTGCAGAAAATTGAAACCATCACGAGCCATGCGAACCCCTTTTTGAAGGAGGTTCGGAGAGCGATTGCCAAAGGTACGCTGACGGCTTCGGGCCTGGCGGTAGCCGAGGGTGTTCACCTTTTGGAAGAAGCGATTCGGAGCCGGGTGGAGATCCCGGCAGTATTGGTGTCGGCGTCCGCTATGCACGGGATTGATGCGCTGCTGGGGCAATTGCTCGCGTCGCGAATCATTACGTTACCGGATGCACAGTTTGTTGCGTTGTCGGCGACGGAGACCCCTCAGGGCGTGATGGCTTTGGTAGAACCTCCGGTTTGGAAGGCTGAGGAGTTGTTTGCCGGGGTGCCGCTGGTAGTGGTGCTGGATGGCGTGCAGGATCCGGGAAATGCGGGCGCGATCGCCCGGGCGGCCGAGGCATTCGGGGCGACGGGTATCGTCTTTGCGAAGGGGACTGTGGGCTTGTTTCATCCCCGAACGTTGCGGGCGTCGGCGGGGTCGCTGTTTCGGCTGCCTTGTATAGCGGGCATGGATGCCGACGAAGTTGTGGCCCTGCTGGCGGCACACGAGTGCGCGTTGTATGTGGCAATGCCGTGGTCGAACCGGGCGGTGGTCGCCAGCGAGACGAAGCTGGCTGGGCCGGTGGCGTTGGCTATCGGTAACGAGGGTCATGGCGTGGGGCCTGAGATGCGGGGAGCGGCACTGCCGGTGAGTATTGCGACGCAGAAGGTGGAGAGCCTGAATGCGTCAGTGGCGGCGGCGATTTTGTTGTACGAGGCCAACCGGCAACGCGGAGTCTTGCGGGTATGAGTTTGTTTGCGCAACCGGCGGGGCCGCGACCTCTGGCAGATCGGATGAGACCCGAGACGCTGGATGATTACGCGGGTCAGGAACATATTCTGGGGCCGGGAAAACCGCTGCGGCGGCAGATTGAAAGCGACAGGCTGACGTCGATCATTTTGTGGGGGCCTCCGGGGGTGGGTAAGACGTCACTGGCGCAGATTGTGGCGCAGATGACGAAGAGCGAATTTCTTCCGTTTTCGGCGGTGCTTTCGGGGATCAAAGAGATTAAGGCCGTGATGGTGGAGGCGGAGAGGTTCCGCGCTTTGGGGCGTAGGACGATCCTGTTCGTTGACGAAATCCACCGGTTTAATCGAGCACAGCAAGACGCGTTTCTGCCATATGTAGAGCGCGGGGACATTGTCCTGATTGGCGCGACGACGGAGAATCCTTCGTTTGAAGTGAATGCGGCACTTTTGTCGAGGTCGAAGGTTTATATGCTTCGGGCTCTGACGGATGATGAGATCGTCAAGCTGCTGGAGCGGGCGCTGGGAAAGGTCCACGGGACTGCGAGCCATGAGGTATTGGAGAAGATTGCAGGCGCGGCGAATGGCGACGCGCGGTCGGCCTACAACACGCTGGAAGTGGCAGTCGCGGCTGCTCCGGACGGGGTGGTGACGGAGGAGATTCTGGCCGATACGTTAGGCCGGAAAATGCTGCTTTACGACAAGACCGGCGAGGAGCATTACAACCTGATTTCGGCGCTGCATAAGTCGGTGCGGTCGAGCGATGCGGATGCGGCGCTGTATTGGCTGGCGCGGATGCTGGAGTCGGGGGAAGACCGGATGTACATTGCGCGGCGGGTGGTTCGGATTGCCGTGGAGGATATTGGGCTGGCGGACCCGAGGGCGCTGGAGCAGTGTATGGCGATGCAGCAGGCTGTGCATTTTCTGGGGATGCCGGAGGGGGATCTGGCGATTGCGCAGGCGGTGTTGTATCTGGCGATTGCACCGAAGTCGGATGCTTCGTATAAGGCGCTGGGCGAGGTGATGCAGGAGGTGCGGCAGGGGAGGGCGGAGCCGGTACCGATGCATTTGCGGAATGCGAGTACGAAGGCGATGAAGGCGTGGGGGTATGGGGACGGGTATCAGCACGCGCATCAATATGCGGACGCCATGAATGAGATGGATTGTTTGCCGGAGAGTTTGGTGGGGCGGCAATGGTATCACCCGACAGAGCGGGGGATGGAGAAGCGGATTAAGGAGCGGCTGGATGAGATTCGGGCGCGGCGGGAACGAAAAGAGTGAGGCTACCCGATACCCTCGTCGTGGGCGGGTTGTACTCCAACGATGAGATCATTCGGGTACTTCGTGTCGCCAATACCGGAGGAATCAGAATCTCCGTCAATGGTGGCCGTGCGTCGCGAGGGGTGATTATGACCTCCCTGGCCGGTGTCCACAACACGGCGGAGAACCCTTACCATGACGGCCTGGAAGGCGACATTCTGACCTACACGGCGGCGGGTAAGGTGGGAGAACAGACTCTGTCCGGGATGAATATCCGGCTGACGCAGCAGCGGGATCAAATTTACCCGATCCATGGCTTTTCGCAAATTGCGAGTCGACGCGACCGTAATGTCGGGCCCAAACGATGGCGTTATATGGGGCTACTGGAGTATCTGCGGCACTATTCGGACACGCAGGTCGATTCGAGAGGGGGGAAATGCGGCGGGTTTGGCTATTCGAATTCCGCGTTCATGCAGAGCCCGGAACGATACCTATCGAGTTCGATGCCAGACTTGCCGAGGAACTCCTGACAGCTTCCCGACTGGCCGCGCGGGAGATCCCCGAGGATAACGAGATCGTCCAGGAGGTGAAGGAGGAAGGAGCCGCCACAATGGAGGAACTGGAAGTTATCCGCCGCACCATGATGGGGTTGGCTCCAAGGCAGTTTGAGCTCTTTGTGGGCGATTTGCTGCAACATTGTGGCTATGACGATGTCTGCGTTACCAGGTATAGCGCCGACGGTGGCATTGATGTCAACGCCACGGTCGGTAGCCGGATCTGGGTGTTTGAGCGGACACTCGTGCAGGTTCAAGCCAAACGATGGCTCCACTCGGTGGGGAGAAAGGAAGTCGCTGAGTTGCGTGGCAGCCTGAAGCCCTTTGCCGGAGGTGTGATTCTTACCACCGGACACTTCTCCAGGGCTGCTGTGAATGAGGCGAGTGAAGAAGGGAAGAACCCTATCGGACTGGTGGACGGGATAAAGCTATCGAGGGTAGTGCTGGAATCGAAATTCGGCTTTTCGGTCTAAGCAGTGGCCGCGTCAACACGCCTTAGATGGGAATTGTCGGCAGAGGGAGAGGCTCCGAGCTGGAACTGGGCGAGATCCACAGTCTAAAACTTTACGGTCATGAGGATGGTCTTCCTTCCTGCGTCGGTCTGGGGGCGCGGAAGGTTCCGGACCCCAGAAAGGTTGTGCAGGTCAGACCCTCTACCTTCGACGTGATCACGGGCGTTACAACCTGAGCAGCGGCTAAAGCCGAAAAGGCAAGCCCCGAAAGGGAGGTGGTGCAGTATTCGTTGGGGAGGCGGATGGCAAATGAGGGTTGACTGAAATGCCCTGATACGATCAGCCCATGCGGCTCTTTGCTGGTCTGATCCTTTCCTGCCTTGCGCTCCTTGCGCAACCTTACTCTCTGGTTCTGAAGGGAGGTCATGTCATTGATCCGAAAAACGGGATCGATGCCGTGCGCGACGTGGCCATTCTGGACGGGAAGATTGCTGCAGTGGCTGCCAGTATCCCGGCCTCCCGGAGCCAGAAGACGATTGATGTCACCGGCCTGTATGTGACGCCGGGCCTGGTGGACATCCATGCGCATGTGTTCCATACGACCGGGATTCCGGGGGGCTGGGCGGGGGATGAGTCGATTGCTCCGGATACACTTTCGTTCCGGACTGGTGTCACGACGATGGCGGACGCGGGGTCGGCGGGCTGGCGCAATTTTGAAGCTCTGCGACAAACCGTGATTGATCGGGTGAAGACGCGGATCTTCGCCTTCATCAATATCGCCGGGCTGGGGATGGTGAATGATGCCACGGAGCAGGGAGATTTTGATCCGGCGGCGGTAGCGCGCCTGGCGAAGAAACATCGGGATGTGGTGGTTGGGGTGAAGAGCGCTCACTACCAACTGCCGGACTGGAAGTCTGTGGACAACGCCATCGAGGCGGGCAAACTGGCGGGAATTCCGGTGATGGTGGATTTTGGGTACTTCCTGCGGGAGAGGCCTTACTGGCAACTGGTTTCAGAGAAGCTTCGGCCGGGGGACATTTCGACGCATATGTTCCGGGGTCCGGTGCCGTGGCTGGATGAGAACGGGAAGGTGTATGCATATTTGCGGGCGGCTCGGGCTCGGGGTGTGAAGTTTGATCTGGGCCATGGCGGGTCGAGCCTGGTGCTGCGGAATGCGGTCCCGGCGGTGCGGCAGGGGTTCTATCCGGATTCGATTTCGACGGACTTACACGGGTTGAGCATGAATCAGCCTCTGCAGGATATGCCGACCACGATTTCCAAGATGATGGCGGCGGGGATGCCGTTGCAGGCCGCGATAAAGGCGTCCACGCAGGTGCCGTCGGAAATGATTGGCCACCCGGAGTTGGGGAATCTGAGTGTGGGGTCGGAGGCCGACGTGGCGGTGTGGCAGGTCATGCAGGGCAACTTCGGCTTTGCTGATGCTGCGGGAGGTTCGGTTCAGGGGAAAGAACGGCTGCAGGTGGAGGTTACGCTGCGCGCCGGGCAGATCGTTTGGAACTTCAATGGTCGCGGGACGGTGCCCTTTGAGCAGTTGCCGAAGAACTATGGTGTGCGCGAGGGCCTCGATTTTGTGGTGCCGCCGAAACGGTAGGAGATTATAAGAACGAATGCTGATTATTGACTCGCATCTTGATCTTTCCTGGAACGCGCTGGGGTGGAACCGGGACCTTCGTTTGACGGCCCATGAGACTCGTGTGGTGGAGGCTCCGCTGGCTGAACAGGGGCATGGGCGGGCGATGGGGACAGTATCGTTTCCCGACCTTCGGCGCGGGCAGGTGGGGATTTGCGTGGCTACCTTCCTTGCGAGGAAGAACGCGAAGGGGAACTACAACAACCTCGATTTCCGGACGCAGGAAATCGCTTGCGCGGTGGCTCGGGGGCAACTGGCTTACTACCGGCAACTGGAAGAAGATGGTGTCTGCCGGATTATTACGGACCTGGCTGGATTTGAGGCGAGTTACGGGGCGTGGTCAGAGGGTGGCGAGGGTGAGCCTCTCGGGTTTGTTCTGAGCATGGAGGGGGCAGATCCGATTCTGGCGCCTTCTCACGCGGAACGCTGGTACCGCGATGGTTTGCGGGCTCTGGGACTGGCCCACTATGGCCCGTCGGCATATGCGCATGGAACAGGGTGCACCGGGCCACTGACAGCGCAGGGACGCGACATGTTGAAGGCGATGGAAGAGCTGGGGATCATCCTGGACCTGACGCACCTTGCGGACGAGAGTTTCTGGGAGGCGGCGAAGCTGTTCAAGGGCACGGTGTGGGCGAGCCATAACAATGTCCGGGCAATTACTCCGGCGGACCGGCAATTTGATGATGACCAGATTCGCTGCATCATCGAGCGGGGCGGGGTGATTGGAGCTGCGCTGGACAACTGGATGATCGTACCGGGGTGGAATGCGGACCCGGCAAATCGGCCACAGGTGACGCTGGCGCATGTGGTGGATCATATGGACCACATTTGCCAGTTGGCGGGCAATGCGAAGCATGTGGCGATCGGGAGTGATCTGGACGGCGGGTTTGGTCTGGAACAGTCACCATCAGATCTGGACACGATTGCGGATATGCAGAATTTCGCTCCGATTCTGCGTAGCCGGGGGTATTCGGAAGAAGACATTGCCGGGATCTTCCATGGCAACTGGGCGCGTGTGTTCCGCGAGGCCTGGGGTGGTTAGCAGGGCGGGTTGCGAGGCTCGTCAGCGACGTCTGCTGGAGTTGATGGCGGAGTATCGGCTGGACCGTTTTGTGACCTCGAATTACCGGACCGCGTATTACCTGACGGGGAGTCTGGCGGTGGCGGAGAGTCCGGTGGCGTTTGCACTGGAGGCGGATGGGCGGTCGGTATTGGTTACGTCGGCGAAGGGTGAAGCGCTGGCGGACCGCGTGATTCCGGTGGAGACGTACTCGATCCGCAGAGTTGTGGATCATGCGTGGCATGACGCTGCGGCCCTGTTTTTTGACGCTTTGCCGGGCACGGATACGGTGGGCGTTGAGCGCAGTGCGACCGGGGTGATGTTCGGCCAGGTGGATGCGGTGGACGCCACCGATTTGATTCTTCGGCTCAGGAAGAAGAAGGAAGCGGATGAAGTTGCGGAGATCCGCGAGTCACTGCGCCTGATTGTTGCGGCGTACGATGCGGCTCGAGCGACGATTCGACCGGGTTTGACGGAACTGGACGTGTTCAATGCGATGCAGGCGGCGGTGGTGCAGGCTGCGGGCACGTTCGTGCATTTGAATGGAGATTTTGCGGTTGGCGAACGCGGGCTTGCCGGGGGCGGAATGCCGACCCGGCGCGTGATTGAGGAAGGGGATCTTTATCCTCTGGACCTCTTCCCTGCCCCGCATCTGTACTTTGGCGATACCTGCCGAACGTTTGTGGCTGGGACGCCGACGGCACTGCAGGTTCGGGCGCAGGAGACGGTTTGCGCTGCGATTACTTTGGCGGAGGGTATGATCCGGCCAGGGGTGCGGGCTCGGGACGTGTACGGTGCGGTGAAAGAGTTTCTGGACTCGCACGAGTTTACGGAAAAGAGCTTCTGGCACCATGCGGGACACGGGATTGGGCACTACGGCCATGAGTGTCCTCGAATCATCCCGGGGTCAGATGACGTGTTTGAGGTTGGCGACGTGATTACGCTGGAGCCGGGGATCTACACGAAATCGATTGGTGGCGGGATTCGGATTGAAGATAACTACCTGGTGACGGAGTCGGGGCTGGAGAATCTGTTCGAGTATCCGAAAGAGCTATGAGAGATCTAACCGGGAAATTGGCAGTTGTGACGGGTGCCGGGCGCGGGATTGGGAAAGCCGTCGCGCTGGAACTGGCGGCGCGAGGTGCCCGTTTGGCGATCTGTGATTTGAACGCTCCGGTGGAGACGGCGGCGGAAATTGGGCCGGAGACTATTGCGGCAACTTGTGACGTGAGTGACCGTGCTGGGTTGGAGGCGTTTTTCGCGGGTCTGCCTCGGGTGGATATTTTGGTGAACAATGCCGGGATGAGCATTCGCAAGCCTCTGGTGGAGCTGGAGATTGCCGATGTGGCGCGCGTTTGGAATGTGCTGATGTGGGGGACATTTCACACCTGCCAACTGGCGGCGCGGCGGATGATCGCGCAGGGCGAAGGTGGCTCGATTGTGAACATCACCTCCGTGCTGGCACACATTCCGTGGGCGAATTCGTCACCCTACAACGGGGCGAAGGCGGCGTTGAATCAGATGAGTCGGACATGGGCATTAGAGCTCGCTCCTCATAATATTCGGGTGAATGCGCTGGAGCCGGGGTGGACGGATACGCCTGGCGAGCGGGCGTTCAGTACGGAAGAAGAGATCCGCGAGGGTGGTGCGAAACTGCCTCTGGGTCGGCTGGCCAGACCGGAAGAAATTGCCAAAGCTGTGGCGTTTCTGGTTTCCGGCGATGCGTCGTACGTTACGGGCAGCGTGATGCAGGTAGACGGCGGCGTTACCCTCATCGAGTAGACATGCTGGCATGGGCATTATTGGCGGTCGCGGCTCCCATTCACATCCACGTGGATGTAGCCCAGTTCCCGAATGCGACACACCATCTGGCTTGTATGAGTGGCCGGTTGCCCTGCACGCAGGCCAGTTTCGAGAAGTTCTGGCATCAGCAAATGCAGTGGGGCCCGGCTGATCAGGCCGCGCTGGATCGCTGGAACGCCACGATGAAAACAATCGTCGCCAGGCAGCCGCAGCCGCAGAGTATTCCGTTTCTGGCGAATTTCATGGCCTGGTATCCGGAGGTGGTAGTCGTAAAAAAGCTGATCGCGGCAGGCCTGGCGGCCACTTCTGAGGCCGATTTCCGAAAGCGGGCTGCAGGTCTGGCTTTGCCGGAGGAAATCCAATGGCTCTCCGCGTCGCTGGGGCACTTCGCGACGCGGCTGGAGCCGTGGTGGAAGGAAACCGGTCGGGCCTATGGGGAGTCGCACAGAAAAGCCATTGAAGCCCAGTTGAAGAAGCTGCAGGCGGACCGACTGGCGTCGAGCGTGGCAACTTTTTTCGAAGCAGAACTCCCGGTGCGCAATTTCTACATGCACCTGATTCCACGTGCTGATCGGGCATCAAAGGACGCCACTGCGACTGTTGCGCAAAATCACATGGTGGTGGAAATGACGGACGAGATGAAGCCGGAGGGCACCGTCTCAATCATTCTCCATGAGATGACCCACGCGCTCTACGAGTTGGCTCCGATTGCAAAGCAACGCCGCTTGATTGGGGATTTTGCCGGGTCCAGCGGGCCTGCAGCCCAGGCTCTTTACGCGATTATGAATGAAGGTCTGGCGACGGCGGTCCAGCTGGATGCTATGGCGCGTGCGGGCCAGCAGGACGACGACCCTTATCACCACCCGTTTATTCCCCGGATTGGAAAGGCTAATGCCGCGCCTCTGGCCGAGGCGATGAAGCGGGGAACAACGCTGTTTGGTGGCTACCTGGACACCTATCTGAAGGCCGGTGCTGCGGAACTGGGGCCGGAGCTTCAAAGTCCGCGCTTCCTGCTAATGGCTGGGATTGTGGCCGATTTTGGGGAGCTGAAGACCGCAGTTGCGTCGTTCCGCGAGAACTTCCCGATGCTGAGTGCGGCGTCTTTCAGCGACCGTGCTACGTTCCCGGACCTCAACCTGGTGTATCTGATGCCCTATGACAAGTTGAGCGTGGTTGCGCAGGAGTGGCCAATGATCTCAGTTTTCGCAAAGGAACATCGGGGGCTGGTGTTCACAGGGCCTCGCGGGAACAAGGGACGGGTCTACGTGATTGCCGGGAGGGACGAGGCGACGGTCGTGGAATTGGTTCAAAAGCTGGGGGCAATTCGAACGGGGACGCCCGAGGGTCTGGTCCTGACAGTGGAATAGCCCAGCGTTGCCAGCCGGATAGAATAGGACGAATGCCGGATATCGAAGCACCAGCGCAACCAACCCCAGCCCAGCCCACCTTTGAAGCATCTCTTGACGACCTGGAGAAGGTCGTCCGCGAACTGGAGTCGGGGGATCTGTCTCTGGAACGTTCGCTCGATTTGTTTTCCCGCGGTATGTCGCTCAGCGACGCTTGCCGGAAGCAGCTGGAAGAAGCCGAAACGCGCGTGGAAATGCTGATCCGCAAAGATGGTGCGATGCAAACGGAGCCCTTTCGGCCTGAGAAATGATTCCACTTTCTGAACACCTGAAACTGCGGCAGGCAGAGGTGGACGCCGCCCTGGATCGTCTGACACCCGCAGAGACTACGCTCCCGGAGACCATTCACAAGGCGATGCGGTACAGCCTGTTTGCGGGCGGCAAGCGAATCCGACCTGCACTGTGCCTCGAAGCTGCCGCTGCCATCTCAGATGTTGCGCCGGGGGTTTTCGAAGCAGCCTGTTCGCTGGAGATGATCCACACTTATTCGTTGATCCACGACGATTTGCCGGCTTTGGACAACGACGACTATCGCCGCGGGAAGCTGACGAACCACAAGGTCTTCGGCGAGGCAATGGCGATACTGGCGGGCGATTCTCTGCTGACGCTGGCGTTTCAGACTTTGACGCGCGCTGCGGGGCTGGACGCGGCGGGCAAAGTGGCCCTGATGGAGGAGCTTTCGTTCGCCTCCGGCACGGATGAAGGCATGATCGGTGGCCAGGTCATCGATATTGAAAGTGAGCGCCTGCCACCGACGGCAGAACTGCTGGCCCGTATTCATCGCGCAAAGACAGGGGCGCTGTTGCGTGCCAGCGTGAGGATGGGGGCCGTTTGCGCTGGTGCAGACAGCGCGCAGATGGCAGCTATCTCTCGGTACGGCGAACACATTGGTCTGGCGTTCCAGATTGTGGACGATATCCTGGACGTGGAAGAGTCCTCAGAAGCCCTTGGCAAGACGGCGGGCAAGGACGCTGCGCAGGGTAAGATCACGTTCCCTGCCGTCTATGGTCTGGAGACCTCGCGGGCGATGGCTGCGGCGGAATGCACCGAGGCTCATGCGGCGCTGGAAGTGTTCGGGGAACGTGCGGTACGACTGCATCAGCTTGCCGATCTGATTGTGCACCGGAAAGCCTGAGCGACGCATGGCCAGGGAACGTCTGGATCGGTGGCTGGTAGATCACTCGCTGGTGGAGACGCAGGAGAAGGCGCAAGCTTTGATCATGGCCGGTTCGGTTTTTGTGAACGGGCAAAAAGCACAAAAGGCCGGCCAGCTCTTGCCGGAGAACCCGCATGTGGAGTTGAGTGAACGGCTTCGGTTTGTCAGCCGAGGTGGGTTGAAGCTGGAAGGAGCTCTGCAGCGCTGGAACATAACACCACGGGGCATGGTGTGTGGGGATTTCGGGAGTTCCACGGGCGGATTTACGGATTGCCTGCTGCAGGCCGGGGCGATTCGGGTCCATGCGATTGACGCCGGCACCAATCAACTGGACTGGCGTTTGCGGAGTGATGCGCGGGTGGTGGTGCGGGAGGGTGTGAATGCCCGGCATCTGACGGCAGCTGATCTGGGCGAGGAGCTGGATCTGGCCGTCTGCGACGTCAGTTTTATCTCCGCCACGAAGATTGCGCCGGCGATGGCCGCGTCACTGAAACCTGACGGCGGGGTGGTGATCATCCTGGTAAAGCCCCAGTTCGAAGTAGCCAGGGGTATGGTTGGTAAGGGCGGAATCGTGCGCGATCCCCAACAACACCTGGAGTGTTGCGAAAAAGTTCGCGCCTGTGTTGAGCAACTCGGTTTCGAAACCGATATCATGGAGAGCCCCATCACCGGGGCTGAAGGAAACAAGGAATTCTTACTTTATGGCCGCCGCATCGCCACACACAGCCAGAACTGAACGGATTCAGACCGAACTGATTTTGACGTCGAATGTGCGCCGGGTCGGCATCTTCTCGAAGCCGAATGCCGCACGAGCAGTAAAGCTGGTGCCGGAACTGCTCCGGTGGCTGGCTGAGCGTGGCATTGAGGCGCGCTTTGACACGGAAACGGCCCGTTACGCCGGGATGTTGATGGGTCTGGACCGCCAGCATGTTCCGGAGGGCTGCGATCTGGCTATCGTCCTTGGCGGCGACGGGACGCTGCTTTCCGCCGCGCGGGCGGTGGGAAATCGTTCGATCCCGCTGCTGGCGGTAAACCTGGGCGGGCTCGGGTTCCTGACGTCGATCACGACAGACGATTTTTTTGCCGAGCTGGAGCGGGCCCTGTCCGGTGTGGCGGACATCACCCGCCGGAAGATGCTGGGGGTTTCACTGATTCGCGAGGGAATTCAGGTAGCGGAGTACCAGGCGTTGAACGACGTGGTGATCGCGAAGTCCTCCATCGCCCGTATCGTGGATCTCGAAATGTGGACCGGCGATACGTTTATCTGCGCCTACAAGGCGGACGGCCTCATCATTTCCACGCCGACGGGATCCACGGCTTATTCGCTGTCGGCCGGCGGCCCCATCATGTTCCCGACGGTGGATGCGCTTTGCCTGACGCCGATTTGTCCGCACACGCTGACGAACAGGCCCGTAATCGTGCCTTCGGACATGGGCGTGCGGGTTATCAACAAGGCTGCAGAGGAAGAGGCCTATCTGACGGTGGATGGCCAGATTGGGAGTCCGCTGGAGGCAGGCGATACCGTGGAGTGCTTTACCGCGAACTTCGACGTACTGTTGATTACACCGCCCCATATGACATTCTTCGACGTTCTGCGGCAGAAACTGAAGTGGGGCGAGAGGTAGCGAACTTGAGGCGTGATAACCTCGTATTTACAGCTGAACTCACTAAAAAAAAGCATGGCAGCCTCTACACAAACCGCAGAAGCGGAATCAGTTCCAGTGACGGCATGGCTTCTTCCCGTCGTCGCGGCCTGGATTATCCCGGGCGCGGGGCATTTCATGCTGAAGAAGTCCGGCCGGGGGATTTTGATCTTCCTCTCGGTTTCAATCATGTTCCTGTTTGGCCTGTTCATGCGCGGTGCGATGTTTGCGCCGGAGAAGGGCGCTGACTACCTGACGTCGCTGATTAACTACGGCGGGTGGGCATGTGATCTGGCGAGTGGCGGGCTGTATCTGTTGGCCGCGATGTTCGACTACTCACAGGCGGACATGGCGGGTGCTGTACATGATTATGGGACGAAGTTCCTGGTGTCGGCCGGATTGCTGAACATTCTGGCCATGGTGGACACTTGGGAAATCGCCACAAAGCAGAAGGATTAACACGGATGCCGAAGATCAATCTCTCTCATTTTGAAGCGGCGTTTTTGTTCTCAGTTCTGGCTTCCGTGGTGATGGGAATCACAACGAAGAAGACGCAGAAAGAGCGTGTGAATTACGGCCTGTATTGCTTTGGGTGCTTTATTGTGGCGCTGTTCGGTATTGGCTGGGTGATGAAGCTCGGCCACGGGTAAGCAGCCCGCTTACGGCTGCTTCGAAGCTTCGGTTTCCTTCAGGAACTTTTCGAGCTGGCCCAACTGGTCCTTCACTGTGTCGAGGTCCGGGGCGTTGGGCGCGAACTTCAGGTAGGTCTTTAGCTGATCGGCGGCTCCGGTGTATTCGTGTTTCTCGGCGAGAATGAGTCCCAGAATGTATTCGGCACGGGGGTTGCGGTGCCGGGGATCCATCTTGATCGCTTCACGCGCGCTTTTTTCCGCAGCGTCGAATTTCTTGAGATTGAAGTTGGCTGCGGCGCTGGCGTACCAGGCCAGCGGGAAATCGATGGGATCGAGCTTGAGACCCCGATCCAGATATGGCGCAGCTTCATCCCACTTGTTCTCCCGGGCGGCCATCATGCCCAGTTCAATGTGGGGAGCTACAAGCTTGCCATCGGCCTCAATTGCCTTTAGAAAAGCTTCTTTGCCACCTGCGGTGTTTTTTTGGAGGAGACGAATCTTCCCGATATTGACCCAGGCGTCGGCGAATTTAGGGTAGATCGTGGCGGCCTTGTCAAACTCCTTCATGGCATCTTCCGGCTTGTTTTTCAACATGAGCTGGAGACCCTTGTCGAAGGCCTTGCGGGCGTCTTTGGGAGCGTTCAGCGAGGTGGCGCTGATGGAGACGCCTTCCACATTGCCCATCCGGTGCAGCACGATGACACCGACATCCGGGTTATCCATCTGCTGGCGGTTGAAGAGGTTGACCATGTCGGAGCGGTAACCGGCAAGTTCCGCACGGAGTTCACAGCCGGCCATGGAGGGACCATCCGACATCCCCCCCATACTGCCCATGCCGCCGGAGGAACTGCGATTGGGAAAACTGCCGAAGCCCCCTCCACTCTGCGAGGCGTCGATCATCATGCCGTTGGACTGGCCCCACTGGAAGCTGAAGTGGCCCTTCGTGTCGGTGTAGGCCACGGACTGGGGCGAACCGTTACAAAGGCGCTGGATGACGACATTGCTGGGTACAGGTGTGCCGTCGTCCATCATGACTTTGCCGCTGAGGAAGATGGGGCGCGGGAAATCGAGCGTGGGGGATTGTTGATTGGCTGGGTTTTGCTGTCCGGTGTTGCCAGGAACTCTGTTGCTCCCGCCACCGGGAACGCCTCCACCGGTAGTGCCGCCGCCCGCACCGCCGCCGGGAACGCCACCGCCGGTAGTGCCGCCCGTGGTGGCACCGCCACCCGCCGCGCCACCGCCGACAGCACCGCCGCCCGCAGCACCGCCGCCCTCCTGGGCAAGTGCGCCGGTAGCTACCATCGCAATCGTCAACGTAAAGAGAAGAGCTCGGTTCATATCAGGTGCCCCTTTTTCAATACCAGAATGTGACCCAATTATGTCACAGGATTTGCCTGGTGTTTGTAGTCCCTCCAATGGTGATGGTGTGCGGTGGATGAAAGATGTCGCATCGCTACACTTGAGTCTGCCAATCTCAACTCTAAAGAAACACAAACAATGAACCACCTCAAAACTCTTCTGTGGATCACCCTGGCGGTAGTCGGAGCTATTTCGCTGGGCGCGATTGCGTCATCCCGGGGCGAGTCCATCAACTCGATCTGGCTGGTGGTAGCGGCTGTCTGTACTTACCTGCTGGCCTACCGTTTCTACGGGGCTTTCATTGCCGCCAAAGTGATGGCACTGGACCCGGAAAGGGCGACGCCGGCCGAACGGCTGGAGAATGGCCACGACTTCGTACCAACCAATAAGTGGATCGTGTTCGGGCACCACTTCGCCGCCATTGCCGGGCCTGGACCGTTGGTGGGACCCGTGCTGGCCGCGCAGTTCGGCTATCTGCCGGGTACCTTATGGATCATTGCCGGGGCCGTTTTAGGGGGCGCGATTCAGGATTTTGTGATCCTGTTCGCCTCCGTACGCCGGGATGGCAAGACGTTGGGGCAGATGGCTCGCGAAGAGATTGGCAAAGTGGGCGGAGCGGTGGCTCTGGTAACGGTGCTGCTGATCATGATTATTCTGCTGGCGGTAGTGGCTCTGGTGGTGGTGAATGCGCTGGCGGGGAGTCCGTGGGGCACTTTCACGATTGCGGCGACGATGCCGATTGCGGTGTTCATGGGACTATACCTGCGGTACTGGCGTCCGGGGAAAGTTCTGGAGTGTTCCGCGTTGGGCTTTGCTCTGGTGCTGGCTGCGGTGTTCGGCGGACAGTGGGTGTCAGAGTCGGCGAGCCTGGCTCCGATCTTCACGCTGTCGGCAATGGGGATTGCAATTTCGATCATCATCTATGGTTTCTTTGCCAGCGCTTTGCCTGTGTGGCTGTTGCTGGCCCCCCGGGACTACCTGAGCACGTTCGTGAAACTTGGGGTTATCGGCATGCTGGCTCTGGGGATTCTGGTGGTTCGTCCGGAGCTGCAGATGCCGGCGCTGTCGCGCTTTGTGGACGGTACAGGGCCGGTGTTCGCAGGTAAGATTTTCCCGTTTTGCTTTATCACCATTGCGTGCGGTGCCATCTCGGGGTTCCATTCGCTGATCTCGTCGGGAACCACACCAAAGATGATCGCGAGGGAACAGCACATTTTGCCGGTCGGGTATGGTTCCATGTTGCTGGAGAGCTTTGTCGCGATCATGGCGATGATCGCTTCCTGCGCGATGCAGCCCGGCGTGTACTTCGCGGTGAATTCGCCGGCCGGAGTGGTGGGCAAGACGGCGGAAGCGGCGGCGGCAACGATCACCGGCTGGGGCTATCCGGTGTCAGCAGAGGCAATGGCTGCCATGGCAAAAAGTGTGGGGGAAACGACCCTGTTCAGCCGCACGGGCGGCGCACCTTCCCTGGCATTGGGAATGGCACACATCTTTTCCAGTGGTGGCGGGGGCGCAGCTGTGCTGGGTTTCTGGTATCACTTCGCCATCATGTTTGAAGCCCTCTTTATCCTGACCATTATTGACGCCGGAACGCGGGTGGGACGCTTTATGCTGCAGGACATTCTGGGGCATATCTCGAAGCCGCTGGGGCGCACCAGCTGGATGCCCGGCGTGATCGCCACATCGGCAGTAATTGTGGCTGCGTGGGGCTACTTCCTGATTCAGGGCGTGCGGGACCCTCTGGGCGGTATTAATTCACTGTGGCCCCTGTTTGGTATCGCCAATCAGTTGCTGGCGTCGATTGCACTTGCTGTTGCGACGACAATCATCCTGAAGATGCACGGACCGAGGTACATGTGGATCACGATTGTCCCGATGACGTGGCTGGTGACGGTGACATTCACAGCCGCGTGGCAGAAGATCTTCTCGCCGCTCCCCCGGGTTGGCTTCCTCGCGCAGGCGGAACAAATGAGCAAAGGGCCGCAAACAGCGGCGACGGCGACGCTGATCTTCAACAATCAGCTGGATGCGGTGGTTTGCGGAACCTTTATGGTGCTGGTCGCCATTGTACTGGCCGACAGCCTGCGGCTTTGGTATGGCATCCTGAGCGGAGCCCGCAAGCGGGAAGTACTGGAGACGCCGTTCGTGCAGACCCGGCTCAGCGCGGGCGAGATATGAAGGCCTTCTTCAAAGGAGTGCTGAATCTGCTTCGGGAAATCGGCGACCAGAACGCGTACACTCGCCACCTGGCGGCGCATGGCACGGTGCATTCGGCTGCCGAGTGGCGGCGGTTTAGTGACGAGCGCTTTCGGCAAAAGTACGCTAAAGCGAAGTGTTGCTGATTTGGTGGCTTAAAGAGTCCCGATAATGAGGTGGTCTTCCACGCTTGTCGTGCCGGGGGCGGCCCAGGCTGCATGCATGGCCTCGTCGTACTCGGCGCGGGAACGGGCAGTTCCACGCAGGCTCGGCATACCGTTGACCAGCTGGGCCTTGATACGGGTACTGTCCACCAGGGCGTTGCGCCTCAAAGCGGCGTCAATCGGGGCTTTGGCATTCGCATGCAGGGCCGTCGCCTGAATTACGATGTCGTTGCGAATTCCCGTGATCCCTCGCAGAGTGCACAGGGTGCGCACGGCTTCTTCCGATTGTTCATGCCGCTGTACGGTACCGGATAAGGTGACCCAGGCATCCACAACTTTCACCTCAATGGTGGACGGCAGCAGACCATTCCATTCCAGAATGCTCATGGCTGAGAGGGCAATATCATCGTCTTCGCGAAGGGCCTCGAAGGGGATGACGACGCGGAGGCCATTGGTGACGGTGCTGACATGAGCTACCCGCCAGACGGCGCGCTCAGCGGCACATTTCTCCCAGTAGGTATCGACCTGGCCGACGAGTTCAACAGCTCCGCCTTTGACCATCGTGTTGATGTGCCTGGGTCCGGAACTCAGTTCCCAGCCGACTTCCGCCTCTACGTCGTGCTGTAATTCCGTATCGTTCCACATGGCTTTACCCTCGGGTCTCCGAGTCTATCAGCCGCAGTGGGTTTCGTGGCGGGGTGTCAGTCGACGCGCAGTTCCAGCCAGCCAGGCAGGGCGGCAGGGCGGTTGCCCATGAAGACCACGCACCTCGTCTTGGGGAACGGGAGGCCCGATTTGATGGCACGGGAGTACATGGGGAGCTGACCGAGCAGTTTGCGGTGATCGGCTTCGTCGGCTCCGATGGCGGCAGACTTGCTGAGGAAACCGGCACCCCAACCTACGGCCAGCAGGCAGGAACCGGCACTCTGTGCAGCTTCGAGACGACCCTGGAGAGCCTTCACGGTGGCGGCTAGGTCGCCCATGCCGGCCATTTCCGCGTAGGTTGCGTGGAGTTCCAGTTGTTTCGCGGCGTGTTGGTTCGCGGCGTCGAAGAGCATTTTGTGATTGACTGGTTTGCTCCAGTGGAGCGACTGGCGGACTGCTTCCCCATTCAGGAAATCGCTTTCTTTCCAGGTGCCTTCGAAGAGGGTCCCGGGTGCAGCCATTTCCGCGAATTCCGTTTGCTTCCAGCCGAGTGAGAACTGGGTGGGGCCCTTTGGTACCAGCGACGAGGTCCTGCACATGTAGACCTTGTACTGATCCCGCTTTGTCGCACCGGAATCGGACACAGAGACGGCGCGCATCCGGTCGGAACCGCCCTGACCACTGGCCTGTTGTTCCAATTGTTCCGCAATGCGGCGTGGTGGCTTATCGCTGGCCATTTTCTCCGCCATTTCCTTAATGGCGGAAGGTTTGATGCGAGAGAAAACGTAGGCGGTTCGCAAAGCGCCCTTGATGGCGGCACCGGGCAGATACGGGCCGGCGGCGGCAGCGGCAAAGGTGGGAATGAAGAGACTTTCGGTTGCCGCAGCGTTCCAGTTCGGAGTACACGACGGATCTTCGAACGGGATGTGACGGTCGGCGTAGTTTTGGGCAAAACCGCCCCAGGAGGCGAAATCCAGCCGGGTCGCTTTGCTGAGCTGCTGGAGGTAGCCCTCGAGACGAGGTCCCCGGGACAGGAGTTTGAAAATTCTGGTCTGATCCAGAACGTTGACCTGATCACGCCAGACCATGTAGTCGATGGGGGCCAGACGGTTGCCATCGCCTACCAGGGTGGGCGTCAGGACCATTGCGCGGTACTTCATGGCTGCACCTCTTCAGCACCCTCAACGGGGGGCTCGGCGTTGGCCGGAACGTTTGCTGGCGGGAGAGTTTCCGGGGTTGTCGGGGTTGTCGGGGCGTGGGCGAGGGTGGCTGGTTCAACCACTGCTTCGGGTTCAACCACGGCTTCGGGTTCAACCGGCGAGATCGCCGCGTCCGACAAATCGGGCATCAACGCCACTACTTCTGGCCTTGATTCTTCTTTTGGTTCTACTTCTTTCGATTCTTCTTTGCCCGGCTTTTTCTTCGGAGCGGTTTCTGTCACTGCAGGCACGGGAACGGCCAAGGCGAAGCCCGCGCGGTAAACAGGATGCGCGAAATCGTCCGGTGCAACGTCCACGGCACGGCCCCGCAACGACGGAGCGGCCAGCACAGAACCTTCTTCCACCATCCGGACCTGCTTCTTCATTGCGACACCAGCGGAGCTGTCGGTCCAACCGCCTCGAATGGTAACTGAGCTTTCGCTCTTCGTCCAGTCCACGGCGTCCGCAGCATCCGGTGAGTACAGACTCAACAGCCACCACGCGGCAGTTGCTTCGGTCGCTACAGGAAACAGATGTGACGCATCATTGAACTGAGGCTCAGAAGCTCGCCCCCAGCCACGGGAACGTTCGCCGCCAAAACCGGAATCGGCCAATAACCGCAGGGCTGACTTCACACGGGCTTCCCACAATTTGTCGGTCGCGGAAAACACACCCCAGAACCCGGCACCGGGCGCAAACTCCAGACAGGCTGTCTTGTGGCCTTCGGCCACGCCGGTCAGACGGTCCACCGCAGCAGATTCGCGAATCACGATGCGGAAAGGAGCCGTGCCGTTGGACGGCAGGAGGCACTGGCACTCGCCATCCACTTCCCAGCGGGCCTCATCCTGAAGCCCCTGACGCAGGACTTCGAGAGGCACCAGTTTCGCCCCACTCAGATGCAACTGAGCTCGCCCGGAGGGAGGCCAAACGCTCTTCGGCGGCGCAATCAGCCGGGTCTTTCCCACGAAAGGAAAAAGCGAACCCAAACGGACGGCGGGCTCACCCGCAGCGCCAGTGGTTGCGGCCAGCCACTCTTCCATCCACCCGAGCGCGCGCATGGCATGGGTGACGGCAGAGAACAGCGTGTCGCTGTGGTAAACCACATCGACCCGTTCCCGGTCGCCACGATATCCTGTACGCCACGGCCCGGTGGGTCGCAGCCTGACTTCAATCAGCGCCATTGGGAATTAAGCCGCGACCAGCTCGCCGATCTCCGAAAGCTTACCCTGCAGACCAGCCGTGTCCGCACCAGAAGCGATCTCGCGTTCACTCGCGCCCGAGGCATAGTAATCCCGACCGCGCCAGACCAGCTTGAGCCCGTCAAAACGAACCCGGCCACTGCCGCGCGAACCACCACCACCGAGGGTATCGTCTTCCAGCAGGCGCAGACCCTGCACCAGCAGCCCGGCAAGAACCTCGTCTTCAGCGCAGAGAACGTCCAGCACCATGCGGATCTTAAACCTTGCTCCGGCGGGGACACGTTCGAGAGTCCGGGGATTGGCCTGGGAGGTGATGCGATCAATGGCGTTTTCGCTTTTCACTTCGGTGAGCTCGTCGTCAAGCGACTCGCGCATCTGGGGCGTAATGCTTTCGATGACGAGCGGTGCGTCGAAGACACTGAGGCGCGCAGGGGTGGCAATGTTGCCATCGAGGTCACCGCCGCCAACCTTCTCCATCCGACCCGGGTTGCGGCCGAACAGGAGGCAGATTTCATCATCGGGACGGTCGCTCTGGTGGATGCGAACTTCCTGGCCCTTCCGCTTCGAAATATAGACCAGTTCCGAAGGGACAGCGGCACCGGTGGCCTGCTCGAGCAGAGCGCGAATGCGACCGCGCAGGGTGCTGCCGGGCACGTAAGGCCGACCATGGGAGTCTTTTACGACAGGGTTATCCGCGCCGCCGATTTCGAGCGAGCCTTTGCCCGCGCCGATGTGCAGGCCACTCTCGCAGCAAAGTTCGCCTTCGAGGATCAGCTTGCCGATCAGCTTTAATTCCGTTTGTGCAGTATGAGCGCTCATTTTGCTTGCCTGGTTTCTTATTCGTTATACGGGGGCTATTCGTTGCAGGGCAGCTATTCGTTGTAAGCAACGATGGCTTCAAACAGGTCGCGGAACCGCTCATAGCCACGAGCTTCGTTCTTGCGGGTCACCTGCAACAGGAGCCGTTCCAGCTGGTCGAGACTGCGGAGACCGTGGCGTGCAATGGTGTAGGCCAGGCGCGCACGGAGCATCACGAACTCATGCTGCCGTTCATTCTCTGGTGCGCGGGTGGCCCGGCGTACCGCGTTGTAAAGCCGACGCAACTGACTGCGGGTACCGGAATCCATGTCGCGCATCCGGCTGACCACGATGTGGGCCTGATTGTCGAGATAGAGGCTGTCGGAGATGAGCTTCTCGATTTCGATGTCCGGCGCGAAGTCGCGGCGTTCGGCAAAAGACCTGTCGCCACCTGGCCGATCTCCGCCGGGGCGACGATCGCCGCCTGGACGGTCTCCGCCGGGACGTCCGTCACGACGGTCGCCACTTTGGGGGCGATCACCTTGAGGACGATCACCTTGCGGGCGATCACCCTGCGGACGATCACCCTGGGGACGATTACCACCTTCACGAGGCGGACGATTGCCACCACCAGGGCCACGATTCCCCTGGGGCCCTGCGCTCTGCCCACCACCTGATCCGGCAGGAGCACCTGTACGAGGGGGACGAGGTTCGCGGGGAGGCCGCGCACCCTGAGACGGTGCAGAAGTTGCCGCATCGGCTTTCGGTTCGGCCGCCTTCGACTCCGCTGGCTTCGACTCCGCTGGCTTCGACTCCGCTGTTCGGGATTCGGCTTCCTTTGGAGTTTCCTTTGGCGCAGAAACGGCAACCGAGCCGAGCGCCGCTCCCAGAGCTTCGCCCAGACTTCCCCGACCTACGCTAACGCCTTGTTCTTCAGCCATTTTCAAATTCCCCTGAATTCAAATCCACTTTGCCGTCTAAGCTTCTGCCAGCCGCGCCCATTCGAGCGCGACCAGGCCTTCGGGACGCAGCCGGAGCCGCCCCCGGAGATTCCGGCCAGCCATTTCCTGCATTAAATGGGAACGGAGCTTCTGGAACTCACGTTCCCGCTTTGTTCCCACTTTGGCGAACCGGCGCTGGAACCGCAACGCACGCGCGGCCAGCCGCTCCTGATCACCCGCGACCGGATTGGCAGCCGCCGTCTCCACCTTGCGATAGAGGTTGCGGAGTTGCGCGAGAAAGTCCGCGCCGCCCCGGAAATCTTCGTTGATCTCGGTCACGGTTTCCCGAAGTTCGGCAGCATTTTTCAACTGCTTCCATTCGAGAACGCGCCCGAGGAAATAAAAACAATCTTTGTCCGCAGCTTTGGCGATATCCAGATCGCGGAGGCTGGTTTCCCAAACGCCCGCCAGAGCGTCGCCTGGTTCCGCCAGCGTGAGCGACATGGTCACTGACTTCGCCTCAGCGCCGGGAAACTCTTTGAGGTTTTCTGTGGCGAAAAGGGCGAAGACGCGCTGAAGGTCGCGGGCAAAAGAAGCCAGCGCATCCCACGCTCCGGCGACAGCAAAATCCGAAGCCCCGGCCCGGAGAACACTGACCTTCTGGAAGTACTCGGCCTGAGAACAGAGCAACTCAATTTCACCGGCCAGGAACTGTTTGTAGAGCACCGAGATCTGGACATGCTCTTCCACGCCGGCCGCACGGCGGAGACGGCCCTGGAAGCCATCGATCTCGCCCCGAAGGATGCCGAAGAGTTTGCTGCCCTTCGCACGTTTCGCCATTTCGCGAACCGAGGCCGGGGCATCGCCATTGCGCGCCGAGTGCCGGGGCACAGAAATATTGTCAGTCCCGGCCTGGCGACCGAGGTCCCACCGGTGATCGCCACCCTCCGCCTGAACAAGCGCGGGAAAGTCGAAGCTCCAGCTGATTCCTGCTGCATCGCGCAGACCTTTGGGAATCACGTCTGAAGGAGCGGCCTGGGGGATGAAAGAGTCAAAGAAAGCTGCGGACGCCAGCTGTGAGTTCTGCTGCTCCCGGAGGCCATCTGCGAGACGCTTACGAACTACTGTCCAATCGCCCAGGTTCTCGGTGGAACTCCAAACCACATGGACCACGCCGCCGGTGGCAGATTGCAGAGCGGCATTGGTTCGAGCCAGAAACGAGACGGCTTCGGCGGCGCGCTGGGCATCGGGAAGAATGACGAGGAAACTCCCGCCGCCGGCTGTACCGAGGAGGAGCGAAGGCAGTTGCAGATGAGCCAGCAGGGCGCGCGGCAAAGTCTCTCCCAGCAGCGTGGTCCACTGCAGGCGAGCCTCGAAGGCGCGGTTGTCATGCTTGGCGGGAGCAGCGAGCAGGAAATCGTTCACACCTGCGAGACTGCCCTGTAAGAGAATTTGTACTGCCATTTGCGAGATCTCTCGTTAGGCTAACACGCTGACGGGCTTATAATTGTGAAGGCGGATCTCGTTCGTTCGCCCGGGGGATTTTATGGCTGAAAACTTTTCCAGACGATATTTCTTTTACGGCTCCCTTCTGGCGGGAGCGATTCCAACGGGGGGCTATGGTGCCACCCCTTCCCTGAAGCAGATGGGGTACAAATCCCCCAATGAAAAGCTGAACATTGCCTCGATTGGTTCGGGCGGCAAAGCGTCCAGCGACATCCAGGGATGCTCCCACGAGAACATTGTGGCGCTCTGCGATGTGGATGATAAGCGGGCGGCCGAGACTTTCAAGAAATACGAAAGCGCCCCGAAGTTCAAAGATTTCCGCAAGATGCTGGATGAGAAGGGCAAGGACATTGACGCCGTCATCGTCACCATCCCGGATCACATGCATGCGACCGCGGCCATTAGCGCCATGGAGCGCGGCAAGCACGTGTACGTGCAGAAACCCCTCGTCCGCACCGTTTGGGAAGCCCGCGCCATGCTGGAGGCCTCAACAAAATACAAGGTTGCCACGCAGATGGGGAACCAGGGTTATTCGAACGAAGGCACCCGTCAGGCGGCCGAAATCGTTTGGGATGGCCAGCTGGGCAATGTGACCGAAGTCCACGCGTGGACGGACCGTCCGTGGTGGCCACAGGGTCTCACCTCGTTGCCCGCCGCCTCCGCTGTACCGAACACTCTTGCCTGGGATCTCTGGCTCGGCTCTGCCGCAGACCGCCCTTACACAGATGGTGGCGATGGTTACCCCAACCAGTACGGCAACTTCTACCAGCCCTTCAACTGGCGCGGCTTCTTTGACTTTGGCTGCGGCGCAGTCGGCGACATGGCCTGCCACATCCTCGGCGCTCCGAACATGGCGCTGAAGCTGGGGGCCCCCACCTCGGTGGAGTGCATTCTCAAGGAAGGCGCCAGCGACTTCATGTACCCGAAGAAGTCGGTGATCCGTTACGACTTCCCTGCCCGTGGCAATATGCCCGCCGTGAAGCTGTTCTGGCACGATGGCCTGAAAGAATCCCCGAAGGTAGAGGGCGTTCCAGCCGGCGAACTGTTGGGCGATCTTCCATCGCGGCCCTTCGTCCCCGGGCAGCCCCGAGTCCGCCCAGCCGCGACCGGCTACGTCGGCGGCGTCTTCACGATGGATCGCTACAAGGAAGCCATCGCTCCCGACGCACGCAACTCACAGCCGAATGGTTCTGTCTTCATTGGCGACAAGGGCGTGATGACCACCGGGACTTACGGCGAAATGACGCGGCTTCTTCCGGTTGCCGAGAAGATGGCCGACTACAAGTTCCCGGACCCGCGACTCACCCGCTCGCCCGGTCACTACGGCGACTGGATTCGTGCCTGCAAGGGTGGCGATCCGGCCTGCTCCAACTTCAACAACGCGGTGCCGTTCGTGGAGTGGATGCTGCTGGGCGTCATCTCGCTGCGCGTGCCGGGCAAACTGGAATGGGATGCCGTAAAGGGCCGTTTCAGCAATAACCCGGAAGCGAACAAGTACCTGAAACCCAACTTCCGCAAGGGCTGGGTTCTCAGCTAGGCTGGAAGAATTTTGAGGGAAAAGGCCCGCCGACAGTTTCGCCTGTCAGCGGGCCTTTTCTATTTCTGCCGCATTGTCCAGCGAAGAGCGTTTTGCTGGAGCCGGATCACCTGGGGATGCCAGAGATCGCTGAGCATGTGGCCCGGGGAGAGGTAGGCCACCCGACCTTTGCCGTAATCATAAGACCAGCCCGCCTGTGCCGTTGCACCCTGATTCTCGTACGTCAGGCCAGCTTCATTGACAGTTTGGAGAAACAGAAACTTCGGATCTTTGTCGTAGGTCATGTAGTGTTGTTCATCGGTGATGATGAAGTCACTTACGCCCTGGGTAATGGGGTGATCGGGATTCGTAACCTTCACTTTGAAGGTGCGGATTGGGGGGTGTCCGGTGTAGACTGCACCCAGCACGTGGCGGAAGTCCGGGTCGGTGAGGCCGACATGGGTGGTGTTGTGGAGGAAGAGCGCTGAGCCTCCGGCTTCCACGAATTGGCGAACCGCTTTGCCCTGCTCCGGCTTCATCCAGAACTGTGACTGAGCTTTGACCTGTGGCACGGGAGGTTCGAAAGTAAGCCTGGGCCGCCCCGTGGCCACCCAGGCGGCATTCGTGCTCTCGTCGCCGCCGTAGCCTTCGGGCCAGACCATGCCATCACGCAGGATGATGAGGACTTTGTAGCCGTCGAGAGTTTCCGCGTTGAGAGTGGAGGTCTCATCGGTGAAATCGACCGAGACGCCCATCTGTTTTGCGATAGTTCTGGTCAGCCCGATACGGATGTAGTCGGAATTGTGAAAACGGTCCCCGATCAGGGCGAAAGCGGTGGCTTTCCTGGCGGCGCTTGCGGCAAGAGGGGTAAACGCGGCACCGGCGAGGGCGGCAAGGGTAGTGCGGCGAGAGGGCAGGCATGGCAAACTTCCGGCTGGCAGCGGCTTGGGGAACATTGTGGCGACCTTTCAGCCCGCTACGATGACACAACTACCGTGCCGGGTCAAGCGTCGGGCAGGTCAAGTTTACCCAGGCCCTCAACAGCCCGTGGCGAGAGTGCCGCGAACCGCGCGACGGCTCAGCGGAGGAGTTGGTGAGAACGCGGACACGATGCGGTGTGGCCACTGGGCAAGGCCGTACCGGAGTCTGCGTATGTGGTCAAGTCGCCTGCTTCGTATGAACGCCGGTGAGATGCCCCTCGCTCGCATGGACACTGAAGCAGCCCCCGGTCCACGTAGCCCAGGCCAGGACCCTACCTGAGCCTGCGGCTGTGGTCGGGTCCACGCAACGTTCGCCACGGGTTCGGAACTAATGAGCTGCGTTGGCCAACTCTTTCCGGGCCCAGGCAAGATTGTTCTTCGCCAATTGGAAATCGGGCTGCAGACGGACGGCCTGTTCGAGCGCCGGGATCGCCTTTGCCCAGGCCTTCATGCCGTTGTAACAGGCCCCCATATTATTCCAGGCAGCCGTGGATGTTGGCCTGAGACGGGCCACGATCTCCGCTGTTCGCAC
>RGPS01000581.1 GCA_010084195.1 Terriglobia bacterium
AACCGGACAGCACTGTGCGATCAAAAGCGGACTAATCCTCAAAACCTCGCCTTGGAGGTTGCCCTTCAGCTCGCAGCTCTCATTCTCGGCGAAGCTTCAGCGGAGGATAGGGCTCTGCGGGGACGCAACCTGAGCGCCGCCTGAAGCCTGACCAACGGCAGGCCGGGCCATCACCAACGTGGTGGCCCGGCTTCTCTGCCGGGCTCAGTTTCAAAGCGCAAAATCCATCTTCCTGCCATCTTGCGCGCCATGAAAAACTGCAACTAACCCACCGCCTCCCCGCTCCCTTCATCCGCCATCTGCTGGCCCAGTTCCGCGCCGACCAACTCAGCGCACCCGCCGCCCAAGCCGAGCTCCAACTCTCCAAAACCCGCTTCTACGAACTCTACAGCGCCTACCTCCGAGCCGCCGCGCAAGGCCAGGCCGACCTCTGGACCCCCGGCAGCTCCGGCGGCGACCACCACTGCGACTGGCCACCCGCCGTCATCACCCAGCTCACCACGCTGCTCTCTTCCAAGCCACCCTCCTCCTACAGCGCCTGCGCCAGCGAACTGCTGCGCCGCCTCAACTTCAAAACCGACCGCGCCAGCGTCCGTCGCTGGGCCAAGGAGCACCAACTCGCCCCTGACACCCGCTACAAAAAGCCGCCCCAGCCCGTCAAACGCTGGCAGGCCCGCGACCTGGGTGCCCTCTGGCAATACGACGCCACCCCGCACGCCTTCCTCCCCGGCTCCACCGCCAAACAATGCCTGCTCGACCTCCTCGACGACGCCACCCGCTACAACACCGGCGCACGCCTCTACGAGAGTGAATCCCTGCTGGCCCATCTCGACTTCCTCTCCCGCGCCTTCCGCGCCCATGGCCTGCCCCTGGCCCTTTACGTGGACTTCCATTCCTTCTTCTACACCCAAACCCCAAAGGCCTTCACCCAACTCGGAGCCGCACTCCACTTCTACGGCGTGGCCCTGCGCTTCGCCCCCACCCCGCAGGCCAAAGGCAAAATCGAACGCCGCCACGACTACTGGCAGAAACGCCTCCCGCCCCTTTTGGCTGCCGATAAAATCATCGAACTGGAAGGTGCCAACCACCTGCTCGACCTGCTCCTGCCCC
>RGPS01000582.1 GCA_010084195.1 Terriglobia bacterium
GCTCTCGGCGAGGTCTTTTGTTGGAGCCACATGATCAGCGCCTGATTGCCTTCCCCCTTCGTCGAGAAGGGGTCGAACGTCGTGCCTTTCACTGCATGGGTTCCATCTTCCACTCCCCACACCATCCAGCCCCGGTCGTGTCCTTCCAAAGCGGCGGAATTGGCCAGCGCAGAGAGATACCGCCCGATCTCGGACGGCTCCTGCGTGTTGCCCTTGAACTCCACGGTGGCCGCTTCACGGGGTAAAGCGCGTAATCGTTCTAGTGTTTCGATCAAAGCGGGCTGGTCCATGGTTACAGGCTCCGGACGTTTTCCAGGCCGTGCTGCTGGAGGATGGCGGTGAGGTTGGTTTTGGCCACGTCGTCGGCGAAGGCGCTGTCGCGGAAGACCACGGTGGTATCGCCGGCCGGGGCCTGCACCTGGTGCCACTTCACGAGGCCGAGGGCCAGCGGCTCAACCTGCTGGGCCGTGATGCGCTGGGACAGGCAGACGAGCAACGTGCCGGCCCCGATGCTGTGGACTTCGTTCCCGGCGAGGGTGCGTTTCTCGATGGGCACGGTGAGGTCGAGGCCGAGCTTGAGCAGTAGCTCGAAGAGGATGTCGGCCTCGGTGCGGTCGGTTTTGAGGTGCTCGACGGAATCGGCCAGCGATTGACTGAGGTTCTCGCGGTCCGGGTTCCACGCCTGGATGTTGCTGCTGGCGAGCTTGAAGACGCGGAAGCCGAGGTCGCCGGCGAACATCGGGTTGTCTTCCCGAATCTTCTTTCCCGCCCGGCGCAGACGCTCCTTTGTGAGGTCGGAAATCTTTTCAAACTCGCTGCTGCCAGTTGGCTCCGGGAGTTGCACGAGGATAAAGCGCCGCCCCAAACTGTCCAGATTCTCCAGAAAAACCGCATGGCCTGTCGTGCCGCTTCCAGCAAAGAAGTCCAACACGACATCCCCTGACCCCGCTCCCATCTCAACAACTCGTCTGATTAGAGAAGTTGGCTTTGGTGTTTGGAACTCGACCTTGGCCCCCATCACCGCCGTTAGTTCCGCCGCCGCTTGCCTGTTCTGGTCAACATCCGTCCAAAGTGTTGACCACGGTGCGGTTGGTGTCTCGGAAGCAATTT
>RGPS01000583.1 GCA_010084195.1 Terriglobia bacterium
ACGACCACAAGTCCAACCGGGCGGTGAAAGCGCTTGCGCTCCGCGTCGGACTGTCGGTAACGCTGTTCCTGATTTTGATGGGCAGTTACTACTTTGGTTTCATTCCGGGACGCGTTCCCGGGTAACTCCACAAAAAAAGATGCCGCACACTGGGTGCGGCATCAAGGCTTGCTACCTCCGGGGTTCCCGGCGAGCGTCTTGGCGCGCTCGCGTGGATCCCTCCTCCTCGTTGTCTTGGATAGGGTACGTCCGCCTACAGCCAGTAGACGAAGATGAACAGGCCGAGCCACACCACGTCGACGAAGTGCCAGTACCAGGCAACCGCCTCGAACGCGAAATGGTGGTCAGGCTTGAAGTGGCCGGCGAGGCAACGCGCAAGGATCACCGCCAGCATGATCGCGCCGAGCGTCACGTGGAAGCCGTGGAAGCCGGTCAGCATGTAGAAGGTCGACCCGTAGACGCCGGTCGACAGCTTGAGGTTCAGTTCCGAGTAGCCATGGCCATACTCGATCGCCTGGCAGGCAAGGAAGATCGCGCCCAGCGCCACGGTGAGGAACATGAACAGGTTCAGCAGGCCGCGCTTCTTCTCCTTGAGGGCCCAGTGGGCGATCGTGAGCGTCACACCGGAGGTCAGCAGCAGGAAAGTGTTGAGCGCGGGCAGGCCCCAAGCGGCCATCGGGGTGAATTTCTCCGAGAACCCCGGGCCGGCCGACGGCCACTGCCCGGCGAATCCCGGCCAGAGGACTTCGTTGTGGATCAGGTTGCCGAGTTCCGGGACCGAGACGACCCGGGTCCAGAACAGCGCGCCGAAGAAGCCCGCGAAGAACATCACCTCGGAGAAGATGAACCAGCTCATGCCCCAGCGGAACGACACGTCCACGCGCTTGGAGTACAGGTTGCCTTCCGACTCGCGGATCACGTCCCCGAACCAGCGATACAGCATGTACAGGATGATGACGCTGCCCAGGGCGAGGGACACCCAGCCGGCGCTGACCTTGTTGAAGACGAACACGGCCCCCAGCGCCATGAAGAACAGGCCCACCGAACCCATGATGGGCCACGGCATCGGCTGCGGAATGTAGTAGTCCGGCGTGCCTTGAGCGGTCGGAT
>RGPS01000584.1 GCA_010084195.1 Terriglobia bacterium
CAATGGAAGCATTTTAGATAAACTAACAAGGCACGATAAACTCGTCCAGTTTATCGTGCGTAACTTTCTTATCGTATTGATTCACAGGCTGATGCGGTTTCCATTTGCCAACTCGGCCTGGGCCGCCGCACGAAGGGCTGCGAGCCATTGGTCGAGGTCCGCTTCAGTCGAGATGTAGGGCAGACTGCATTGCGGACGCAGGCTAGTGGCCGAAGTGTAGCGGACGGGTGGCGTGGGTGGAGGCGCCTGGTCGCCCTGTTTTCCAGGAGGCTGCGGTGCCGGGACGGCGAGCCGCGAAGCCAACGCGAGCTGGGCCGGGTAATCCTGCGTGACATAGCGCTGGAGCCGGTCGCGGATGCCGGTGACGAAATGGGCGGTGGCTAGCGACAATTAGAACTTTCATCAGCGGCGTTTAGGGAGCCGGAGGTTTCGGGATGATGAGGCAGCCGTTTTCTGCGTGGCCGTGTGGCCCCGAGGGAGGGCGGCGGCCCAATGATAACGAAACAACAATACCGAAAGCTCATGAGCGAACACCAAGCGTGTAAACGCCGGTTGAAAAGTGCGGCGGGTGGCGCTCGAAAAGTGAGACACCTTCCGGTGGGAAGGGAACGGTTTCTGGCCTTCGAGGTCAAGTCCGAGAAGTTCGCAGCGAGGTAGAACGAGCAGGAGGGCGAGCTGCGAGCCCCCAGCTCGCGCCCTCCTGCGGTCGAAGGTTCGTTTGACTCACTTCCGCTTCAGCCGCCCCTTGGCATCTTGCAGCCGGTAGCTCTGGCCGTTGGCTTCCAGGATGTGCACCCGGTGCGTGAGGCGGTCCAGTAGCGCTCCCGTCAGCCGCTCGCTGCCCAGCACCTCGGTCCATTGTGCAAACGGCAGGTTCGTCGTCACCAGCAGGCTGGTGCGCTCATACGCCCGGCTCACCACCTCGAAGAGCAGCTCCGCCCCGGCTTTGGAGAAGGGCACATAGCCCAGCTCATCAAGGAGCAAGAGGTCCAGCCGCTCCAGTTGCTTGTGCAGCCGTTGCAGCGTGCGGCTGTCCCGTGCTTCGAGCAGTTGTGTCACCAGGCCGGTCGTGGTCAGGAAGCGCACGCGCTTGCCTTGCGTGCAGGCCGC
>RGPS01000585.1 GCA_010084195.1 Terriglobia bacterium
GAGCGAGACGCTTCCACGTGACGCGCTGCGGTGCAATCGGCCACAACTCCACTACGTCACCGTTGGCGTTGCGGACGATCTCGCAGTAGGCATTGCCCCACAGTGCCAGATGGCTCATCAGGCAGGCGTGCAGGTCGTATGCCGTCATCTCCGGGTTGGGAAGATCACGGAGGACCCGGTACAACGCGTGGTCGGTCGCGCGTTCCTTCCCGCGGTCGAGACGCCGATAGAGGATCAAGGGGAGGGAAGCGACGGTACGCGAGAGAAGCGATACGCAGGTATAGACGATGGGCAAGGCCATCGCCGACTCGGAGTTGACCGTGATCCCTGAGACGGTGCCTTGCCCGCCCGCCAACGCGTTGGCAAGTGACATGGCGTTCAACGGGTTGCCCGGGTTCTCGAGGCTACCGTTTCGGCGGTTGATCAGGGTCATTGCCTGGCGAACGAGCATCCGCTATTCCTCGCGCAATCCCAAACAAGATCGCCATCACACCGTAGTAGGCCGGCACCGCGGTCGGGCTTTTGCTGATCGGCTGGTTCCTGATCTATCTCCTGGTCTTCCTGCCGCGCGGGAGCGTCGGCTGATGGCGGACGATCAGATCGAGGCCAAAATCCTCCGGTCCGAGCTTCGCTGGTCGATGCTCGTGGCCGCCGTCGTGCTGCTGATCCTCGCCGCGATCCTCTTCGCCGGCATCTCGATGCACATCAACCCGCCGTCCGACCGGGAATATATCGACCCCAAGTCCCTCCATCTCTCGGGCGAATTCACCGAAGCCAATCTGGGGACGAGCGTTGCACCCGACGGCCAGGTGACGTCTCGCATCATCACGACCCAGTTCGCCTTCGTGCCGCAGTGCGTGGTGGTGCCGGCGAACCGCCAGGTGACGATGCGGTTCGCCAGCCCGGACGTGATCCATGGCATCCTCGTCACCGGCACCAACGTCAACACCATGGTCATCCCCGGCTATGTGGCCCAGGTCCACACGGTCTTCCGCAAGACCGGCGACCTGTTGATGCCTTGCCATGAATTTTGCGGGATGGGGCACAGCCAGATGCTGGCGACCGTCCGGGTCGTCCCCGCCGACCAGTTCAAACCCGATGCCGACGGGA
>RGPS01000586.1 GCA_010084195.1 Terriglobia bacterium
CATCGAAGCCTCGTTCCCGTTGCCGCAGCAGATGAACCGTTACTACGCCTTCGAGACGCAGTTGTTTCAGGTCAGCGTGCCGGAATCGTTGGGCGTTGAACTCATCACCACCGCCGAGCAACAGCAGGTCATCTCAGCTCGTCAACAAGCCGCGCGTGATGCAGGCACCAAGATCCGCCAGGATGTTCAGCAGTTTGTGGCGGACTGTGTGGCCTCGCTCCGGGAACAGACGGCGGTCCTCTGCCAGGAAATGCTCACCAGCATCGGGACCAGCGAGACCGGCGTGCATCAGAAAACGCTCAACCGTCTTGTCCGCTTCATCGACCAGTTCAAACAGATGAACTTCGCCAACGACGTGGAGATGGAACGCCAGTTGGAACGGGTCAGGAAGGAGCTGCTGTCGAAAACGGCTGAAGAATACCGGGACTCTGCCACTGCCCGCAGCCGTCTTACCGCTGGCCTGCAACAGCTCGCCGCCCAGGCCCGCCAGTTGGCCAAGCAGGATGCCACTGAATTGGTGGACCGCTTTGGTGAACTGGGCCGCCGGAAGTTCCAGCTCGCGGCGTAACTCAATAACCACAGAGGTACCGAGAACGCAGAGAGGAGGCTGTCATCATTGGCCGCTTCCTCTGTGCCCTCTGTGTCTCTGTGGTTCTCCCTCTCAACCCTCACCCTCAACTCTCAACTCAACCTATGGCCGATTACTTCACCAACTTCAGTCTTCAACTCCGCTTGCCCGATGAGGCGGCTCAAACCTACGCGTTGAACCTCGCCCAGCAGGCCAGTCGGATCAATCAAGGCGATGAAGCTCCAGCGGACTTCCCTGCTGAACTTCAATCCAACACCGAGGACTGGTGCTTCGAGGTCGAAGCCGCTGTCGTGGAGAACCAGCCGGGCCTTTGGCTGCACTCCAACAACGGTGGCATCGACGCCGTCTGTGCGTTCCTTCAGCACCTGCTTCAGAAGTTCGCCTTGCCCGACGTTGTGACCTTCGAGTGGTCGCACGATTGCAGTAAGCCCAGGACGGACGCTTACGGTGGCGGCGCAGCCATAATCACCGCCCGGAGAATCAAAACCATGAGCACCAGTGAATGGCTGTGCAAACACGC
>RGPS01000587.1 GCA_010084195.1 Terriglobia bacterium
GGTCGAGCGGATTGGGATAATAGCCGAGCGCAGTGAGCGAAACGCCGTGCTTAGCGCACAGCGCGTGGACTTCCTCCGCGCGGGCCTTCGTGAAGGCGTCCACATCAATGTGCGTGATGCCCGCGAACTTCCGCTCCGCCTTGCCCACCGGCCAGCACATCACCTCCACGCACCGGAACCGCTCGGCGGCCGCGAAGGCGAGCACCTGGTTCAAAGTTAATTCCGGCAGGATGGCGGAGACAAAGCCGAGTTGGAACATGGGCGGAAGTTTCGGAGAAACGGCCAGCGGTGCAAGGAACTTCATCCACCACACCCGTGAATCCACCGGCACGCACACCAGCCTGAAAGCACGATCAAGCAGCAAGCGCCTCCCCTCTCCCAGCGGGAGAGGGAAAGGGTGAGGGAGAAAAGCCACGCGCGCTCAGGCCAGCGGCGAATCCACCGAGACGTCGCCGCCGTCCTCCCTCTCCCCGGCCCTGCGAAACTTCAGCTAACCCGTCGGGGCGGTCGGCCACTGAATCGGGCGCGGTGTCCACCCAATCGGGCCGACTGAACAGTCATTCGGATGCTCTGAGCACTCAATCGGAAGAGCTGGCCACCCAATCGGGAGTGCCCAACAGTGAATCGGATTCACTGTCCAGTTGATCGGATCGAGTGGACAGTAAGTGGACAGGATAAAATTCGGACTAAATGGCCTATCCGAGCCAGTAGGTGCATGAAGCAGATTGATGGACGTGCCAAAGGACCAACCCCAACGGGGTTACAGCTTTCAGCCCAAGGTTGCCGAGTGGGACGAGGCTACCTTGGGTGATATCTCATAACAGAACTGGGCCAACTGGAGCCCCCGGAATCAGAACGTAATCGTTGTCCCCAATATGTGGGCTTGATCCCAGTGGCCGGTGAGCTGCTTGGAAGACTGAATCATGTAGAACACGGCCAGATGGGTGCGCCCGGCGAGATGGAAGTTCAAGCCCACGGGAACCGCACGGTTCAATACATAATCGCTTCGGTAAAACTCATACCAGAACATTGGTGTCATGAAACGAAGGGCGTGAATCCGTTGCGTCGGGTGTTTGGCGTGGCGGGAGAGGCGATGGAGAGGTCGAAAA
>RGPS01000588.1 GCA_010084195.1 Terriglobia bacterium
GGGGGTGACGCCCTTCCGCGGGGATATTCCTCTCGGAGATGTGAGCGTGGAAATCAAAGCCCCTCCCGGCTGGACCACTTTTCAGCGGAAGTTCCGGCTGGTTCGCGGCGAGCCGACGCTGGTCAGTGCTTTGTTCTCCAGAGGCGGAGTCAATATCACTTCCGATCCGTCCGGGCTGGGTTATGAACTCAGCAACACCCAGGGTTTTACCGCCCGCGGAACCACGCCTGCCCACGAGGAGAAAATCCCCAGTGGCACAGTGACACTCCGGGTAAGCCCGCCACCAGGCTGGGTCGAGGCCGTTCGAAAGTTGGAGGTGGCGCCGGAAAGCCGTCAGAAGATCGAGGTCAAGTTTTTCACCAGTACTGCCGACGTGGATTCAGAACCGTCGGGCCTGAAATTCGTACTGCGCACGTCCGGGGGTTACGAAAAAGCGGGCGTGACCCCAGCTAGGATTCCCGATGTCCCATCCGGACCCGCAACCTTAACTGTCAGCCGGCCCGGGTGGCCCGACTTCAAGGTTGAGGGTTCGCTGGAGCCCTCCACGTCGAACAAAATGACTGCCGTATTCAAACCCGGCAGCCTGGCGGTCGCGTCCGAGCCCTCTGGGGCGAAAGTGCTGCTGGGTGATCGCGTCATGGGCGTGACACCCATGCAAGTGGAAGGGCTGATCCCGGGGCCGACCGAAATCACCCTGAAGTTGAAAGGATATCGGCCCACTATTCTCCGGCCGACCGTGGACGCGAACGGCACGGTAAAGGTGGATTCAAAACTGGCCCGGCTGGATGGGGTCAGCCGCCCAGAGCGGTGGTCGCCACCAAAACGGGCTCGGGCAACGGTCCAGCTTTCGTCTTCCAACAACATACCAGAGCTTGCCGGTCGGTCACACAAGGTGAGCAGGTCCGTGGAAAGCTGGGAATTAAACGGGGCCGATGCCCCAAAGGCCCCTTTCCGCCTCGTGCGGAAGATCACGGAAAGCAACGGTGAAGAATTTCCCAAGCCGGGAACGGAGATTGAACTTAGCCGAAAAACCGAAGGGGGCCCCTATGAGGGAGGCAGTTGGTGGGCATTTCAGCTTTTCATGCTCGGGGACCGAATGGCAGATATCT
>RGPS01000589.1 GCA_010084195.1 Terriglobia bacterium
GCCTTCGGTGGCGGAAGCCGTTCTGAAGCTCGCACCGCGCCAAACTATCAGGCTGCGGCAAGCGTCTACGATATAGATATGGATCGCAGACTACTTTTCCCCGCTATCGCGGCAACCGCGTGGGCGCAGCAGCCTTCTCAACCCTCCACAGAAGCGCTTCGTGATCGGGTCCAGCAGTATTACCAGATGATGGTGGATAAGAAGTATCGGCAGGCTGAGGCGATGGTGGCGATGGAGTCCAAAGAAGACTATTACAACGGCAAGAAGCCGGATCTGAAGGGTTTCGAGATCATGAATCTGGATCTACAGACTCCGACGACCGCCAAGGTCACAATCCGGGCGAAAGTAGTGGTCCTGATGCCCGGCGCGGGCGGTCAGCTCTTCGATATGCCCACCCCGACCTACTGGATCCTCGAGAATGGAACGTGGTCTTGGTATATCCCGGAAGAAGTTAAATCTGCGACTCCTTTTGGCCAGATGAAAAATGGAGCTGGCGCTTCCGGCGGTATGGACATGAAGGGCGCGGCCCCGGGCGGTATTGAGAATCCCAACGTCGGAGCTCTTGTCAACCAGATCAGCATTGACAAGCGAACCGTTACGCTTTCGGCGAAAGAGCCCCAGCAGAGCGTCACGATCACAAACGGACTCCCCGGCCCACTGGACCTGAATGTGGACGCCCGTGTCCTGAATATTAAGGGGCTGAAGGTGGAAGTGAAGCCGACCCACCTTGATGCCGGGGCACGAGCCGTGGTGACCTTCCGCAGAGTTGGAGAGGCGAGACTGACGGAGGTTGTCCAGGTAATTGCCGAACCATTCCACCGTATCTTCGACATTCAGGTAGTGTCGAACTAAGCGGGGAAGTGGAAACCAAGCCCGGGGCTGGGAATTCTGCCGGTCGAGAAATGCAAAAAGAGAGGGGGAAGCCGAAGCTCCCCCCTCTCTTTTTTGACGCTTGGTTGGTAGTTAGTTGCCGAGAGTTTCGCCAGTGGCCGTTGCGCGAGAGACCTGGTTGACGTCAGGGATGACGCCAGCGAGATAACCCTGCGACAGACCGCCGTTGATGCCAACGCCGTTGGTGATGAAGGCGAAGCCGTGAGCGTACTGGAAG
>RGPS01000590.1 GCA_010084195.1 Terriglobia bacterium
TTGGTATTCTGGCCATTTGGAAGTTGGTATTCTGGCCATTTGGAAGAATGATGAGTTCCGAATCAACCAGGCAGAACAACGTTGTCTGGCGAGATACAATCTCCTGGAGGACCTTTGGCACCGATTCGGCGACCATCCAGAAACCTACCGGCACGACGCCCCAATCCGCTCCGCGACATGATGCTGGAAAAGCAGCGTGCGGTGGAGTTGGCCCGGGAGCGTATGCGTGCGCAGCAGATGGCTGTAGATTTGCCCTCGATAGTGAAACAACGCGTCGGCGAGCAGATGCAGAAGCTCGAAGACAAGCTGGTATCTGAGTTTCGGGAAATTGGTACCCGGGTGGTAACGGACAGCACCACGGCTCTGACCAATCAATTGGGATCCCGGATTGATCTGTTGGAGCGGGTTTCACACGAGCAAACCCGAACCCTAAATAGTCTCCGGGACTCTTCGAAGATGGCGAGCGAGAAGGTATCGGGCATCGTCGATTCCATCGAAAGCAGCCTGGCAGGCGCAGTACCTGGTTTTAAGCTGGACCCGATGTCGCAGCCGACGCCGTCGTTCGCACCGCAGTCCTTTGTGCACCCGCAGTTCCAGCTGGAGCCGCCAAAAAAGCAACTGGTGAAGGCCGGCACGCAGGCAATGACGGAGACCGAAGAAGTCAAAGGCCGGGTTGGATTTTGCCCGATGTGTACTTCGCAGAATGTTCGGCGGACAGGCAGGCAGGGAATGTTTGAAGAATTTCTCCGCCTGTTCTTTATTGCACCTTTCCGCTGCCGCGCGTGTAAGCACAAGTTTTACCGATTCTGAGGGTGCAGCAAAGCTCGAATTCCTGCCCCATCTGTAAGGTTGCGGGGGCGCGTGCTTGTCCTGCCGGCAGCCTCAGAACGTAGCGGTGAAGCCCCCATCGACGTAGATTACCTGGCCTGTGATGAAGGAGGCTGCGGGCGACGCCAGGAACACTGCCGGGGCCGCGATATCGGCGGCTTCGCCCCAGCGTGCAAGAGGCGTTCTGGTCTTCACCCAGGCGTCGAAATCCGGGTTGTTCTTGAGCGCGACGTTCATATCGGTGTCGATGAAACCGGG
>RGPS01000060.1 GCA_010084195.1 Terriglobia bacterium
CGCCATCACCCAGGCCCAAACCTGGCGCGACGGACACCCCGGCTTCACCAACATCACCCTCTACGAAGCCCGCGTCCGCCGCCTCATCGCCCTCAACGAAAAACGCCTCCAGGAACTCCAGCAGGCACGCACAACCGCCGAAGCCCAGGCCCGCGAAGAAGCGGAACTCCTTCTCTGTCAAGCCGTTATGAACGGCGAAGACCTCTGCGACGACCAGCCCCTGAACGTCCGTGGCTTCGTTTTTACACCCACCAATCTAATCGCCGCCATCAAACGCCGCGAAGCCCTCGAATCCGCCCGTTTCTACCGCCTCAACCGCTGGGACAACTCCGAACGCTGGCACGGAAGCTTCAGCTTCCCGCCCGTCACCCCATCCGCCATGCCAAAAGCTGCATGAATCGTCACCGAACGCACCCCGACCGCAACAATCGCCCCGGAACTGCGCCTGTCCAGTGAACTCAACCCAAAGCCTCCGGCTCCCCAATTCCAGCGCTTCCAGGCAGAAGCGTAAGCCAACATGCCTGCGAACCGTGGTCCCCAGATCCCAGGTGCTACCTTGCCAGACCGAGCTCCATCATGATAGATTTGACACACTGCAATCCATTTCAATTTGAGGTTAAACTGTGCGTAAGTTATTGCTATTAGCAGGTTTATTATTACCTGTAACTATTTTGCTGGCCCAGACTGCCGGCGAAATCACCGGTGAAGTAACAGACCCCAGCGGTGCCAGTGCACCCAACGCGACGATCACGGCGACCAACAAGGACACCAACGTCGCCCGTACCACCCAGACCAACAGCGTCGGGGTATACAGCTTCCCGGCCATGATTCCCGGAAGCTACGAAGTAAAAGCCGCAGCAGCCGGCTTCGATACCGTGGTGAAGACCGGCATTCAGCTCCAGGTGCAGCAGACCGCCCGCGTCGACTTCACCCTGAACGTCGGCCAGGCAACGCAAACCGTGGAAGTAAGCGCCTCCGGAGAACTCCTGGCTACCGAAAACGCCAGCGTCGGCACGGTTATTGAACAAAAGCGTATTACCGATCTTCCCCTGAATGGCCGTAACTTCTTCAGCCTCGTTTCGTTGAGCCCGGGCGTGACTTTCGGCTTTGCCCCCGCTGCTCAGGCTGCCAACCGCCAGGGTGGAACCCGCGCCGCACTCACCATGTCCCTCTCCGGGTCGCGCGCCACATGGACGAACTACACTCTCGACGGCGTCACCAACACCGACATCAACTTCAACCTGTACGTGTTGCTCCCGTCCGTCGAAGCCCTCCAGGAATTCAAGGTTCAGCAGGGTATCTACTCGGCCGAGTTCGGTCGCGAGGCAGGCCAGGTGAACGTCTCCACACGTCCCGGCACCAACACCTATCACGGCACAGCTTTCGACTTTCTGCGCAACGACGCGCTCGACGCCAAACCGTACGATTTCATCGGCAACCGTCCCGCGAAGTCGCCGTTCCGCCAAAATCAGTACGGCTTCACCCTGGGCGGCCCCGTCTGGATCCCGAAAGTGTTCAATGGCAAGAATCGCCTCTTTTTCATGACGAACTATGAGGCGCTCCGTGCTCGCACCACCCGCGTCGCAACCGCAACCACCATGACTCAGGCGATGCGCGACGGGAACTTCTCGGCCGTGCCCACCCAGTTGCGCGATCCCCTCACCCGGACCGGAACCGGTGCAGCAGCAACGGCAGCGCCGTTTGCCGGCAACCAGATCCCGGTCAGCCGGTTCGACAAAAACTCCCTCTACCTCCTCGGCAAGTACTACCCTGTGCCCAACATCAACCTCACACAAACAGGCCTGCCGAACATCAACTACCAGTACCTCGCCAAGACCCCTCTGGACAAAGATCAACTCACCACCAGAATCGATTTCAACGAAAGCCAGAACTCGCAGTGGTTCGGTCGTTATAGCTGGACCGACGAATCCCAGATCTCCCCCGGCCTCACACAGGATGGCAGCACCCTCTATACCCGGGCCAGCCAGTGGGTCATCTCCAACACCCGCATCCTGTCCGCCACCCGTGTGAACGAAGCCCGTTTCGGTTACAACTCCCTGTTCAACGTCATCGGCCAGCAACTTGGCAACGTGGAAGACGTGAACTCGAAGCTCGCCGGCTTCCCGGTCAAGATTACCGATCCCGCCTCCTGGGGTGTTCCGAACATTGGCCTCACCAACAACCTGAGCAGCTTCGGCAATGCCACCAGCAGCCCGTTCACCATCGACAACAAGACCTATCAGGCCGTCGACAATTTCTCGTGGGTAATCGGTAAGCACTCTCTCCGCCTCGGCGGCGAGTATCGGTACAACAAGTTCCCGCAGTTGGGCAACGAATTCCCCCGCGGCCAGTTCCAGTTCAATGGCAGCTACACCGGGGAACCTGTGAATCTGGGTGGCGGCTACTCCGGTGCCGACTTCCTGCTGGGCAACTTCTTCCGCGCCGATATCGCGGTTGCCCTCGCCAGGGGCGACTTCCGCAGCTCCGAATGGGCTGGCTACGTGGACGATACCTGGAAGGTGAAGTCCGGGCTCACCATCAACGCAGGCCTGCGTTGGGAAGTCGCCCAGCCCCTGAAAGACGTGGCTGGAAACTCGGTTAGCTTCCAACTGAATCAGTCGCTGCCGAATGTCGCCAACGTCCAGGATCGCAGCCTCCATCCCACCTACGTTCGCACCGGTAGCGGCGGCTTCTATGACAACCTGGCGTTCCGCTACACAGCGGCAGCCACCAACGGCGTATTCGGAGCCACTGTCCCCGTCACCCGCGATGGCCGCCTGGGTGATCGCCTCATCAAGACCGACTACAACAACTTTGCCCCCCGCTTCGGCATCGCCTGGAGCCCGAATGACAAGTGGTCTATCCGGACCGGTGTCGGCGTCTTCTTCTCGCAGGAGAGCAAGAACTCGATCTTTGATCTCAATCGCGGCCTCGGCGGTCGGACCGGTGTAACCCCGGATCTCCGTGCCAGACCACAGTACGACTACACCAACTTCCTGAACCCCAGCGCGCTGCCGGCCAACATCCCCATCAGCCTCACCTGGGGCGCGGACCAGAACCTCCGCACCAGCTACTCAATGACCTACTTGCTGAATGTCCAGAGGATCCTCGCCAAGGGCACCACCCTGGAAGTCGGTTACTCCGGAAGCCAGAGCCGCAAGCTTGCCCTTCTCTCCAATGAAAATGCTCCCCTGCCCGGCACCACCGCCTTCGCACTGCGCGCACCGTACCCTGAATTCCTCGGAATTCAGTACGTTCGTGGGGATGCCGTCGGAAACTACAATGGTCTGGCGACCAAACTGACGCAGCGTCTCGGGAAAGACCTGACGACGATGTTCAGCTACACCTGGTCAAAGTCGCTCGACGATGCCAGCGCCATCCGTGGCCCCGGCAACGAATTCGCGCCGCAGGACATGCGTTGCCGCCACTGCGAAAAGGGACCGTCTTCGTTTAACGTCCCCCACCGCTTCGTTTCGTCGATTCTCTACAGCCTGCCCTTCGGTAAGGGGCAGCGCTTTCTGAACCACGGTGGAGTTCTGGATCGTGTGGTCGGAGGCTGGCAGGCCAGCACCATTCTGACGGCCCAGAACGGCACGCCCATCGACACAAGCTCATGGGATGCAGCCGGTACTTCCTTTGTGCCCTCCAGCAACCGCCTGAGTTGCACCGGTGCCGCCAGTTACGTGAACGCGGCTCCGAATGCCAACCAGTACTTTAACGTAGCCGCCTTCACCAATGCCGCGCCGGGGACCTACGGAACCTGCGGACGCAACAACATCCGCGCACCACACCAGGTGAACGTAGATCTCTCGGTGATCAAGGATATCCACATCACCGAAGGTCAGGCTCTCCAGTTCCGCATGGAGATGTTCAACGCCCCGAATCATGTGCAGTGGGGTGCTCCCAATGCAGGCTGGGGTAACCAGAACTTCCGAAACGCTGACGGAAGCTTTGCCGCTCCGGCCACCAGCTTCGGCCAGATCCGCTCCACCCTCACCACCATGCGGCAGATCCAGTTCGCCTTGAAGTACAACTTCTAACGAACAGCCGTTACAAACCGAAAAAGGGGGAGCCGCGAGGCTCCCCCTTTTTCATTGAATCTCTTTTTTGTGGGGCAGGATGGAATCCTGCGCGCCGATTGGCAATCGGCGCAACTTGTCCCCGCCGTCAGCGTGCAGTGGCAGCGATCACTTCACGGATCATCCCGTCACTCTTGCTCATGATGTACAGCTCGCCCTTGCGATCCAGAGCCAGCCGGATATCAGCCCGGTTCTTCGCAACATTGCTGGTAAAACCCGGCAAAATCGGGGCCTCGCCGCCCCGTGCGTGATAGCCGGCGGAAGCGATGGGTGCCATCGAAGCGTAGCGCTCATCTTTGCCACCCGCAGGCGACCACAGCAGTTCCACTGGATAGAATTTCGCCATGGTTTCGGATTTACCGTCATCGGCGGCGAGCATGTCTTTCAGGTCAGCCCACCAGACACGGCCAGTCGTCATATCGGCGAAAATGAACTTGCCCCGAAGGGCCGCGATCTTGCCCCGATAGACCACGCCATTGGCAATCGCATCGCCACCCTCCGGCACATGGCCAAACTGGATCACCGGATACAGGGGCGTCACCATTTCGCCGGTCGGTTCCTCGCCGATCCGCAGCGGAATCCGGTCATCAGCCGGAATCGGCCCGGTTCGATTCGTCGCCGCCAGCAGTTGCTGATTACCTTCGCGCTCCGAGTATCCGTAGTTCGCGCCCTTATGGATGATCACCACCGTCTCCCACGTTTGCAGGCCGATAACATTGGCGATCAGGTAGTTCTTTTTCGGGTCCGCCGGATCAACATCCCAGGTCATCCGATGAGGGTTCCGAAGGCCGTACGCCCAAATCTCGGGCCTGGCTCCGGGCCTCGCAGCAAACGGGTTGTCGCGCGGAACGCGATAGCGACCGTTGTCACTAACGGTGCTGCTGTCCTTGCGCTCGTTCAGATCCGGAAGAATGCGGAGAATCTTGCCCACCAGGTTGTCGAGTCGCTGGGGGTTGTTGCGGATTGCGTCCTTCTTTTCACCGGAGCCGCCATCCCCGCAGGCGATGTACAGGGCACGCCAGTCGGGATCGCCGGGCTTCGCTGTGGGATTGAAGATCAGATCGTCCATCGGGTGGATCTGTGTATTCAATTGAACGCGCATCAACTCGCGCGCCGTACCTTCGAATGTCAGGTTGGCCGGGTTCGTATCGGTCCATTCGACGACCACGCTTTCGCGGTTTGATGCGCCCGGAGTCGCTATTGGAGCGGTGACGGCGTAGCCCTTTACATTGAGCGCCGGAAAGCTCGCATTGTCCGGAGCAGCCGATTCCGTCACAGCCGGGTCTTCCATATGAATCGTGTAGAAGCGGCCATTGTGCTGGTAGTCGGGATCAAACTCAAAACTGACGAGCCCGCTGGCGTAGCCGGTTTCGAAAACCAGACGATGAAACAGACCCTTCCGCCCGGCCTTGCCATTGAAGTCCAGATAGGTGGTGATTTGCTTCGTCTTCTTATCCACGATATAGAGCGGCCCACCCACGTGGTTGACGAAGAACCGATGGCGATCCGGGCCGGGTTCTTCACGAAAGAAATTGAGCCGGGAAAAGACCGAGTTATTCTGGCTCTTCGGATCCAGCTTACCTGGCTCGGGCATCGTCAGATAGTCACGCAGTTGCAGCGTTATCTGTTTGGCCGGATCTTGTGCCTGGGTCAGCCCGGCGAATAGTGCCGCAAGAGTCACAGCATGCCGACAATATCGATAATTCAAGGTACGTCTCCTGGGCGCGGGGTTCTACGCCTTGAGTAATTCTTTCACGTTGGCAGGCTTGAACGGCAGACGACGTGCCGGTTTGCCGGTAGCATCAAAAAGTGCCGCAGCAATCGCGGGCGCGTCCAGCGCGTTCGCCGCTTCCGACCCCTGCCCGTAGTTGCCAACCTCGGGACGATGGATCTTCAGAATCGGGTAGCTGAGCCAGTCCTTGATGCCGCCCTCTACTTGCCGCTTCAACTGCAGGGGGTTCACCACAATCCCGGGGTCCACAACCATAGTGACCTTTTCCACTTTGATAGCACCCGTCGCCGGCGTCACCGAGATTTCGCATGCACAGGCCCAGTAGCTTCCGGTCCGGTACATCAGGGATACACCCTGGCCTCGTACCGGAGCAGTGCCGGTTGCCATAGCCTTCGCGTGCGGAGACTTGCGAGTCTCCCACCCGGATTCGTCGCGCAAACGCTGCAGCAGCGCCTTCACACGCTCTTCCTTTGCATGCTCGATGCGGAACTGTATCGGGTCAGCGCCGGCCAGAGCCGCAGCCTCGCTGATGGCAACTTCCCGGGGGAAATTCTGCTGGAACTGCCCCGGCGTTCGCATGGAGTGGTCGCGGAGCCCCACCGCAATCGGAGATTAACGCTGCCCCACCTGCCACGTGCCATGAGCCCGCTCTTCCAGATTCAGAACGCCATCATAAACCCACGCATCAGAGTTGCCGTTCACTCGAGATCCTGCCATTGGCGTCCAGGCCGATCTTCACATCCGAATACCCCGCGGCCGACTGCGTGGACTAACGGCTTCGTCCTCAGCTCCGGCGTTGCCGCCGTTCAAGGGGCCATAGTGTCCCGGCCCCGAGTAGGTTTTCACGATGACCTTGTCGCTGGAAACTCCCAGCATCAAAGCCAGCTGGCCACGCAGCGCCTGTGGGTTCTGGTTGTGTGTATGAACCGTCACCGTGCCATCGGATTTCACATCCGCCATAGCCATGGTTGGTCCCAGCAGCGCGTGCTTCATGTACGGCATTTCGTACGTCGCCGAGTGCTTCTTCGGTGCCGCCGCCAGAGCCTTAGATGTATCTCCACCGCTCTTTGGGCTCCGGCTTACCGCAGCAGACTTCCAGTCGGCATCCTGCCGGAAATAGCGGAACAGATTGCCGTTGCCGGGCAGTCCTTTCCATTCCGTCCACTTCGTTGCCGCCGCCACCTGCCGCGACGCCTGAATTGCTTCCCATTCCGTGGGCGCAACCACGCCGACCAGGTTTCCCTTAACGACGACCTGCGAGTTCGGGAAGCGCTTCTTATCCACCTGCCCCGCCGCAATCAGTTTCGAGCCAAGCGTGGCCGGGTGGACCATGCGGGCATGCAGCATCCCGGGCACTTTCACGTCCGTCACCCAGACTTCCTTCGCCGTGACCTTGGCGGGAATGATGCTGTTCTTAAAGGACTTGCCGACGACCTTGTATTGGCTGACCGGCTTCATGGGTGGATCACCCGTTACAGTGAGTCCAAATATGCTGGTCAGGTCACCGGTAACCGGAATCGTCAGCTTCAGACTCTGGCCCTTCACCAGTTCGCCATAGGTGACGCGTTTACCGCCACCCGAAACGACACCCTCGTTCACCGAGAGTTGATCCTTCGCCACACCGAGATGCTGCGAGGCCAGATCCAGCGGAGCCTGATGTGTGTAGGCGGCCGCCTTCCGGAGGTTGCCGACACCTCGTCCGAGAAGATCGAAGGTGCCACAGCCATCCGGCGTTGTATCCGTATCGCCCGGCACAACCGTCGTGATCGATTCAAACGTGACGTCCAGTTCATCGGCGACAATCTGCCGATACGCCGTGTATACCGAACTCTGGCCGAAGTCGCATTTCCCGGTGCGGATTAAAACCGTGTTGTCCGCATGAATCGCCACCCACGACTCCGGCAAAGCGGCGTTGAGGGTATTGTTCGACGTAGCTGCATTCCCGGTTTCCGTCCCAAGGAAAACGATCCCCGCGATGAGGGAACCGCCGGTCTGCAGGAAACCGCGACGGCTGAGTTGGGCGCTCACTTTGCACCCCCTTTGGCCATCAGTGTCGAGGCTAGGCGAACCGCCTCTACAATTGCGTAGTAACTTCCACACCGGCACAGGTGCGCAGAAGGGCCGGGGGTGGTAAATGCAGCTTTGATTTCAGGGTCAGTGCGATGCGGCGTCTTCTCCAGCAGTTCGGTTGCCTTGATCATCATGCCGCTCTGGCAGAAACCACACAGAGGCGTCTGCTCTTCAATCCACGCCTGCTGGAGCCGACAGATTTTGCTGCTTCGCCCACCGTGCAGGCAAGCCTTCGAGCGTGGTCACTTCCTTGCCTACAGCAGAGGAGGCAGGCGTAATGCAGGCCCGAATCTCTTTTCCGTCCAGCAGGACCGAGCAGGCGCCACACTACGCCAGGCCGCAACCAAACTGGGGGCTTGTCACTTCGAGTTCGTTTCGAAGGACGTAAAGCAGGGGAGTATCTGCAGGTCCGTGAACCTCACGTTTCCTGCCGTTGACGGTGAGCGTGATCATCTACTTCAGCCTATGCCAAATGCCGGGAGAGCGCTATCCCAATGCTCCTGATTGTTCCTCCTGGCACACAGGACTGCCTTTCATGTTGGGACCGCAGAGAAACGGGATACCGAAGTTCCCCGCCTGTCACTGCACCGACGGACCGCCCCCATCTCGCCCTGCTCGTCAACCTATGAGCCCAGTCTGATCGTGGTGGCCCAGGGGCGGAAACAGGTTGACCTTGGCGCAACCACTTTTGTTTACGACGAATCCAGGTACCTGGCGACGTCCATTGACCTGCCCATCGTGACCCGCGTGGTCCAGGCCAGTGAGGCCGAGCCGTGTCTGGCCCTGATGCTGAAACTCGAGAAGCCGCTCGTCAGGGAACTCCTTGCCAGAGCCGGCGTTGCTCCATTCCAGCCGAACGCGGCCTCCAGCCCTGCCTTGGGAGCGCGCCTGCGTGCCATCGCTGCTGCGGGCGACCAAAGTCACCGTACGGCAAGAGCTATCAGTTGGCTCCGCAGTAACTATGCGCGTGCGGTACGGATCGAAGACCTGGCGGAGGTGGCAGGAATGGGCGTCTCCACCCTGCCGAACCCTGACGTCGATGAGCCCGCTGCAATACCAGAAGCAGTTACGCCTGCAAACGGCGAGGGCAAGTCGGGTTACATCCGCTAAAGAAACTCCGACCAGGCCCACCGTTTATCCCGCCGCTGTGCGTCATACCAGCGACACACCGGAAACAGCACGGCCACCGTCCCCAAGGCAAACGGGATGCTCACCCAGGCCGGAAAGCCAAACCCGACCGGCTTCCATCCATACCGTGAGACGATATCCGCTGTTGTGAGAGAGTACCCTGTCGCCAAAGCCCCCAATATCGCCAGAACATGCAGCGCCCACAAGTGCACCACGTAGTAAAACATCGGTACGCGGCCCAGCGTCGCCAGCCAGCGGAGACAGGCCGGAGAATTTCGGAGCCATCCAAGATAGGCCAGTGCCGGGCCCACGGTAATACAGACGAAGAGCAGTGAGAACGGGTATTTCGTGACGTTCAGTACCGCGAGCACGTCATGTCCCCACTGGCCGGTTACCTGCAAAGGGTGCAGGTCTCCGTACCCTGTTCCGAGCCGCAAAACCAGAAACAGTGCCACGAGACCCGCGCCCAGATACTTCAACCGTCGGTCGCCCGCCGCGATCCACGACCCCATCCCGTAACCCATCAAGGCCACACCCACAACCGGCAGAAAAGGATAACTGGTTCGGACTTCAAACCCGCCGCCGAAGGGCAACACGTTCCGTTGGTGAACAAAGGACCAGATATAGTGCAATACGGTGTCAGCCGGGAACCGAACGGCGTCGGTCAGATTGTGCAACGCCACAATCGCACACCCAGTCACCAGACAGGCTCGCTGCCCGAGGCGGGAAGCCAGACCCAGCGCGATCATGCCGACGCCCAGGGCCGCGATGACCTGAAAGAATTTGCGCGGCCAAAACGGGTTCCATGACGAACCCCAGTCCACCAGCGAAAACTCCAGTAACAGCAACACCAGACCTCGAACTACCAGGTGTCGTGTCAGTTCCTCCGGGCTGCGCCGTCGGCTGCTCAGCCAGGCCGACGCCCCCATCAACAGCGCGAAAACCGGAGCACAAAAGTGTGTCACCCATCGCATCAGAAACAACCCTGGGCCGGCAACCGTCAGGTCCATTGGATCTGTCGGAAAGCCCGACAGACCAGCATAGTCACGCGCGTGGTCGGTCGTCATCAGCACCATCACGATGCCTCGCAGTAGATCCAGCCGCGAGTCCCTCTCGGTACCTGAAGTCGCTCCCATTCTTAGTGCCGAAACGGATTCACCGTCAACGTCAGGATGAAGGCTCTGGGCTGACCCGGCATGTTACCTACGCGCCCGGCGAACAGGGAACTCACCGAGTACGTCGAGTTCGCCACGTTGGTCACCTGAAACTGAAGACGCGACCAGTTGTTGAACTCCTGGTACAACCCGACATCCGCTACCAGATAACCGTCAGCCCGGATACCCGCAAAAGGCTCACGTCTCTCGCTGACGTTTTCCAGCCCCAGACTGACGCCGGTACGCTTCAAAAAGTTATAGCGGCTAAACAGCCCCACGGTATGCCGGGGCTCGTTCGCCAGGGGCTTACCCAGCAGCGCCGCCGTATTGTCTTTGGTGATCTCAGTGCTCACAAAAGCGTAGTTCGCCGTCACATACCAGCGCGAAGTCAGGAAACCTTCCAGGTTCAGCTCCACGCCCCGGCTCCGCGCCTGCCCAACCGCCAGCAAGGCATTCACGTTGGTACCCTGCGGCCCCATTACCGGGTCTGGTCGCAGAATGTTTGCTTTATTGATGTGGAAGAAGGCCCCCGTTAGAAAGATGCGCCGATTGAGCCATTCACTCTTGACGCCGGTCTCACCCTGCCAGCCCGTTTCCGGCTGGAACGGACCGTTGGCACTCGGAGCCTGCGAAAACAAGGGGGCCCTGGTCACGCTGGTGGCGAAGTTTCCATAGAGCGAGATATGTTCCACCGGCTTCACCACCAGGGCGGCCCGACCCGACAAAGCAGTGTCCTGATACCGAAGCGCCACTCCGGAAAAGCACTTGTCGTTGTAGCGATTCACCCTGCCACTGATCAGGGCCTGCACATACCGATTCAGAATGATCTGATCCTGGCCATACACGCCTGTGCGGCTCGTCTGCCCGGTGGCAACGGGGAAAGCGCTCAGTCTGTATGCGGCCGGATCTACGGCTCTGTAAACAGGCTGGAACAAATCCAGAGCCGGAACCTGGCCGCCCGCAACTTCCGTCTCGCGCGCCCGCGCCGAACGGAACGCATGGTCCTGGTCAAAACGCTCCGCGCCGACCACAACCTTGTGCGTTACCGACCCGGTCTTGACCTGCCGGCTCGCGTTCGCCATTATGCTCCAGTCATCATTTGAGCGGAAGAAGTTGCGGTATTCACGACGCATGGTCTGCCCCGCAGCGGTTGCTGCGTTCAGGCCCCGGGGTTCGTGGTACTTGTCGTTGTTTTCGTATTCCAGATAGCGAAACGTATACCCCACATCCCAGCCACTTGCAAAGTTGTGTTCGCCCCTCAACTGCAGGACGCGCCCCAGCATTCGGATTTTATCCGTGGGTTCGTTGGCCGACCATTGAATGTAGGTGAGAAAGGAACCCGCTGCCGTCACAGGGATGCCACGAGTTCTCTGTCCGTCCAGAGTCTGATCCAGATACTCAGCTTCTCCGCTAAACCGATGGCGGTCATTCACTTTGTAAGTCAGATTCAGGACGCCATCAGAGTTGCGGGCCCCGCTGTTCACCCGAAACGAATCACGATCCTCAAAGTAGAACGCGCCACGCGCCAGCAGCCGCTTGCCCAGCGGGCCGCTAAAATCGCCACTGGCATACTTTTGCCCAAAACTCCCGAACCGTACCTGCAACTCGCCGTCCAGGACCTCCTTCGGCTGTTTGGTCACGTAGTTGATCAGGCCACCCGGCTCCCCGGCTCCGTATAGAGCCGAAGTCGGTCCCTTGAGAACTTCCACGCGCTGAATATTCGTGAGGCGAATCTGGCTTGTGCTGAAGCCTGCGTTGTTGACGTCGCCATCCAGAGACCCGAAAGGATTCCCGCGCGCTCCGTTGTACAGGATTTCCCTCTGAGTAAAGCCACGAAACACCATGGCACTGTAGGTAGATTGGTTCAGTCCGCTAACATTCCGAAAGAGCTCGTTGCCCTCCAGAATGGCTCTGTCTTCAATCAGCTGATTCGGATACACCTGCACCGACTGCGGCAGATCCAGCAATTTCACCGGAGTCTTCGTTGCCAGCGAGGTTTCATCCAGGTGATATTCCTTCAGACTATCCACTACGGCCACTGTGGTGGATAGTTTTGGAAGTGGAGTTGGAGTGGGCGCAGGGGCAGGCGGTGGTGCCGCCTGCTGGGCGAAAGCGGTAATACAGCTGAGCAAAGAGACCGAGAGTATGTTCCGGGAACCAGGCATGAAACTGCCAGTTTAGGAACGTTGCGGCCCATCGCCCAGCCTATTCCGCCGAGTGCACTGCGCTTGCCGACGAGCGGACAGACTTGTGACGTGAGCGGACTACTGTCCCTGACCCAGCGAGAACCCAGGCTCTCCATCAAAGGTGCACAAATGCTCCGTCTTGATGAAATCCAGGCCGAGGGCTTCGATACGGGTAAGCAGGGCGATGATCTGTTGATGCGTTACCACAGGACCTTCGGAATGCATGAACCGACTTCGCCAATGATCCGTACAGAACGTTTCTGACATGCCTCCCGGCCAGACCTTTACCCCTCGGTTCGTGATCATGTTCAGCCGGAAGCCATCCTCTTCTGCCTGCAGCAATTGGGTCCCCAACTCCTCGGGTGTCCCCTGCCGCCAGTCGAAGAACACGTCCACCCCGACCATTTTTTTCTCCGCCGGCGGGCGCGGCTTCCAGGTCCCCTGGATGGGTTCCGAAGCGGACTTGTACTCCACGGCCTTCAGGGTCTGCGGACGTTGCCCGAGGCGCTCAATCACCGCCTGCCCGAATTCCTTTGTCCCGACCTTAGATACGCTGACACCTTCCGTGAATACGTCGGCTGTGTGAATGCCCTCCTCCAGCGTCCGCAGGAACGCATTGTGGACAAGCGCCGCGATGTCGCTCTGCCCGATGTGAACCAGCATCGATACCGCACCGAGCAAGAGCCCAGAGGGGTTCGCCACATTCTGTCCCGCAATCATCGGGGCCGACCCGTGAATCGCCTCGAACATCGCCACATGCTCGCCAATATTCGCTGACCCGGCCAGACCAATCGACCCGGTAATCTGCGCCGCGACGTCCGACAGAATGTCTCCGTAGAGATTCGGCATCACCATGACATCGAATACCTCCGGGGTATGCGCCAGCCGCGCCGCGCCAATATCCACAATCCAGTGCTCGTTCGCGATCTCCGGATACTCCACCTTGATCTCGTCGAACACCTTATGGAACAGGCCATCCGTGAGCTTCATGATGTTGTCCTTCGTGAAGCAGGTCACCTTCTTCCGGTTGTTTCTCCGCGCATATTCGAAAGCGTAGCGAACAATCTTTTCGCAGCCAGGCCGCGTGATCAGCTTCAGGCACTGCATCACCTGATCGGTCTCCCGGTGCTCAATCCCGGCGTAAAGATCCTCTTCGTTTTCGCGAACAATCACTACGTCCATTACGGGGTGTTTTGTCGCGATCACCGGGTGGTAGGAGACACAGGGCCGGACGTTGGCATACAGCCCCAAAGTCTTGCGAATCGTGACGTTCAGGCTCTTGAAGCCGCCCCCCTGCGGCGTCGTAATGGGTGCCTTTAGAAACACTTTGGTCCGGCGTAAGGACGCCCAGGACTCCGGCTCAATCCCGGATGAGAACCCGCGTTTGTAGACGCTCTCGCCGATCTCGATCGTCTCCACGTCCAGCCGCGCACCGGCTTCGCGCAGGATGCGCAGCGTGGTCTCCATGATTTCGGGGCCAATTCCGTCGCCGTGTGCAACCGTGATCTTTGTCGTTTGGGGCAGCAAGTTGTGTCGTTCTCCTGCCTTCAATATACGACATCTATTTCATGTTTCACAAGACGTATAACGAAATTTATTTCATGTTTTACAGGTCATGTAATGTGGCACCATAGAAGGTGGATGGAACACTGGACGTTTCTTACCAACCACGGCCACGTGCTGCTCTGTATCGCAGCCGACCCTGAAATTCGCCTTCTCGACGTGGCCACCAGCGTCGGCATCACGGAGCGCTCGGCCCAGCGCATCGTCGCGGAGTTGATTGAGGAAGGCTATTTGCGGCAAACCCGGGTCGGCCGCAGAAACCAATACGAGGTGCGGACCGATCTGCCACTCAGGCATCCTCTCGAAAAGGACAACCCCGTGGGGACGCTCCTGCAACTCCTCAGCCGCAGACCTGCTGCAACGGCGGGAAACAAGAGCCAATAGCCGGGTACCTGAGTCGAACTGGCGTTGAGACGCTACTTACAGGCCTTGCCGTTCTCCGCTAAGCCCCACGCCATGGCGTTTTCCAGCAACTGAATCATGAGGGGTTCGGAGTACATAAACCCGGCGTGTCCCAGCGCCGAATACACTACGTGGCCGGAGCCCGCGCAATGCGTCCAGACCAGCGGATGATCGCCCCCTGGCATCGTCGCCGGTCCGGGCGTGTAGCTCTTCTCATCCGCCGACGCCAGAATGTGATAGCCGGGCTTCTTCCGCGGGCTCTCCGTAAACGCGTACCACTCTTCGGACCGGTGCCACGTCGCGGGCAGACCTTTCATGATCGGGTGTTTCGTGTCTTCCACCTTGATGTCACCCGGCATCACGCCCGCTGAATGCACCGTAAACTGCGCACCAATCAGCGACTCGATGTACCATTTCCAGTCAGCCAGCGAGGTGTGTCCATGGTTCCCCACCGGATCTCCACCCGCACCATGAATTCCGAGGAACGAACCACCTTTTTCCACCCAGGCTCTGAACGCGGCCTTCTGGTCGTCGTTCAGGTTGTCGCCCGACGTGTTGTTCCCAATCACGAGCTTGAACTTGCTGAGTTGCTCCGCGTTCATAACGGCGCCATTTTCCGTGGCGAAGTACGGCCAGCCTTTCATTTTGGCGATGACAGAGAGCGCTGCCACTGACGCCTGAATGCCTGGTTCATCGCGATACCCAACGGTCTTCGAGAAGATCAGAATCCCACCCGGCTTCAGGTCAGCCGGGAGTTGTGGCGCTTCTTTATCGAGCGTCGGATTCTGCACGAACCCCGCCGCCGAGCCCCCCAGACCATTGCGTCCCGGACCTCTCGCCCCCTGCCCAAACGCAGCAACCGCCGTCACCATTACCAGAACCAGAGTTCGCATCACCGCAAGCGTATCACTCATATACTGGACACGTGCAGAAAGTCCCGCAATTCGATCCCACACCGCTTCTCGATGCCTTCCGGGCGTCCCACCTCTCCACCCTGCTGACCGCCGCCATCGGCCACTTTGAAATCGGCCCCATTCTGGCCGCCGAACCCCATTCCTTCGACCGCCTCCGCAAGGCCCTGAACCTGGCCGAACGCCCCGCCATCGTCCTCTTCACCGCCCTGCGCGCCTCCGGCCTGATTGACGTCCACGGCCAGGAGATCTCCCTGACTCCGTTCGGCCGCGAAAAGCTCGATCCAAACAGCGCCTTCTGCCTCGGAGGCTACCTCGGCCTGGGCGTCTACTCAGCAGACGTCCGTAATATGATCGAATGCCTCCGCCGCGACCACCCCGCCGGCGAGGTGTCGTTCGTTTACCATGACAACGCCGGGCCCTCCGTTCTGGACGACGAGAAAACCGCCGGAGTCCTGACTCGCGCCATGGCCGACCGGGCCCGCAACATCGCGCCGGTCCTGGCCAACCAGCTCGACCTGAGCGACGCCAAACTCCTCCTCGACGCCGGAGGAGGCCACGGCCTGTACTCGTTCCACTTGTTACAGCGCTTCCCCGCCCTGAAAGCTGTGATCCTCGACCGGGCCCCGGCGCTGGCCGTGGCCCGCGAGTACGCCGCAGCGATGGGAGTCGCGGACCGAGTGACTTTCGAGCAGGCCAACATCCACACCCACCCCTTAACCTGGGACTACGATGCCGTCCTGATGGCCAACATCCTCCACGACTACAGCTCCGAAGCCGCCGAAAAACTCGTCCACCACTTCGCCGCGAAGTTAGCCAAAGGAGGAAGAATCATGATCCTCGACGGCTTCCTCGACGCCATAGCCCCCGGAGACGCTCCGGTCGCCCCCGGCCCGCCCGAAGTAGCCGCCTACTCCGGCCTGCTCTTCTCCATGTGCGAAGGCCGCTGCTACCGGTTCGACGAAGCCGAAACGTGGCTCCAAAACGCCGGCTTGGAAGTCAACAAGGAACGAATCACCCTCCCCGCCCACGGCAGCGTCCTGACAGGCCGCAAGCTTACGTAGTAGTCGGATTCAGAAGGTGCCGCCCCGAATCGTTCGCAGATGCGTCGACATCCGCGTACATGGTTGCCGGACGAAGTTGGCTCGCGCGACCGCTCTTTGACGGTGCACCCACCCTTCGCCGATAGTCTGTAGGAAAAATGTCCTCTTGGTCTTCGAAACTTCGCATTACCCTACATGACAATTATTCCTTACAGAAGGCTGAGCGAGAGTCGATACAACAGAGTCCGCTTCCTTCCCCTTACGCTCCTGGCGCTTGCGGTAACGTCGGTGGCGCAGACGCCCCAACCAACGCTTCAGGCTCCGCCTCCATCAGGCGGCGCAAGAATCTATAAGGGTTTGATTCCTCCAAACCTGATGGAAAGCATGTTTGGGCATCAGCTCGCCAAGGAATATCTGGGAATCCAGGTGACTGTGGTCAATACGAGCAGCGACTATGACCTCCTGATTCGTGATATCTCAGTCATTGACCCGGGCACCGAGGGGTGCGGGACCAGAACCTCCCACACAACGGCCCCAGCCAGAAATACAGCTAAGCTGGTTGCAACCCCAGAGGAGGTCCGTAAGATTGTCTCTGACGAAATCTCGAAATCTCTGACAGCGCGAGGAATCAGGGGACCGGAACAGGCAAAGTTGCTGGCTGCGACCGTAGAACAGGATCGGGCAGAATCCAGTGGTAAGTGCGCCGCATCCAGTCATGAGCTGAGCAACCTACGCGGAGCGGCTGAGAGAGGTATGTCACAAGACCCCCGCAACATTGGCCTCCGTGGGCTGCGGGCAGTGGGAATCGTTGGGGGCGGGCTGGTAGCCGTCGCTGGACTCGGACCGATATTGCCACTGGCCGTGTCAGCCTTCTCAAACTCCCTGATCCCCGCTTACGAAAAGTTATTCCCCGATTACACCATAGGCCAGATGAACCGCCTCAACGATTCGGCCTATGCAGCAAACACGCTGGTGGCCCGTAAGCGCGCAAGGGTGATGACTCTTTTCATTCCGCTCCAAACACTGTTGCATCAATCGGAGATGAGCGCTTTTGCCAAAGACCCCTATCCGTTTCTGGACGGGCCCGGCCAAAATGGGCTGAACGGGCTAAAGATTGAACTCGACTTCACCCACATCGTGGCGCTGGATGAGATTAAGCCCCTCGTCACCCAAGTAGTGATTTTGCAGCAACAGGCTCGAAACCTGTTGCTGGGCCAGAACGCATCGGGCTATATTGCCGGCCAGTTTCTGGACGGAGCTGATGTTGCCCTCTCCAATAGTGAGGCGGTGGGAGTCAAGGTTGATCTTGACAAAACCCATGCATCTACGGACAACCGCTTGTACTTCGTCCTGAAGCCGACAGCGGCAATCCCACCGAACACAAGGCTGGACCTGGAAGTCCTTCGGGCTAAGAACAAGGCGACATTTGCCTTCATTCCCGATTTGCCCTTCGAGGCTGTATCGCTGCTGGGAGTGAAGCCGGTGGAGGCGGCTACATTCGCTACCGGAACGGACGTGAAAGCGGAACTCACCGGAGAGAACTTTTACGACCTTAGGAAAACGGTCACTGTGACGCCTGCAGACGCAGCCATGGGGTCCGTCAAAGTATCTGCCGTCACCATTGTCACGCCCCAAAAGATGACGGTCGCAATAGATCTGAAGAATGCCAAAGCCGGAACGTGGAAAGTGGTGGTTACGATCAACGGAGTGTCCAGCAATCCAGCAAACTTTATGGTGGAGTAAGGGTGTTGAACATTCGGTTCGGTGGGGAACTTACGTTACCAGTGCCACCAGAAGGGAGCGACTCGACTGCTCGTCGGGTCGCGCCCTACTGCGGTCAACCCTTCTAATTGCGAGCAGACCGCAGGCCTGAACGTACAACCGAAAAAACTCATTGTGCCCGTCTCGGCATCTTCTTTACCGGTCACAACCGGGCAACGAGACCACTACCGTTTTGTCCAGCCCGAATCTCCTTGAGCGCGTCAAGCACCCTGGTACTAACGGGAGGAGATCGTCCATCTGGTTGGTATACGCCCGAACCACAACAATGGCCAACCGTCGGCCCGAAGTGGCTAGCTGGTAATGCAAACCCGGATCAGCAGTCGCCAGAACCTGATAGCCCGCGAGTTCCGCAGCCCTCAATAACTTGCCGTTCAGCAGTCCCTTGAAGCCTGCCCACTGAACAGTGTGCGCCTCGTGCCCGGGGAAGTGATGCCGCAAATCCAGCGGCAGGCATTCATCCAGCAGAACCTTCATGCAATTCGAGCAAGAAGCGAGTCTTTTGCCTCTTCCAGAGCCTGTACTGCCAGGTCAGGGGATACGGTCGGAAACTGCCGCAGAAATCCCCCAAGAGGATGGCCGCCCTCAAGATAGTCCATCAGGTTCTTAAACGGGGCACGAGTCCCGCGAAAGCAAGGCACCCCACTCATGATTTCCGGATTACGAACAACGGCTGGCTCGGCGAGCATGCTCCCACTGTACTGCGTTCCGAGATCCCCGCGCCGGTTCCAGAGCTGCATCGACAGCTCAAAGGCCGTGCTTCACCCGAAGCTGAAAGACTGCATCTTCAAACGGGATCATTCGACCAGCATCCGCATCCTGCACGCCCCGACGGACTGCCGCCACGGCGCCCGTCCGTTCTGCGTCAACCGGAAACGCCTGGCAAATGACACAGTCCTGATCTGCCAAGTTGTCCTTGAAGTCGCCCATCCCCACTACTTCGGTACCTCGCCCAACCCCACCCGAACATACCGAATCTTCTTCCTTCTCCACGTATAGACCACATGCAGATCCCCGTCACGCCCCTGGATCACATTCGGGTATGAAAACTCGCCCCCTGCCGCATCCTCCAAAACCCGGAAATCTGCAAACTTCTCCCCATCCTTGCTCACGGCCAAATTCAGCGGACTCCGCCCCTTCGTCGTGTTGTTGTAAACCAGCGCCACCCGACCATCCCGCAGCGTCACCGCATCAATCCCCGAATTCGGATTCAGCACGTCCAGCGGCCGGGCCTGCGTCCACGTCATGCCCCCATCCGCCGAATCCGCCACACAAACCCGCCCGATATCCTGCGTTGACCTCGCGTACAACCGCAGCTTCTTCCCCCCCATTGAAACGACAGACGGCTGAATCAAACCGCTCGTCGATTTGCCATTATCCGGTCCACCCGCACCCGGCACCGTGATCGGCCCAAACTTCGACCACGTCACCCCGCCATCCGTGCTCCGCTCGACCCAAACCGCCCAGCTGCGATAGCTCTCCACCGAAGTACCGCTCACAATCGTGCCGTCCTCCATCACCAGAGGCTTCGCCCGAATCGGCCCATAAATGCCCGCCGGCAAATGCTCCACCGCCGACCACGACTTCCCGTTATCCTCGCTGTACTTCCGCCCCGCCGTCCACTGCGAAGGCGAGGTCCCGAACTTGTAATACAGCCACAACCGCCCACTTTTCGCATAAAACAGCACGGGATTCCAGCACGGAGTATTCGCTTCCCGCACCATCTCCACCGGCACCGACCACTTCCCCGCAGACCGCGTCGACGCCCAGATCGCCACATCCGGCCGCCCCTCGTCCGTCCCCCCAAACCAGGCCGACATCAGATCGCCATTCGCCAACGCCGGCAGAGTCCCCGTGCGTTCCGCATGGACCTCCGCCAGTTTCTTCACATCATCCGGCACCACAAAAACCGCATTCTCGATTGCAGAATTCAGCGCCACCTGATCGGCCGCAAAGAGCATCTCCTGCCCCGCCGTCAAAATACGAATCTTCACCGGCCACTTCAGACCCTCAACCCGCCGCCACTCCTCATACGTGAGCACTGCCGGCACCTCACCCATCTCGGTCTTAAACGAAACGCTCTGTCGGAACAGCAGCCCGCTGTTCTTCTCATACCAACGCACCGTAGTCGATCCGCCACTCTTCGCCGTCAGCCGAACCCGGTAGCAATCCCGCCCGTCCACCTTCTCCAAAACCTCTGTCCGCGCCTGACCAATCAGATAACGCCAGCCAATCACTTCAGCCGCATCCATTGTCATGCCCAGCCCCGACAAATCCCGCCGCGTCCGGGCCCGTGGCCCCAGCGCCGGCGACCGCTCCCACAGCACACTGCCGTCACTGCCTTCTTCCTGCTTACCCAAGCCCGGAATGTCCACCGTCTGGTAGTACCGCCCACCCGGAGCCGACCAGGCTTCGGTCCGCGCCACCATGCCACGGGAAAGATAATCCAGCGTGCCCGAAACCCGCTGCGTCCGAATCGTCTGATACGACGCAGCCCCGCCGGACTCGAAAATATGTCGTTCAATCAACTCTTCGGCATTCGGCAGTGCCTTGCCTGCCCTGTCTTCCGCCAGGTAGCTCGCAACCTCCTGCGGATACCGCAACGCCTCCGGACCTGCCGCCGAGCCGTACGCAACATTTAGCACCGTGAGCCGGTACTTCATGTCGCCCCGATCCACCAGCATCGTCATCGGTTGCCGAAGGCCTTCAACCTCGCGCCATTGCTCGACCGTGGAAGTAACCCCCACCCGCCCCGAAGTCGACATTTCCCACCACGACTTCTTCACCAGCAGCCCGCTGTCCAGCTCGAACCACTCCAGCTTGCCGTCGGAAGAAGGTAACAGCGAGACCCGGTAGCACATCTTCCCGCCAATCGGCTCGGCGCCATCCACCTTTGAGTTCGGATACAGGGCACGCCAGTCCGCCTCTTCCAGCATGTGCGCAGCGCGCATGGCAGTAGCGCGTTCCGCACCCTTGCGAAGCCTCGGCCCCGCCAGCTTCGTCCACGTCCAGGCCACACCTTTGTAGATACCTTCGCTGGCCACTTCTGGGATCGTCATCTCGCTCAGGGAGCTGCCGTTGCGAGAGGTGGTGATCACCGCGCGCAGCACTACCCGCCCACCATCCAGGTTGCGACCTTCAATCTCATTGCGTTCCGCCTGCTTCGAACGCCACGCAGCGCGACCGCCGGTAGCCTGGATGTAGTGATCGAAGACCGAGCTAACGCTGGGCAGGGCAGAATATCGAGGCGTTCGCGCAGGCGCGGCGAGGCCCATCGAGGCCAGCAGGCTACCGGCCCCGATTACCCTTAGACAAACCGAGAATCCACTTCTCCGCAGCTTCTGCAACAGGATCCCGTCCGGCACTCAGGCTCTCACGCGTCTCCCGAACCTCTTCGTCCGGTTCCACACCTGCGCCTTCCAGCACCTTTCCCTTTTCCGAAGTGTAACTCGCCTGAGCGTACTGGAAACCATCGCCGTTTGGCAACCGCACAATATCCGAGGGCAGCGCAGCTCCGGCCGACCGGGTCCCAAAGATGCGCGCCCGCCCCAAATCCCGCATCCCCTCGGCCAAAATCTCCGAAGTGGAGGCCGAGCCGCCATCCACCAGAATCGCGAGAGGACCTTCGTAAACCTCCGCCCGGGGGTAGATTGCGAACTTCAGTGTCATGTCCCGCATCTTCATCGCGCCCAGCTTCTGGCCCTGTTTGGAGACAAAAAAGCCCGCCACCCCCATCGCCATAATGCCGATCCCGCCCGGATTCCCCCGCAGATCCAGCACGATGCCCGGAGCCTTCGCAAACTCCTTCATCGCCGTTTCCAGCTGCGGCATAATCGATACCGGATCGAGGAACTCATTGAAGTGGATATACCCGGCACCGCCCGGCAACCGGCGCGATTCAAAGTAAACCCTCTGCTCCGGCAGATTGCCGAAGGTCACCAGCTTGCCTTTCGGCTCTGCCCGGTCCAGTTCCAGATGTTTCTTCGCACCCGAAGCATCCACCACATCCACGGCAACCTTTGCGGATTTCGCCCCGTTCAGTTTCTTCCCCAGCGCCTGGCCCGTCTGCCGTTGCGTCTCCTGGTCCCCAGCTGCTGCGGCTAACTTCAGAACCTCTGCCACACTCTCGCCGTTGATATTCTCCAGCAACATTCCCGGCATGATCCCCGCCAGCGCCGCCGGCGAATTCGGCTCCACGCTCCCCACCAGTGCCTTGCCGTCAACAATCTTGACCGCAACACCTGGGGTAGAGTTTTCGCTCTCTGCGGCAGCCTGTTCCAGGGGTTTGTACAAATCGCCAGGAATCACCGAATAGTGTGAAGTGCCCAGTCGCCCGACCATGGAATTCAGGGCGTCCCGAACCTGGCCGATAGACTGCGCGGCCGCGACCCGGGGCCGAATCTCATCATGAACTGCCTGCCAATCCAGCCCGTTCAGCTTCGGATCCGGATGCCGATCCCGTACGGTCCGCCAAACCTGTTCAAACGAAGCCAAATTCGTAGCCGTCTCCGCGGGGGTCAGTTGGGCCCAGGCCGCCGAAGAAAACATTACCAATACAAGGAGTCGAGTCACAATTCACCGCCACAATAGCAAATCCGCCAACACCATGTGGCATCCTTTCGGATACAAGCAGACAGCAGATGAAACCAGTCCTCTTGACGTTCGCTCTCGCCCTGGCGTTCCACCTGACCGCAGCCACCCTCCCGAACCTCGAAGGCGAAACCCTCGCGGGGTCCAAACTCAGCCTGCCCACCGCGCTCAAAGGCAAAACGGCTCTGCTCGTCATCGGCTTCAGCAAGGACTCGCAAAAACAAACCGAAGCCTGGGGCAAGCGCCTGAAGACCGAGCTCCCCACCCTCGAAGTCTGGTCCGTCGTCGATCTCGAAGCAGCCCCGCGCCTGATCCGCCCCATGATCCTGCGAGCGATGCGCTCCTCTATGCCGAAACCCCAGCACGACCATTTCTTCATCCTCACCAAAGGTGGCAAGACCCTGCGCCCGGCCCTGGCGTATGATTCCCGGGCTCCGCAAAATGACGACGCTTACCTGGCCCTGATTGACCCCACCGGCGACATAACCTGGCAATTCCACGGTCCCGTCTCGGAAGCAGCAGTTACGGCCTTGCGCCCGAATGTCCGCCCGCCGGAGGGGGCAAGGGGGTCACTTTCCGGTAGCCCGGTGCCCTGAAGGGCAACACTTTACTCATAAAACGCAGGAGCTTTCTTCCGCTTCGCGTCGGCAGTGTAATCGTGTTGAATCCACAATTGGGCACCGGTCTTCTTCAGGAAGGCATCCAGCGACGCCCGCGACGCGATGGTCTGTTGGGAGCTGAATTCCGTCGTGGGAACCCTGTTCAGCGTGCGTTCCTCGGGGTAGTGATACAGATCGCCGCTGATCACAACGGGTCCTGTTCTCGCCAATTTCACGAACAACGACTGATGGCCAGGGGAATGTCCCGGGGTGGCCTTGATCACCACCGTACCATCGCCGAAGACGTCATAGTCATCCGTTGTAATGTAGGTGGTCTTGCTGTTCTTCAATAAGCCATAGTTCTGCAATTCGGTGCGCGGCGAGGGTGAATCAGCGAACATCACATCGCGCTCCGACTTCCGGACCAGCCAGGTGGCACCCGCGAACAAGTTGGCATTCCCTACGTGATCCCAGTGGAAGTGGGACAGGGCCAGGTACTGAATGTCGGCAGGTGTGTAGCCCGCTTCCGCCAACTGCGCCCGAAGAGGTTTTCGAGACGTGGCATAACGGACCATGGCGGGCCCGCCGTCGGTCTGGAACGAGCTCTCCGGAACGGCACCGGCATCCCAAATCATGTTCCCCCTGGGATGCGCAATCAGGAAGCACTCCACTGACATCTTCGTGGTCACCAGTTCTTCCTTCTTCAACTGGTAAGGTTCAGCGACCCTGGGATCTGGATTGTCCAGCGTCCCGCAATCAAACAGGTACAGGCGCACGGGCTTCGGGGCCGCCATTTCTTTACTCTGCGCGAACACACCTTGCGCCAATAGCGGTGCCGCCAGCGTGACAAACCAAAATGTCCGTAGCTTCATCGTATATTTCTCCTCTTCTGTCAGGTCAACCGTCGGTGCCGCTGCGATTCTGAATTCGAAATCCCTGCCGAAACCAGAAACGCCGTAGACGACGCAATCAGCGAAGGCACCACCAAAGCCGGACTCCCGCTGGCCTCTGCCACAAACACCGCGGCAAACAGCAGGCTGTTGTAACTCGCCCCTGTAAACGCAGCAATCCCGATCAGCGTAAATACGCCCGGATGACTCGGGTGAAACACCACGTCAAACACCGCGCCCAGCGCCGCCCCAATCGTAGCCGACGGCACGAACAAACCGCCCACGCCGCCCGTTCCAAACGTGAACGATGTCGCCAGCAGTTTGGCCACCAGAATGATCAGGATTGCCGTCAGCGTAAACTTTCCGTTCAGCAGTTGATTCGCCACCGGCAACCCGGAATGCAGCGTCACGGGTGATCCCAGCAGCGCGTTGGCAGCCAGCGCGATTCCGCTCACGATCATGCCGCCCGCGGTCAGCTTCAAGACACGATTGGCCTGCCACCGGCCCCAGATTCCCTTTACCCGGCCCAGCAACCCCAGAAACACATGTGACACCAGCCCCCCTGCCAGCCCGAGCGGCACACAAAGCAGCAGATCCCACCCATTCAACTGATAGGTAAAGTGAATCGGGAAATAGGGCGTTGCCGGGCGAAAGAACGCGAATGTTGCGTAGCTCGTCGCCGACGCCACCAGACCATGAAGCAACGCATCATGCGCCAGGTCCTGCTTATACGGCGACTCGATCCCCATAATCGCGCCCGTCAGCGGTGCCCGAAAAATCGCGCTGATACCTGCCGCCGCCCCGGCAAGCAAGGTCGTTTCCACCCGTCCGTGCAGCCATCGCAGGCCCGGCATCGAATTCAGGCGGGCCTGCACAAAAGAACTGATCGTCCCGCCCAGCCACTTGCTGGCACCTTCCATGCCGGCGCTGGCCCCAAAACCCATCGTCGCCACCGATGCCGCCAGCTTCGGAATCGCCGTTTGGTAGTCGATTCCTGCGTCCGGCTTGTGGTACGCCCGCACCACATCATCGGCCATGGACGAGGTCTTCACGCGAAAAAGGCTCAGAATCAGCCCCGTCAGGAACATCCCGGCAATCGGCAGCAGACAAAGCAACAGCGGCGGAAACGAATGCAGGAAGCGATCCCAGAGCACCACGTTGACCACGTAGTCATAACCCGCAATCGCAGCCCCTACCAGCACGCCTAACGGAGCGGCCACCAGGAAAACATGCCGCGCCGTGCGAAAGTTATCCGTGAGTTTTTCCGGGAACGTGGGCGGCAGCGCAGACAAGCTACGAACCTACCACATGCTTAACCATAAATAAACACGCACCCGACCCGGGAAAAGGGCAGAATAGATCATGCTTCCGCTTCCGCGTGAACCGCACGCCGCCCTGTCCATCCTGCCTGCCGTCCCGAATCGGCCCCCGCCTTCCACCTTTCGAGCTTCCAGCTTTCTGCCCCTCGGCGAAAACCTGAACGTCCTCCTCATCTGGCCCCGCTTCCCTCCCTCCTTCTGGGGCTTCGAAGGCGTCCTCCAAATGCTCCCCGAGGCCGCCATGACCCCTCCCCTCGGCCTCATCACCGTAGCCGCCCTCTGTCCCAGCTCCTGGAAGCTCCGCGTCCTCGACCATGCCTTCGAGGAAGTCCGCGACGAAGACCTCGCCAAAGCCGACCTCGTCCTCATCAGTGCCATGCATGCCCAACGCACCGACGCCGTCGACCTTTTGCGTCGTGCGCGCGCCGCCGGGACCCGCACTTTTATCGGCGGACCCTGGGCCTCCTCAGACCCTGACGCTGTCCTCCTCGAAGCCGACCACGTGATGGTCGGTGAAGCTGAAGAAGTCTTCCCCGGCATCGCCCTCGCCCTGCAGGATGGCACCGCCCACGCTCTCTACCGTGTCGATGACAAGCCCGACATGTCGAACAGCCCCCTACCCCGCTTTGACCTCCTGCAGCGCGACAAATACACGTCCATGCCCGTCCAGTTCTCGCGCGGCTGCCCGTTCCAGTGCGAGTTCTGCGACATCATCACCATCTATGGCCGCAAACCCCGCAGTAAGTCACCCGCTCAGCTCATCGCCGAACTTGAATACCTCCGCGAACTCGGCTGGCGCAACGAAGTCTTCATCGTGGACGATAACTTCATCGGCAACGCGAAAAACGCCCTCGCCCTGACGCTCGAACTCGAAGCCTGGGGCGTGAAGAATGACCACCCCTTCTCCTTCTACACCGAAGCTTCCATTGACCTCGCCGACCGCCCCGAACTCCTTGCCGCCATGGTCCGCGCCAACTTCATGTACGTCTTCATCGGCATCGAAACACCGTCTTCCGACGCCCTGAAGGAATCAAAGAAATTCCAGAACCTCCGCAAAGATTCGCTGTCGCAGGTCCGCGTCATTCAGAACGCCGGCCTCTGGGTCCTCGCCGGCTTCATCGTTGGCTTCGATTCCGACGACGAAACCATCTTCGAACGCCAGCGCGATTTCATCGAAGCCACCGGCATCACCTGGGCCATGGCCGGAGTCCTGCAGGCTCCGCCCACAACCGCACTCTGGGACCGCATGAAGAAGGAAGGCCGGCTCTACGAGAACAGTGAGGCGATCACCAACTTCAGTGCGCCGAATTTCCGCACCAACCTGCCGACACCAATTCTGCTCCGGGGTCTGAGCCAGCTCCTGTTCTGGCTCTATGAACCGAAGGCCTTCTATGACCGGGCCCTGCGATCGCTCGATACGTGGCACACCAGCCCCACGCAGAAGCCGCCAGAGATGGGAATCGCGTACAATCTGAAAGTCCTCGCGGCGTCAATCTGGACGCAAGGGCTGCGCTCCTCATACCGGAAAGTCTACTGGCAATACTTCTGGGCTGTGCTCCGAACCCACGCGGGAAACCGAACCAAACTCTGGATGGGCTTTACCGTCCTGCTTTCGGGCCATCACTTCCTCATCTACGCCAAACAGGTAGCTGACGAACTCGAACAGGACGTCCGCAAACTGGAACGCGAGGCCCCTGTGGAGACAGCGGAACTGGCCCACGTATCATAGTTCCCATGGCCCGAATCCTTGTCCAATACAACCAGCCAGCCGACCCGGCGGCTTTCGACAGCTACTACGCCAGCGTGCACACGCCCCTCGCGAAAACGATCCCAGGCCTGCGCTCGCTGACGATCAGTGACGGAGCTGTCGCGCTACTTGCCGGAGGCCCCGCGCCCTACCTGGTAGCCCAGCTGGATTTCGACACCATGGCCGACCTGCAAGCCGGCCTCGCATCGCCCGAAGGCCAGGCCACCGCAGGGGACCTCGCCAACTTCGCCCAGGCAGGCGTGACCCTGGTGGCCTACGAAACCTTGGTTGCGTAGCTCACAGGGGTCGACGAAGCCCCACTACCAGATCACGTTCGGATATTCCGCCTGAATCCGGCGATCTGAGGTGATCAACGGAGCATCATTGTTTGCCATCGCGTTAGCCACAATGACGCGATCACCTGGGTCACGCGTCCACTTCACCCGCAGTGCGTACCCCATCACCACCGCCATCGGCAATTGACATACTGATAACGCAATCTGCTGACTCAAATCCGCCAGAATCTGGGCTGCCGGGTATCGAAGAACGCCCTTTTCGTAGAGCATTTCCAACTCAAGCATTACGATCGCCGACACCAACAGTCCCGAACGCTCCAGTTGAGAAATAGCTCTTGGGGTTAGTCGCCCGGCATCACCGGAGTGCAGAAATATCGCCACATTTGTGTCGAGGTAGGAGATTAGAGCCTGGTTGCCCATTTTTGATCCCATGACAACTGTATCTCTGCCTCCAGCTCCTGTTGAGCTTTCTCCAGGTCGTCAGCGGTGCCACAAATCGTGTCCCGCTTCACCAGCCTCGCCATCTTGCCTGGTTGGTCAGCCGCAATCAGCCGGACTATCCGACCTTTGTGCGCGACCTCAATGAACTCTCCCTGTAAGGCCCGCTCCACTATCTGGAACAAATTCTGACGGAATTTTGTACTGGTGACCTTCACGCCTGGATTTTAGCATAACGCGTACAGGGCGTACATGCTTCACGTACACTACGCCAGCGACGGCCACACCGCTCGTCGTTTCTCCAGAAACGCCGTCACACCCTCGGTAAAATCAGCCCCGGCCATCATCCGGCCCCGCACATCCAGCCCGACAGCTCCGGACTGATCCCAGGCCATCCCCCGAATCCGCGAGATATACGCCAGCCCCTCCCGCATCGCTTCCGGACTCCAGGCCGCCAACGCCTCCGCCAGTGCCGTCGCCCGAGCCAGCGGATCCGGCACGATCTCGGTCACCAACCCGAAATCCTTCGCTTCTGCCGCCCCAAACAACCGTCCCATCAGCGCCAGTTCCGTCGTCCGCCGCTCCCCCATCGCCAACGCACAGGCCGGAAAAATCAGCACCGGCCACAGTCCGATCCGAATCTCCGTCAACCCGAATTGGGCATCGTCAGCCGCAATTACAATGTGCGCGTTCGCCGCTACCCCGGTCCCGCCCGCTATCGCCGCCCCCTGAATCGCCGCCACTACTGGTTTCCGCATACGCCCGATCATCGTAAACAGGCGTTCGTGCAGAGGAGCCATCCTTGCCGCGACCTGGGCGTCCAGAACCTCGCGGAGATCCATGCCGGCGCAAAACGCCCCACCGTTCCCGGTCAGTACGATGGCCCCAACTGCTGCAGCCGCATCTGCAGCTTCCATAGCCCCCAATAGCGCCCGCGACAACTCCTCATTCAATGCATTCCGCTTCTCCGGACGATTCAACGTCAGGCGCAGAACCCGGCCCTCCAGGTGACTCTCCAGAACGCCCATCAAACCACCTCCAGTGCCAGAGCCGCTTCCACTCTCAGCAGCAGCGTTTAATAAAGCTTCCTGTCTTATTTTTTCATCAGCAATTCTTTTTGGATGGCTGCGAAAGTGAGACTGAACTACAAACGTTGCTAGTCGCTCATCAGCCACTGGATCTACTTCGTCACGAAGAACGCATAATACA
>RGPS01000591.1 GCA_010084195.1 Terriglobia bacterium
TTCCACTACAAATTCTGTTCCGCGCTGCGACACTTTCTCGCCCTTCGCCGCCAGAACCCCTTCGGAAAAACCTTCCCCGTCCAACCCAGCCCCACTCCCGCCGACCTCCGCGAGGACGAAACCGAAACCGAAACCGAATCCGAAACCGAAACCGAAACCGAAACCAACTCCCAAGACAGCAAGGAAGAGCCAACATGCAACCCATCACGCTAACGGGACTAACCGCCAACGACGTGCGAACCAGTGACCGCGACCAATACCTCCAGCTAACCAGCCTCCTCGAAGCCGAACTCCAGCCCGAAGGTGCTCTCGAAGTTCTCCACGCCGCCGAAATCGTCCGCGCCAATTGGCGCCTGCAACTCTACGCACGTCTCGAAGAAGGCGCGGAAACCGAAGCCGCCCGCACTTGGCTCGACCGCGCACGGTCCCACGCCAACAACCTCCTCCGGCGGAACACCGCAGAGTTGCGCCGTCTCCAGACAGACCGCCTCGCCAACGCAGAACTGGCACTGCAACTGCCGCGCCTCATCAATCTCAAAGACTACCTCCAGCTCACCCGGGGGAGGGAAGCGGTACATCCCCAAACCGAAAAAAGAAAAGACCAACCCAATCCGGCCCCGACCGCGGTCGAGGAGCTGGAAAACCTGCTCATGCAGGACATCCTGAAAGCACAGGAGTCCCAGATGCCGCAAGAAATGAAAAAACAAACACAATCGCAGCCGCGCAATGAGCAGTGTGCCTGCGGCTCGGGCGTCAAATTCAAACGCTGTTGCGGCCACTGGTCGAAAGCCGCCTGAAATCACGCCTAAACGCGCCCACTTGCACCTACTCCCCAGGGTCGATGCCGGGAGTGCATCAGAATCAAACACAAAATCTGAACCATCTAACTCTTTTTCCATCAATGACTTACGCCGGTAACAGGAAACGATTTGCAGGTAAAAGCTTGCGCTCTCGTAACACGAATGCTATTCTTCATTTGTGCCCGACGCAAGCAGTAAACGCGGCGAGGCAAGCCTCTGAGGCTCCTTCTTAAGTGAAGGGAAGCTGAAGAGAAGCCAAAGAACCTCGGCAATGCCTGGTT
>RGPS01000592.1 GCA_010084195.1 Terriglobia bacterium
CTCTCAATCGCCCCCGCCACCGCCAGCAACCGCGCATTGAAAATCGGGGTCAGAGTCGGATTTCTCGTCCGGCGGCGACGGTACGTCCGCCCAGGAGTCAGTGCGACGCCGCAACCGGTTCCAATGTATAGACGCGGGCAAGTGCCACGGCCGCCGAAAGATCTCCCCTGCGCAGTGCATCGCGGACATCGTCCAGCCGGCACGCATCTTCCACGGTGAGGTATGGGGACCAGCCCGCGGCGTCCACCTGCAAATTAACGTCGACTTCGGCGACGTACCGGCCCTCGTGGATGTACTTGGTCCGTTTGGTCATTTTCGCCTCTCGGTGAAATCCTCGTTCCATCTCGCTGGATCCGGGCGGTAGGCGGTAATCAGTACCGCCGGTGAAGCGAACCCTTTCGGGATTCCCCAGACTGCGTGGACGGGACGATTGCTGCCGTCAAATTGTAGCACCAGCACCGCCGGCCCCTTTGGGAAGGCCGGGTAGTCTTCGACCTCGATTGCGTTACCGATGCCATCGATGATGTCCCTGACCCTGATCGCGTCCTCGGACAGTTCGTCATAGCCATGCTCGGATATCCGGACATCGCCTGCCGTAACGAGTTGTTGGATGGATTTGAAGGTTGCGCTCATGTTTCGTGTTTCGCGAAACGCGAAAGCGGTGGCCCGGCTAGCGCGGAAATCGGGGTCGGAAAATCGGTGTGAGAGTCGGGCTTCTTACCTAGTGATGCGCTTGTTATGGCCAGCCAGGAGCGCCTACGAGCTCGCCGATCAACAGGCGAATCAAGGCTGCCTTGTTGCTCTGGCTGAGCGCCCGGACTTTCTCTTCAAGCTCCGTTAGGGCCGCTGACATGGGTTCTCTCCATTGGGGCTAGAACTGGGGCAAGTGTATCGCGGGGACCTGGCATTTTGTCGATTCCACTCCGGACTATTGGATCCTTTCTCCCGTGCGCCCCCAGTGCCGCATCCAGCTACCGTCCAGGGAGACAGCCACATGGTGGGCGCTGCCGATCAGGAGCTTCCTCTCGACCGGGCCGATGTAGCGGGAGTCGTTGCTGTTGTCGCGGTTGTCGCCGAGGAA
>RGPS01000593.1 GCA_010084195.1 Terriglobia bacterium
TGCGCCGCTCATTTTCAGGCTGAACACGAGGACAGCGTCGGCTATCTTCGTTTGTTCCGTGCGCAGGTGGAAGCCCGAGGAATTCCCTGGGCCATTTACCGCGATCAGCATGGCACGCTGCAACGCAATGACAAGCACTGGTCGCTTGAGGAAGAACTGGCGGGCAAACAATTCCCCACGCAGGTGGGCCGCGCGCTCGAAGAACTGGGTATTGAGGTAATCGTGGCCCGATCTGCGCAGGCCAAAGGTCGGATCGAGCGGACGTGGCGCACCTTTCAGGATCGGCTGAGCAGCGAACTGCGTTTAGCTCAAGCGTCCACTCTGGAGCAGGCTCAAGCAGTCCTGACCCTGTTCCTCGCCGAGTACAACGTTCGCTTCGGCAAGAAACCAAAGGCTCCGGCAGTAGTCTGGCGAAAGCTCGATGTGCGGCTGGACCTGAACTACATCTTCAGCCTGCGTTACGAACGGGTGGTGGGGAAAGACCATGTCATCACGGCGGTCCCCGGAGTAACGATCCAGTTGCCGCCTCTGGTGAGCGGCCGGGGCTACGCGGGCAAGAAGGTCGAGGTGTGCCATCAGCCCGATGGCGACTTTCACGTCTATCTCGACCGCCGACTTCTGCATGTTCAACCAGCCGCTGCCGACGCGGGTCCTGTGCGCGCCCAACCGTTCCGGAAAAACACAGCGCCGCGCAAGAAGAAGCCGGTCCGCGTCTACAACCTGGGCGGCCGCCCGGCACTTCGCACATGATGACTTCGCTACACTGGCAAGCGGACTGAACGGAGGATAGGGCAATGCAGGGATGCACCCCGAGCGCCGCTTCAGTGGCCGGGATTGGCGGGAACGATTCTCGTTCCCGCTTGTTCTGCCAATCCCGGCGCGAATGCGTCAAATCCCAGGGGTCCGGGGACAGAGTCCCCGGCTCAACAGGGGTGACACAATCGCTGAGCAGTTAAGGGGACATTTTCCCTGAGCAACAACATGTAGTTCCTGCTCTCTTGACATCAAAAGTGGAATACAGCATCATAGTGCGTGGATGCGCACAACCCTTGATTTGGATACCGACATCATGGATCTGGCC
>RGPS01000594.1 GCA_010084195.1 Terriglobia bacterium
AGATTGAAATCTCTTGGCTAACGACAGGCTCAAATCAGGTCAAAACACAGATCCTGATCTGGGAGCAATAGCAGGGGGGAAATCGGGCGTGGCGTTTCCGACCATTCGCCCGGTCGCTTCTTCGCCTCGCGGTTGTCCAAGTGCCAAGCTGATCCCACACGCCGGAAAACTCGAAATGAAACTCACCACCATTCTGGCCGGAGTGTGCCTAGCCACCTCTCTGGCGGTGGCACAAACCGTCAGTGTTCAACTGACATGCCGCTCGCTCCAGATGCAGCCCGCGACATTCACGAGTCCGGTTCCGGGCGTCGGCCTGGTCACCGCCTACTTCACCACCTACAATCCGGCCAGAACACCCCGCTATGACACGCGAGGGGGGCTAACCTATTTCAGCGGTGAGGTCAGGCCGCGATCCGGACAGTCGGGTACATACGAAACCGACTACCTAATTGTGCAGGGAAATCTGATTACCGAGTACGGTAGTCTGGTCATGAATCTTGCGACCACGGACAGCAACGGGAACGGGCTACCCGACCTTCTGGAAATTTCCCGGTCCTCGGCAATCGGCATCACCGGCAGCGCCCGCTCGGATCTACCCTCCGGCTTCACGTATTCGGTCAGTGGATCATGGAACCGGCCCTCCGCGCAGACCACGGGCACCTATGCCATTACCCTTGCGCTGACCGCAGGCGGCACCGGATCCGTCAGCCTACGTGGGAATCTGAACATCGTGGCGACCGTTCCGACCAGTTCATCGGCAACCTACGTACGCAGCCCGAGCGGCACGCTCACGTTCAACATCTCGTTTCCGGCCTCGGACGGCTCGCTAACCAGTTCTACATTCTCGGCGCCATTCACCGTCCCCAACGAAAACTCGATCAGCATCCCCGCCTTCTCGTTCGTCGACAGCAACGGGGATCGCTATCAGGTCCAGGCGGCCACTTTAGCGAGAAACGGAAAAACCTACGCGGGAAATCTGCGCCTGAACGATGGCCAACCCCAGACTTCGTGGGCCGATTACTTGGACTGGTATCTTGAAATCACCGACAACAACGATAGCGACGGCGACGGAATCCCCGA
>RGPS01000595.1 GCA_010084195.1 Terriglobia bacterium
TCACGACCAGCGAAACCGGCACGTTCGCGTTCACCCTGCCGCCAGGCACCTATTCGCTGCTCGTTGATGAACAGGTGCCGCCTCCCGATTGCAAACCGTACCGAAGCCAGTCAATCAGCGTGGACGAGGCAGCATTCAATCAATGGTGGGAGAAGCCTTACTACCTGCTGGAAGTGAATACGGCGGACATCGTTGAGCTGAAATTCCACTTCCACCACCGTCCATTCATCAGCAACGACATTCCCTGCCTGCGCTACACCGGTCCGTATCCTCCGTGATCTGGCTTGAGAAACATCGGGATGCTGCCTTTCAAACCTGAAGCGTGGTGTAGAGGCGACTTTAATGATGCCCGAAGGAAATCGTGGCTTCATCAGCAAGCCAGCAAACCTCACATCGGTCCCGTTAACGATCCAGACGGCACCTCTGTTGAATCGCAGTCATCCGATCCCGTCAACGTGCATCCCGCCACCCCGATCGATCCTGCGCAGTTTTAGGAGGCAATTGTAGTTAGGCAGCTGGTTGCAACCCCATGCCCGTTTACGCGAAGTGTTGGTTAGCCTGCTTGCGTTGACACGGGAACGACCAACCGACAACCAATCATGGCAAGCTCGGCACGCCAAATACTCCTTCACCCTATTTCCCCAATCTCTATCTCACTTGTAGTTAAGGAACCGCCTATCTACAACAACCAGTCATCCAGCCAACCCCTTCAACCGGCCAATCTGCTTAACGATGACGTGCAGCTCAGTGATGTCGGTGTAGAGGCCATCCGCTTTCATCGCCCGAGCCAGCTCCTTCGGTTGTTCGGCCAGCTCGGGATGTCCGTCGATGAACGCCAGCCGGGCCTGCTTCAGTTCTTTGGCGCTGAACATCGACACCTTCGTCCACTTGAAAGCCTTCAACGCTGCCTGCTGGCCTGCTGATGACAGTGCTTTCAACGGCTGGCTGCCCGTTCTCGCAATCGCCATCTGCCCCATCACGAACTCCAGGGTCGTTTCAACCGGTAACATCCATCGCCCAGCATTCAACGTCCGGTCTGGCTGTGGGTGGAAGTCGGCACTCAAAGCGTAGAAAGACCGC
>RGPS01000596.1 GCA_010084195.1 Terriglobia bacterium
ACATGTTCGAGACCTGCGCCGATCTCACGCGGGTGCAGCAGGCCTTTGGCTTCGCGCCGAAAGTTCCGCTCGAGGAAGGGTTGAAGCGGTTCGTGGAGTGGTTCCGGTCGTACTACAAAGTGTGACAGGAGGCCGGAGGGTTTGGACAGGATGACAGGATGGGGCAGGATGGCCCGAGCCGGGGAACCACTAACCGGCGCTAACGGGACACTAACCCTTCTCTGTCATTCTGAGCGCAGCGAAGAATCCATGCTCTCGCGGGAAGCCACGCGTGGATTCTTCGCTGCGCTCAGAATGACAATCTGCGGACCGGACGTGCCACCAACTCGCGGATCTTTTCCAGGGTTCCTGGCTTCAGGCTCCAAAAATGATTGGGCCCGGGCCCTCGAACCGCTTGGCCTTTCGGCGTGAAAACCATCCTCCTGCTCATCGCTTCGAACATCTTCATGACGCTGGCCTGGTACGGCCACCTCAAGATCCGGTGGCTGGATAACAAGTCCCTGTTTGCGGTCATCCTGTTTTCCTGGGGCATCGCCTTCTTCGAATACTGCCTGATGGTCCCGGCCAACCGCCACGGCTACCTCAGCGGCACGTTCACCGGCTACCAGCTGAAGATTATCCAGGAGTGCATCACGCTCGGCGTGTTCGTGGTCTTCGCCACCCTCGTGCTGAAGGAGAAGCTGGCGTGGAATCACCTGCTCAGCTTCGGCTGCATCGTCCTCGCGGTGTACTTCGCGACGGGCTTCAAAGCCGGAGCCGGCGGCAGCTGAAATACCAATCCGGTTTTGAACGCAGAGGACGCGGAGGGCGCGGAGGAACTCAGACCAAAGCCAGGCCTCTGCGCCCTCCGTGTCCTCTGCGTTCAAATCTCCGGGGCCTGATTTCGTGTATTCCGTGCACTCTGTGGTCCGGCTCCGGAGTTAACCACGGACTGCACCGATTGCACCGAGTGGATTGGCAACGCCGGCTCCCCGATCTCCCCGGTCTTCCTGTTCCAAGCTCTGAATCCGAGCCGTGGGTTCTATTTTGATCGCAGAGGACGCGGAGGTGAACGGAGGGCGCAGAGCATTTGCTGGGAAA
>RGPS01000597.1 GCA_010084195.1 Terriglobia bacterium
TACGAGATGCTCCACCGTGGGTTGATCACGGAGAAGCAACTGGATGACTACCTCAAGAGTGCCGATTATGCCCCGGTCTGGAGACCGCTCCTCAAGGCAATCTCGTTCGATCCTCTTACCCGGGTAGACGTGAGACGGGCATACAAGTTGGGTGTGGTCAGCCTTGAGGATGTTAAGGCCACCTACCGAAGCATCGGGTACGACGAGAAGAACGCAACGATCCTTACGGAGTTCACAAGGGTTGATGCCGACGAGGAGCGGAAGCAGGAGCGGGAGTTACTGGTAGGCCCGGTCAAGTCTTCGGCACTCGCAATGTACAAGGCACGGAGAATCGGTGAAGCCCAACTCCGGCAGACCTTGAGTAACCTGGGCTACCCGAAGGAGTTGGTAGACAGGTTCGTAGCCGATATCGACTTCGCCCGTGAACAGGATCGCCGGGAGGATGTGGCGGCCGCCCTCAAGGCATCCTACGTCAAGGCACTCAGGAGCAGAGATGACACGATCGCGATCCTGACCAAGGCCGGGTACAACGACCTGGAGTTGGCCCAACTCCTCGAGACCTGGGACATCCTCCGTGAGGCGACGGAGTTACAACCCCATCAAGCGGCCCAGAGACGAGATCGAGGTAATCCACCAGGAGACCATCGCCGGCGGCCGGACATTCGACAATGCCAGCATCGCCCTGGACAAACTCAACGTACCAGCCACCCAGAAGCGTTTGTACCTGATCCGGTGGGGTCAGGAGCGACAGAAACGGATTCCAGACTTCCCAGTCGCCCTCTTGGAGAAGTTGGCGGCGAAGAATCTTCTCACGACCGACGCCGCCCGGTATTACCTCGTCAATCAAGGCTACACCGAACAACAGATAGGGCTCCTGTTGGCCTTATGGGACACCAACCGTGCCGACAAACAGGCGGCACTTGATGCCAGACGGCAGAGAGGTATGACGACCAATGCCCCCTAGTGAAGCGGAGTTGCTAGCCAAACTCGTGGCGGTGACGGCCAAGGCCATCGAACGGCCAGCCCAGGTCACACCGCCGGTGACCGATCAAGCGGCCGCGGCCGAAGAG
>RGPS01000598.1 GCA_010084195.1 Terriglobia bacterium
GGCAGGAGAGGGGGGGGCGGAAAACTCCCGGCGGCGCGAGCCGTGGGGACGTGCGGCATGGCGGTGAGCAGCGGCCTGATCCCGCCACCTACCCCCTAGGTGAAACTCGCGGCGACCACGGAACTTCACTGCTTCCGGTTTCAGCCAGACGTGCGGATCGCGGCTGCACCTGCCCTGCCATCTGCCGGATTCCCAATTTCAGCCCTGCATCCAAGATGTGTTCAGCATGGTCTAAATCAGGCTATCGGGCGGCATCGGTGGTGGCCCACCCCATAGCCCATGCAATTTGCTGGCGGGCAACCGCTGAAACCGTCGGTATCTGTCACGGCCGCGCCGCCGGGAGTTTTCCGCCCCCCCCTCTCCTGCCCGACGAAATCGGGAAAAAATCCAGAAGCCAAACGTATGTCTGGGTTCTGGTGGCGTGGGGGGGACGCCCCCGGTTTCTCGTTGCAATCCCTGCGGCGGCATCAGGTTGGATATGGTCCGAAGGGTGCAACGGACAGGAGCAGCCCCACCCGGAGGGAGACTGCCGTCGGTCATCCTGTCGCCCCCGGCGGCCGTCTCTGTGGGCAACCGAAACCGGCCGCAAAATCCCCGGCCGGGGGTTCGGTCGTGCCGGAGGCGGGAAATCGTTTCAGCCTGATTCCCTGCAGCGTCGATGACTGATTGCACGGGTGCAATCGTGGAATTGCACCGTGCAATTTTGGAGACGACGCCATGCCGCTGGTTGCCTCGCTCGTTGCCCGGAAGGGCGGCGCGTCGAAGACGACGAACGTCCTGAACCTCGCTGGTGCAGCCCTCGACGACGGGGCGAAGACGGTCGTGGTCATCGATCTCGACAGCCAATGCACGCTCACGAAAAGTCTGCTCGGCCCGGAGGTTGTGCGGGAACTCCGACCCAATTGCACAGTGCAATCGGTGGCCGACCGCAGCCGGGCCGCCGGGGACGTGGTGCGGGAAACGAAGGTTCCGGGGCTGCTCATCGTGCCGGGCCACCCTGACCTTCACGTCCCCCCCGACGCCATCCTGAATCTCGCTGGCATCGACGCCCCGCTGATC
>RGPS01000599.1 GCA_010084195.1 Terriglobia bacterium
AGCGGGGGCCGGATCCATTTGGCCCACGAGCTCAAACAATGTCTCCTGGAAAAGCAACATGCTTACCACCTTCCGGGTGGCTGATTTCAACCCGTCCGCCGTCCAACACTTTCCCCATAACGACTATGCCCGCGTTCCCACCCCCGGCGTTACCTACAGCAATTGGCCTTGGGCCATGCAGACCGGCCTATCCGAGGGCTTCCACGTTCTCCGCGCCCGGGCCTTCCTGAATCGCCCAGCCAACGAGGCGCCGATCTATCAGACTTTCACCCAGACTTTCTACTACGACTCCAAAACCCCCGAAGGTGTCCTCGCGTTTCCGGCCACGAACAACAGCACTGTCGGCGGTTCCGGCTACGAGATGGTCGTCCGCACCGACATGACGGTGCAGGAAGTCTGGTACCGCATCACCGATTCGGACAACGACAATGACGATGCCATCACCCGGGCACAAAACGGCAACGGCATCGGTTTCGAGCCCTTTGTCGATGCCAATACCAATGGGGTCTGGAACACCGGCGAAACCTTCACGGATCTCAACGGCAACGGAACCTACGACACCACCCTCAATCCCACTTGGGCCAGAGCCACGGAAGTCACCCCGAGCCTCACCATCACCAGCTCGTTCCAAAAGGAGTGGCGCTTTACTTACAATAACATTCCCCTCACCGGAGCGGGCACGATTACCCTGCGTTTTCTGGAGGCATCTTCCTCCCGCAACATGACTCTCTCCAAAGAGGCAGCCAATGTCACTGAGCTGACCCGCAATGTGGAGACACGCGGCAGTGCGGAACGTATCCTGATCGGCTTCCCCGCCAATGACGGCGATGTCGTGGACGACAACTACGTGATGCAGGTCTGGTTCCCGAAATCCCTCAGCAACATGTCCATCAGCGAGAGCCAGATGATTAGCCGTTTTACCTTCTCAGCGCAGGGGAATGTCCAAGACCGTACCGGTTGGTCGATTGACTATAAAGACTTCGGCCCCGGCAGCGCCTTCCACCAGCTCTCCATCCCCCTCCCCAACCTGTACAACTCGGCCTTAAATCAG
>RGPS01000600.1 GCA_010084195.1 Terriglobia bacterium
GCCGACGAGCGTGACGGCGATGTCGCGGATCTTGGCGAGGGTGTTGGCGCCAGCAGCTTCTTGTCCTCGTTAAACACCGACGAAAACAACTGCGCAATCACCACGCTCGTCAGGCTCGCCGCCCGCGAACCCAGAATCGTCAGCGAATTATGCCCGTCACAACTCGGGCAGTCGTGCGACCCCAGCCGCTTCTCCGTCCCGTTTTTGAGCTTCTTCGTGTAATTCGTGTCCGGCAGCCAGATCGCCACCATCTTCTCGAAGTTCGACCCGCAGTTCCCGCAGCCCCGCTCCTCCGTCATCCGCTCAATGTTCAGGCACTCCGAACACACAAATGTCGGGATCGCCCTCTGCAACTGTGAGCGCCCTTTGGCCACGCTGCCGTCCGTGCGCCCGCCCTCTGCCGGATTGGGGCGCGGGAGGACGTTTACCTGGAACGGCTGCTGGGGAGTTTCCTGGCGCTGGTATCGAGAGCTCGGATTGCCGGTCCTGTGGGGTTGGCACCGCTGGTGCAGATCCGAATGCAGTTGTGGTTGCGGGAGTTGCGGCGGATGGTGGCGTCGGTCAAGCAGGCGACGGCGCTGGGGTTTGCGGATGATCTGAAGCCGGAGGAACTGACGGTCGAAGCCCTTACCCTCGAAGAAATCTTCATGGTCACCTTGCAATGAGTACGACCTGGATAGGGACTGCGGCCGTGACTTGCTTTTACCCGCGTGCGGGCGAAGGCGGCGGTTTCCACTCCCTCTCCCCCATCGGGGGAGAGGGCCGGGGTGAGAATTCGCGGAACGAAGGGGCGCGCATGAAAACCCTGAAACAGTGGTCGGTAGGGCGCGGTGTCCTCACCGCGCCGCCGAGGTCTGGGAGCGTCCGGGTGGTTTGGCGGCGCGCTGAGGACAGACGCGCCCTACCCATCCCGGTTCATGGGGAGGGGGTAAAGCGCCGTGCAAACCACGGGGTCTTCCAATTTAAGACTGACTTCTACCACCTTGGTGTTTCAGGGCGCGTCATTACTCCGCCCGCCCGCCCCCTCACCCTAACCCTCTCCCCCGATGGG
>RGPS01000007.1 GCA_010084195.1 Terriglobia bacterium
TGCTCTACCAACTGAGCTACCGGCTCGCGATTGCAAAACTCCTGCTTCCGACACAATGCGTGGAAGAGGAAACAGCGGCGTACTCTTAAGATTACCATGCACCCAATTGCTATAATTCCAGCGTCACGCATCACGCGAACGTGGCGGAATTGGCAGACGCTCTGGATTTAGGTTCCAGCGCCTGAAAGGGCATGGGAGTTCGACCCTCCCCGTTCGCACCAACCTCTTTTATCCCCCCAAAAAACTAACGGCGCACCGGGATGGTAATCCCCGTGCGCCGTCATTTTTCACCACCTGTCAGCGGCTATTTGTAGTTCAGGGTCTTCGCCACCAGGTTCGTGTAAACGAGGTAACCAGCGTCGAGTCCTGACGCCGAAAACGTCTTCGGAGCGCCAACCTGGCCCACCGACAACACGCCCGTCGGAATACCCTGCACCGAGGCGCTCACCGGCAGAGACAGAAGAACCTGCGCCGGGATGGTGAACTGGTTGTCAGACGTCTTCACTGTACAGTTGAACGCGGCACCCACCGAATCGGCTGCCGTGCCGGAAGCGGAGCTCCCGGTGATCAGGATGCTGCCGGCCGGGTCACCACCCGTCCAGGAAATCATCTGGCCCGCACTGCGGGTGATGTCGGTGAGCGCTGCCTGATTCGTCCAGTTAATAGCCGCCGGAATCGCGATGGACGACGTAAACCCACCCACTTCCGACCCGCCCGGACCTGTAGCGGTGAAAGTGCCGGGGTTCAGGTAGTCCACCGAACCTGTTGCGCCAATGGTGCTGAGGAGGCCGCTGTAAACGATGGGGCCACCGAGAGTGGATTTCGTCAATTGCTTTGAACCCGCCGTACCGTTGATGGTGATGGCAGATCCGGCGTCGAGCGTCTTCGGGGCGAGCGGGTCCTGACCCGCAGCGGGCGCACTACCCTTGAAGTAAGACACCGTGCAGGCACCGATCTGCGAAGTGTTGAACGGGTTCGAACTGGCGTCCAGTTGTGCCGCCGTGAACCGGGTAAAGGTGGCCGCGCCTACATCGGCATTCGTGGTGATGCTGCCAAAGGAGGGCACCGTTATGGATGTCGCGACCCGACTGAGTGAGACTACGCCAATGGAACTGCCGTTCTGGATGTACTTTGCGAGGTCCGCTTCCGAGGGACCACCCTCGTCCGAACAGGTCCGTGAACCCTTCGCCGCAACCGGCAGCGTGGTGGAGTTGCTGACCACGTTGTTGATCTTGATGGTGACAGGCACGCGGCAGCCGAGAACGTTCGGAACCGTAAAAACAATCTGGTCGAGACCTGCGCAGCAGCCTGAGCGACCGCGGTAGGTGACCGTTGCCTTAGAACTGCCGACGTAAACTTCTACCGGGATGCTGCTCAGGTCCCCCGGCAAAGCTCCACCGGCTTCATTACCGGAAACGGGTGCCAGACCGGTGCCCCAGATAATAGCGGCTTCGTCCGGATTCGCTGCCTTGGTCAAGCCGAACGGCACCACACTTGCGTTCGTGATGACGCCGGGGCCGCTGCCGCCCGAGTTGAGCGCAAACGTACCAAAACTGCTGGCTACCACCTGAAATGCCTGCGGCGCGCTGGTTGCACCGTTGGCGGTAACGGTAAGCGACGCCGTACCAACTGCAATATTGGATGGCAACATCGCGGTAATCTGTTTCGCCGAGGTCAGGAACAGGTAGGCGTTGCCGCTGGTGCTGCCGGACGTGACCCGAACCGTGACACCGCCGAGTGTCGTGGGAATGGGTAGCCGCTCGGCTGCGCGAAGGGCGTGGGCACCAGGTTGTTGCCAAAAATGGCAAAGATAGAACCCTGTGCGATCCCGGCCGACGGCAACCCCGCGTATGCATAGCTCGCTGCATTCACCACACCGCCGCTGTCGATTGCCGGCGTTTGTGCCGCCAGTGTGCCTGCCAGGCCCAGCGCAAGCGCGAATAGTAGTCTTTCTGCTTTCATATATGAATCGCCTCCATGTAATGGCGGACGGGAGCAGCAATCCGGTATTACCGCCGACCTGGAAATCTGCGGCCAGCCCTGGCCGATGGAACCTGGTTCGGCTATAAGCTATTAGGCATGATCGAATATCCGATGTGGATCGGCGGAGCCTCTGTCCGTACCTCTGATGCCCGTGCTGTCCGAATTCCGTTCGACGGCAGCGTTGCCGGAACAATCTTTGAAGCTGGACGCGAACAGGTTGAGGCAGCCATAGCCGCTGCCGTCGCCGCCGGCCCCACCATGCGGGCCCTCTCCCGTCACGAGCGGTCGACCATCCTCTATAAGGCCCACAAGCTCCTCGGTGAGCGCCTGGAACTGATGGCGCAGGCCGTTTCATCCGAATCCGGCAAACCGATTCGCGAAGCTCGCGTGGAGGTGGACCGCGGCCTGTGCACCCTGCTTTTTTCCGCCGAAGAGGCCAATCGACTGCACGGCGAAGAAGTCCCCATGGACGCCCACCCGGGAGGTAAGGGCAAAACGGGGCTTCTGATCCGCGAACCCGTCGGCGTTATTGCCGCCATCACCCCCTTCAATTTCCCGCTGAACCTGTCCCTCCACAAGATCGGACCGGCCCTCGCCGGTGGTAACACTATCGTCCACAAGCCGGCGTCCACCACGCCCATGAGCGCGCTGATCCTGGCACAGATTTTTGCCGATGCCGGGCTGCCACCCGGAGCCCTGAACGTGATCACCGGCCCAGGCGGCGTCATTGGAGACCTGCTTTGCTTCGATCCCCGCGTCGCCATGATTACCTTCACCGGCAGCCCGGAGGTCGGGCAGCGCATCCGCAGTCTGGCCGGGATGAAGCGGGTCACCCTGGAACTTGGCTCCAATTCGGCCGTGATTCTGGAAGCAGATGCCGATCTGGATAAGGCCATCCCCAAGTGCGTGGCCGGGTCTTTCGCCCATTCCGGCCAGGTCTGCATTTCGCTCCAGCGCATCTTTGCGCATGAGTCGATCCGCGATCAGGTAGCCACGCGAATGGCGGAAATCACCGCGAAACTCCGGATCGGACACCCCCTGGAAGACTCGACCGAGGTGAGTTCGCTGATTACCGAAAACGAAGCCAAACGAATTGAAAGCTGGATCGGTGAAGCGACCGCCGGGGGCGCGAAGCTGATCGCCGGGGGGGAGAGGACCGGAGCCACCGTTTCTCCCGCCATCCTGACCGACGTAGACCCCACCGCCAGCCTCTGCGCCCGTGAGGCGTTCGGACCGGTCGTCGCCCTCAATTCTTACAAGACGCTCGACGAGGCCATCGGCATGGTGAATGCCTCTGACTATGGCCTCCAGGCCGGCATGTACACCAGGGACATTGAAAAAGCCTTCCGTGCCGCCCGCGAATGCCATGTCGGGGGCTTTCATATCAATGAGATCCCGGCGTTCCGTGTGGACCAGATGCCCTACGGAGGGGTCAAGCTCTCCGGCAGTGGCCGTGAGGGCCCGCGTTATGCGGTGGAAGAAATGACCGAACTGAAACTAATTACCTGGTGACGTTTTTCTGGCTTCGTCGTCCAAGGAGTGCAGGAAGTAAAGACTGCATGCAGACCATCTGCAGGCAGGTGACGACGGTAAAGAAATGCACGAAGCCGTACAATTTTTGAGTGCCCGGATGGCGCGAACCGAGACGCAAACAGACGAAGCCGGGCTGATCCGCGCGGCCCAGAAGGGCGACCAGGATGCTTTCGAGCGTCTGGTGCGGGCCTACGACCAGAGTGTCCTCCGCATCGCCATGAACCTTCTGCGGTCGCCGGATGAAGCGCGCGATGTCTACCAGGAGGCCTTTCTGAAGGTCTACCGGAACCTCCACACTTTCCGGTTCGATTGTTCGTTCCACACCTGGCTGTATCGGATTGTTACCAATATCTGCCTCGACCACCTCCGTCGCCGTAAGGTTCGGCGGGAGGAATCCACTGTCGTTGAAACCTCCGAAGGCGTGGTGGATCGCGTGGCGCAGCTGGAAGAAGGTGCCCCTCATGCCGACCCCGAGCGTCAGATGTGGAATCGCCAGCTGGGCGGCAAGATTGACCGCGCTCTCGAAGAGCTCACGCCCCGGGAGAGATCGGTTTTTGAACTGCGTCACTACGAAGGCCTGCGTTTGCGGGCCATCGGCGAAATGATTGGTACTACCGAAGAGGCGGCGAAAAACTGCCTGTTCCGCGCCACCCAAAAAATGAGAGCAAGTCTGGAATCTTTTGTATGAGTACTTTGAAGATGCGTTGCCCGGAAGTAACGGAAGAAATCCCGCTCTACTGCTACGGCGAAGTCACCCCGGCGGCAGAGGAAGTGATCGAAGCCCACCTGGCCACCTGCCCCGAGTGCACCCAGGAACTGGCCCGGCATCGGCAGTTCTTAGCTCTGATGGACGACCGCACCGCCGTGGTTGATACCGCACTCCTCTCTGCCTGTCGCGCGGAACTCCGGACGGCCATTTCCAATACTGACGTCCCCGCCGCAAACACCTGGCTCGAATCTCTCCGCGACTTCTGGCAATTCAACATCCCGTTTCGTGTGCCGGTGGGCGCCATGGCACTGGTCGCCCTGGGCTTCCTGGCAGCCCGCGTTACCCCGGAACGCTTCGGCGGCATGAAGGCCGGTCTTTCAGAACCAATGTTCTCCAACGTTCGCTCTGTGGAGCCGGACGCTTCCGGGCAGGTCCGCATCTCGGTGGATGAAGTACACCGCCGCATGGTCAGCGGGGCCCTTGGCGACGAAAACATCCAGCAACTCCTGCTGGAAGCGGCTCGCGCAGAGAATAATCCCGCAGTCCGCGTTGAATCCATCGGGCTCCTCAAGAACAAAGTTGATTCTGAAGATGTCCGCAACGCCCTTCTCGACGCCCTGACTCGTGACCCGAATCCCGGCGTTCGGCTCAAGGCGCTCGAAGGCCTTCGCCCCTATGCAGGCAACAAAGAAGTCCGCAAGACCCTGGCTTCGGTCCTCGTGAAAGATGACAACGCCGGAGTCCGGGTTCAGGCAATTGACCTTCTGACCACCCACCGCGACGATTCCATTGTGGGGGCCCTGCAAAGCGCCCTGCAGTATGAAGACAACACCTACGTTCGGGCCCAGTGTGAACGCATTCTGGCCGAAATGAAGGCGTCTGTCGGAACTTACTAAGCCTCCACCGTGTTCAAGCTTGCCATTGCACTCCTGTGCGCCGCATCGGTAGTGCGCGCAGCCGACGGCATCCAGGTGGAACGCGAGGGGTCTCTCTGGCGTGTTCGCCTCACCGGAACCCTGCCTTCCGTCCACCGCATCGTCGCCGACAGTGAGTTGAAGGTCCGCGGTAAAGCGTCCAACGCTACCCGATACGTCATCTCAGCCAAGGTGAACGCAGCCAATGAAGCGCAGGCCCGCCAGTTTGCACGTACGTTCGCAACTATCCGCCTCGCCGGAGACGCCATCGTCTTCACTGGCCCCGGCAATGTGGAGCTGGAGGTCCCCCGCAGTACCCGATTCCTCAATCTCGCCAGTGAAGAAGGTGGCATTGATGCCGCCGATCTGGAGGGTTCTGTCCTGGCCCAAACCGTGGCCGGACGCATTGCCCTTGACCGCATCTCGGGCGACGTGGAAATCCGCTCCAATGGGGGCTCCACGGCGCTGGGGCGCATCGGAGGCATCGTCAAATGCTATTCCGGGGGCGGTTCTATTCGGGCCATCCATATCAGTGGCCAGGCGTTCTTTGAAACCCACGGCGGCGATATCATGCTGGGTGAAGTTGCAGGGGCCATCCGCGCGTTTACCGGGGGTGGCGGGATTCAGATAGACCAGGCCGGGGGGAGCGTTTTTGCCGGGACTTCGGGCGGCCCCATCATCGTGCTCCGCGCCCTCGGCATGGTCTTCGCGCAGAACGCGGCAGGCCCCATCGACATCGGAGCAGCTTCTTCTGTGGAATGCCAGAGCGGCGGCGGCACCATTCGCCTCAGCAACGTCTCCGGCCCGATGCGCGCCAGTACGGGCCGCGGCAGCGTGATTGCCGAGGTCATTTCCCGGAAGATCACACAAGGTCAGCGCCTGGAGGATTCGTTCCTTTCCACCGGCGCTGGTGACATTTCTGTCCTGCTTCCGTCAGATATGGGTGTAACGGTAGATGCGGAAATGAGTGGCACACAGGCAGTTGGTGCCATCGTTTCCGATTACCCCGGTCTGCGGTCCGTAACCGGACGAACTTCGGTAACTGCACGCGGCGCAATTAACGGTGGCGGGCCCACGCTTCGGTTGCGCGCGTCAGGCGGACGAATCCAGATCCGGAAAAAATAACGGAGATAATGAGCATGTTCCTGAAGAAAACAGTATTGGCTGTATCCGCACTGGCGGCGTTCGAAACGCTCGGCCTTGCCCAGATTGCCCCGGCTGCGCCCGCCGCTCCGGCCCCTCCCCGCTCCTTGCGGGGTCGTTCCATCTCTACCCAGGCAATGGCGAAACGTGGCTACCTCGGCGTTGGAGTGGTGGAAATAACCGCCGAACGAGCCCGCGTCCTGAAACTTGCCACTGATTCCGGCGTGGAAGTGAAACGCGTCGATGACAACAGCCCGGCGTCGAAAGCCGGCCTCAAAGAGAACGACGTCATCCTGGAACTGAACGGCCAGAAAGTGGACGAGGTGGAGCAATTCGTAAGAACAGTCGGCGACACCGCACCAGGCTCGAAGATTGAACTGTCTGTTTGGCGAAATGCCGCGAAACAGAGCCTGACGGCGACCCTGGAATCACGCCGTGCGATGGCCATGGTCTTCCCCGCCTCACCCTTCGACGGAGCCATGATCGCTCCCCGGTCTCTCGAAGATATCTGGCCGCCCGCCATGGTGAGCGAAGCCCCGAAGGTCGGTTTCGAAGGTGAAATGCTGACGCCGCAACTGGCCGAGTTTTTTGGCGTGAAGGAAGGTGTTCTGGTCCGTACCGTGAATGCGAAGTCTGCCGCCGAAAAGGCCGGCCTGAAGGCGGGCGACGTGGTGACGCGCGTCAACGGAACGCCTGTTTCCAGCCCCCGCGAGGTCTCCTCTCTGCTTCGCGTCAGCCGGAAAAACGCCTCCATTACGGTGATGCGGAATCACAAAGAGATCACGCTGAACGTGGAAGTCGCCGAAGACCGTATGACCTCTCCGGACCGCCTCGTTTTGTAGCGCCAGACCCCAGGTAAAATGAGGAGCTATGTCCACACAAATCGAAACACTCATTGAGGAATGGGAACGCGCCAAACTCGGTGCCCAGGATTACCTGGACGCTATGCCCGAAGAAGGCTACGGCCTGAAACCGGCCCCGGAATCCCTCTCGTTTGCCGGCCAGTTCCTCCACCTGGGCCATGCGAACTACATGTTCGCCGCCGTCGCCTGCAACGCCGTCAGCCCCCTAAAGGACGAAGCCGCTGAAAAGAACGAAGCCCTGCAGTCCAAAGCTGCCTGCACCGCCTACACTCTGGCCAGCTACGACTTCGTCATGGAGAGCATCAAGGCCATGGACCCCGCCACTCTCGGTGAAGAGGTCGCCTTCTTCCGCTGGACCATACCCCGCAAAGTCGTCCTCGACAAAGCAACCGAACATCAGGTTCACCACCGAGGCCAGGCCGCCGTTTATCTGCGCCTGCAGGGGATCAAGCCCCCCGGAGAACGCCTCTTCTAAGTTGAGGTTGTACAAATTGAAAAAGGCCCGCCCTGGCATCTCTGCCAGAGCGGGCCTTTCGGTTTTCTACGATGTTTCCGAGTTAGAAGCTATACCGCAGAGCCATCTGCCACTGGCGCGGAATGTAACCCGCGAAAGTGCCGAAGATGCGACCCGCCTGACCGGGGCAATCGACGCAAGCGTTGGGATTGGCCAGGTTGGTGTGGTTCGTGAAGTTGAACGCCTCGGCGCGGAACTGAATAGTCTGTTTCTCGGTGAGCTTGAAGGCCTTGAAGAAAGACATATCCAGTTGCCCGAATGAAGGACCATAGATTGCATTGCGCCCGATGGTGCCGAACTTGCCGCGCTGCGGACGCTGCCACGGTCCGTCCACCTGGCCGTTTGCGGTCAGCGGAGCACTGGTGGTCTTGAACCAGCCGAATTGGCTCGGGTTGTCGATTTCAAAGCTGCCGACAGAGTCCGGACGGCACCAACCGGTGTCGCGATCCGCATTGCAATCGCGATAGGACGGGGTAAACGGCTGCCCGGCCATCCAGCTCCACGAGCCGTTGGTCTGCCAGCCGCCGACAAGGGCATCCACGATCTTCGACGCGTTGCCGAGGAAGCGGTGACCCTTGCCAACCGGAATTTCATAGAGCGACGCCAGGAAGAAGACGTGGCGTCGATTGTTGTTCGAGACGCCGCGGGCCAGCTTCGCATCGCGGGGGTAGTAGGTGGAATCGTAATCGATATTCTTCGACCACGTGTAGTGAGACATCACGTTCATGCCGCTGGAGAAGCGCTTGTTATAACGGAGCTGCATGGAGTGGTAGTTGTTACTGGCATCCGAGCCGTAGTAGCGCAGGTTCTGCGACCAGCCAAACAGGTTGAAGAAGGGCTTGCGCTGGTTGGTGGTGAGGGTACCGAAGCCATTGATGTCGGCCTGGTTGGGATCGTAGTCGCCGCCCGTTCCGGCGAAGACGTGGGTCCCCTTGGTGCCAACGTAGGCGATGTCCACAGAGGAGGTCCCGCTGATCTGACGCTGAATGGTGAAGTTCCACGCATCAACAGTAGGGAAACGAATGGGATTGGAAATAACGAAGGCCGTAACACCGTTCGGCAGGATGTTCTTGCCGTTCGGGCCCTTCCGCTGGGCAGCCAGAATGCTGGCCGGATCGAGAGGCTGGGGCCCGGCAGTCAGGTTGAAGACCGAGTCGAAGGCGTTCGCGGGCTGTAACGACTGGATCCCCAGGATGGGCAGGTTCTGCGTCACGTTGTGGCCGAAGATGGAGCCGAACACACCGAGGTTGAAGCCGCGGCCATATCCGGCGCGGATGACGGTCTTACTGTTCAGCTGGTAGGCGATACCGAGACGGGGGGCGAAGAGTTTATTGTTGGTCTTCACGTTCATGTCGAGACCCGTACCGCCCTGACCTGCAATGGAAACTTCACCGGTCGAGAGACTGACAAAACCACCATTCCCCGCCTTGTTGATGGTCTGTGGGCGGTAGTTTTCCCAGCGCAAACCGTAGTTCAGGGTGAGCTTGCTGTTAACATGCCACTGGTCCTGAGCGAAGAGGAAGTAGCGGTTCTGCGCTTCGCTGGCGTCGAGCGAGTTGGAGACGTAGCGCTCGAAGCGGGAGACATCGCCCATCAGGAATGAAGCCAGGCCGGAACCACCGCCGGTGGGGCCCTGCGTGCGGGCTGCGTCAAAGTTGAGTTCGCCGGAACGGTGACGGTCAGACGGAACGCGGAGGTTGAGGGCGCGCCGAAGATCGGTACCGAACTTGATGGTGTGGTTGCCCGAGATTTTCGTCCAGTTGTTGACGAACTGGAACTGTTTTTCGTCCTGGATGAGCGGGCAGTTGCAGCCGTTCACACCCAGGGCGTAGCCGAACTTGAACAAGTTGTTGCCGTAGCCGTTGATGAAGAAAGCCGGCATACCAGAGGTAAAGTTCGCGTCCAGGTTCACGCCGGGGATGCCGGCGTCTTTCGCAGGTGAGGTACCAATACCATTCGGTTGGCCAAAGACGTGATAACGGACATAACCAAAACGGAAATCGGTGAGCAGGTTCGGTCGCACGTTGTAATCAAAGCCAGCGGCAATGGAGTGATTGCGGGAGTTAGAAGTGCCGGCGTAGGCGCTGGTGGAACCAGAAGCGTCCAGACCGGGTCCGCCCGCAACAAGACCGAACGAGCCGGGGGCCACCATCTTGAAGTCCTGCATGGAATAGCGGCCAAACGTGTGGATCTTATCCGACAGGTAGTAGTCGCCACGAACGTTGAAGGCGTGGTCATTGAAGCGGACGCCGCCTGACGAAGCAAAGTTGGGCTGATCGAGGATTGCAGCGGAATTGGCGGCGGGGATCAGTTTCAGCAAATTCTGCGTGCCGGATGCGAGACGGCTCGGGGGAATGATGTTCCCAGGGAACTGCTGACGCAGCGCGGGCGTGGCACCAGTGGCGGGGTCAAAGATGTTGATCCCGGTGGCGCTCATGTCGCCTGCACGTTCGGCAGCCGAAGGAACACGGAGCAAAGCCGCGCCGCCGGTATTACGGCGGGTTCCCTGATAGTCGCCAAAGTAGAAGAGCTTGTTCTTAATGGCCGCAGCCCCAAAAGAGCCGCCGAACTGATTCCACTGTGTGAGCGGGATGAGCCTGCCGCCGGAGTTCGGAATCACCTTCGACTGCGTGAAAGGATTGCGCGCGATCATGTGGTCGTTGCGAAGGAATTCGAACGCGGAGCCATGCGCCTGGTTGGTCCCCGATTTCGTCTGCGCACTGACAACACCCGCGCTGGCAACCCCGAATTCGGCGTCGTAGTTAGCCGTGGTGATCTTGGCCTCTGTGACGGATTCGAGTGTAGGATTAATCACAATCCAACCGAGAACGGCGTCGTGATTATCGGTACCGTCGAGGAGATGCGAGGTGCCCGCGAAGCTCTGACCGTTGACCAGCATACGGTAAGAGCCCTGTGGGTTCTCAGCCGAGGCGGCGGTAACAGAGGTGGGGAAGGCGACCACGCCCGGCGTCATCAACTGGAAGTTGGTGAAGCGTCGGTTCAGGACCGGGAGTTCGGTGACGGTGCGTTCGGTATAGGTTGAGGCGACGTCGCTACGCTCCGTCTTGAGCACACCGGCGTCGGACGAGACTTCCACGGTCTGGCTGACCGCACCGAGTTCGAGCGCGATATTGACGCGAATTTCGGTATCCACTGACACGAGGACGTTGTCCTGCACGGAGGCCTTGAAGCCTTCCGACTCGACGCGGATGCGGTACTTCCCGGCGATGAGAAACCGCTGGGAGTAGTTCCCGGATTCATTGCTGGTGGTGTTTTGGGTTACATCGCGGCCGGTGTCCGTGATGGTAATTTTCGCGTTTGCGACGGCGGCGCCTGTAGCGTCGGTCACAGTTCCAACGATGGTGCCGTATACCGCCTGCGCCCACATGGACGTAGCTGATAAGACCATCGAGCACAGTAACAGAATCAACTTCCTGGTTGACATGGACTTTCCCCCTTGTAAAGCGAACAAAAAGACTTGAAAGGGCAGGCGGAAAATAATACGAAACCTAGAGTCCTCACCCACCCTCTATCAGGGTTAGTTTATTAGTACTGTGCGTGATAAGTCAAACGAAATCGATCCGGTGAGAACGGGGCTTCGCACCGTCTGCGCCCCAGGTAGAGGAAGCGGGGGGCGGACTGTAACTTGTTCGTCAGGTTCCAGGGACTGTGCGGTTAGTCACACGATGGTCTTTCAACCGTCATCAGGTCTTCACACCCCAAGGGTAGAGTAGTGACCTGATTGGTATCGAAAATGGAGACTTTATGAAGCGACCTCAGGTTTTTGTACAGCTTGGATTGGTGAGTATTCTGGTGTGTGCACCTGCCGCCGTGGCGGGAGTTTCGTTCCTGGGTGTCGCCGCCGGAGACGCCACGAGCTCAAGTGCGGTGCTCTGGACGCGGGCAGTAGACGCGGCAAATCCCGCCAGTGCTCTTTTGAAGCTGGATATCACGACGGACTCCACCTTCGCCGCGGGCGTGACACGTATCCTGGCCTGCACGACGGATTCGACCAAAGATTACACCTGCAAGGTGGATGTGGGGGGCCTAACCTCGGGTACCATTTATTACTACCGCTTCGTGGGGCCCGGCGGCGAAGTGAGCAACATCGGTCGCGTCAAGACCGCTCCGGCACCCGGCACTGCCGCACTGGTTCATTTTGGCTTTAGTGGCGACAATGACGGGCTGGTGAGACCCTATGCGCTGGCCACCCAACTTCCCACGCAGAACCTGGACTTCTTCATGAATCTGGGCGACGTGATCTATGAGAACGCCAGCAACCTGACCGCCAGCGGTCCACACAACGGTGCACCGTGGCTAGACTCACCGTCGGTCACCCTTTCCGGGTCGGCGGCGAATCTGAATGGCGTTCCAACTTCCACTGGGTTCGCGACAGCAGCCCAGCTGAAAGCCGATTACGAGAAGAAGTATCGCGAGAACTTCCTGCCCGTCAATGCTGCGGGCCAGAATAGCCTTCAGGTTCTGTATGCCGCACAGGGGAATTACACAACCTGGGATAACCACGAATTGGGCAACCGCCAGTACATTAATGGTGGCGCTCCGGCCGGCGGATCAGTCGGGGGCACCAACGGAACCGATATGCCGACTGGCCGCGGGGTGGACGCGCGAACAAACGGCGCGGGGAATCCCGGAAACATCAATGACGCGAACAATTCCGTGAGCGACTACATGAATCGATCCGTTGGATTCCAGACGCTGCGTGATGTGTTCACGTCGTACCAGCCGATGGCGGACCGGGGGACCGTGAATAACCGGGCAGACCCAAGGTCGCACGGGTCGAAAAAGCTGTATTTTGCTCAGCAGTGGGGAAGGAATGTTCTCTTCATTAATGCCGACACACGCTCCTATCGGGATCTTCGGATCAAGACCGCAAACGGGGCAGCCGACGATATGACGGCTCCGCGTGCGAACAATCCTGGCAGAACATACCTGGGCGCGACCCAACTGGCATGGCTGGAGCAGACTTTGCTGGACGCCCAAAAGGCCGGAACGCCCTGGAAGTTTGTGACGATGTCAGATCCGGTGGACCAGATCGGCCCGCTGGGTGGCGCACTCACGCTAAAGGATCTGCCCAGCTTCGGCCCCGGCAGTTCGTATGCCCCGGTCGCAGGGGACAGCGGCAAGGCATATATCGGCGGATACCGCGCAGAGCGCAATGAACTGCTGAAGTTCCTCGCCGATAACAAGATTACGAATGTGGTGTTTCTGTCTACCGATGACCACCAGAACCGGATCAATGAACTGGCCTATTCGCCGACCGACTCGGAAAACCAGGCGAGCTATGTAAAGGTACCCTATGTGTTTTCGATTGTTGCCGGGCCCCTGGGGGCAACCGGGCCGGATGCGATTACCAATCACACGTTTGCCATGGCCCAGCAACTTGCCAACAGCATTGTAGCTGCACAGCAGGCAACCGGGATCGAACCCTTTGGCCTCATGGGCTATCCAGGGCTGCATGACGTTACCCGGGAGGGAGACCCGACCGCCGGAACCAATCCCCAGGCAGCGGATTTTTATAGCCCCGACACATTCAACTTCGCGGTGCTGGATGTGAGCGCGGATGGCAAGACGCTGACGGTAAGCACGATCGGGATGGATGCGACGGCTCAAAACTCGGGGACCGAGTACGTGAACGGGCCACAGGCGCGGAAGATCTTCAGCTTCCAGGTGGACGCGGCCCCGTCGGTTTCGGCGGGAAGTCTGCCACCGGCTATTGTGTCAGTTACCAATTCGTTCGGCAACAGTCCCGTGATCGCCCCGAATACCTGGGTGTCGATTGTGGGAGACCGGCTGGCTGCCCGGCAGCGGAACTGGGCCTCAACCGACTTTGTGAATGGGCGGATGCCAACCTCGCTGGACGGAGTCAGCGTAACGATGAATGGCCAAAGCGCGTACGTGTACTACATCAGCCAGGGCCAGATCAATATTCTGACGCCTCCGGGGCTGCTGCCCGGCTCGGTTGAGATTCAGGTGAACAACAACGGCCTGGTGAGCGGGACGTATACGGTGCAGGCACAGCCAGTGTCGCCTTCACTTTTCCTGTATGACGCGACGCACGTGGCGGCTCGTCATGCGAGCGGCAGTCCGGTTGGCCCCACCACTCTGTTTGCCGGCTCGAGCACTCCAGCCGCCCCGGGAGAGACGGTCTCGATATTTGGGAATGGTTTCGGGGCCACCTCAGCGCCTATCGTGAGCGGCGCGGGCGTGCAATCCGGGAGTCTGCCGGTGTTGCCGGTTGTTACTGTCGGAGGCGTTCAGGCGACAGTGACTTCAGCGACGCTGATATCTCCCGGAACCTATCAGTTCAATGTGGTTGTGCCTGCCGCAGTTCCTGACGGAGAAATCGCTCTCGCCGCCAGCTACAACGGCGTGCCAACGCAGGCAGGCGTCGTTTTGACCGTCAGGAAATAACCAGGCACCAATTTCGGAGGGGTTGTTGCAAAACGGGCGGCCTTCGGTCCGCCCGTTTTGTTTTTCGTCGGCAACCGGCACCAGGTCGTACGCCCGCTCGCGGAGGGTGATTCTCGAAATTCCGGTGCCTGGCAACAAAACTCCTGCGTCCGTGCTGTATCCGGCAGAGACCGAAGTGTATTCTGACGAAGCTCCCATCTTATGCGATCAAGGTCGGGACCAGATTGCCTGCAACGTCTGTCAACCGGAAATCGCGGCCCTGAAATTTATAGGTCAGACGCTTGTGGTCGATGCCCAGGCACTTCAAAACAGTGGCTTGGATGTCGTGAACGTGAACCGGGTCGGCGACGATGTTGTAGCTGAATTCGTCGGTTTCGCCCATGCTCATTCCCGGTTTAATACCGCCGCCTGCCATCCACATGCTGAAGCAGCGGGGGTGGTGATCCCGCCCGTAGTTGCCATTCATCAGTTTTCCCTGGCAATATACTGTCCGCCCGAATTCCCCGCCCCAGATGACCAGCGTGTCGTCGAGCAGGCCGCGTTGCTTCAGGTCCTGCACCAGCGCGGCCGAGGGCTGATCCACGCTCTTGCACTGCAAAGCGAGGTCACGCGGGAGATCGTTGTGCTGGTCCCAGCCTCTTTTATAGATCTGGATAAAACGAACCCCCCGTTCGGCGAGGCGACGGGCCTGCAGACAATGCGAGGCGTAGGTTCCGGGCTTTCTGGCGTCGGGGCCGTACAAGTCGAAGGTACTTTGGGGTTCCTTCGAGAGGTCCATCAGATCCGGCACCGAAGTCTGCATCCGGAAGGCCATTTCGTACTGGGCGATGCGGGCTTCAATCTCGGGATCGCCGTAGGTTTCGCCGTTGAGGTGGTTCAGCTTGCCGATGCCGTCCAGCATCCGCCGACGGGTTTCGCGATCAATCCCCGGAGGGTCTGACAGATAGAGGACCGGGTCTCCCGACGCGCGGAAGTTCACACCCTGATACTTTGACGGCAGGAAGCCGTTGCCCCACAGCCGGGAAAACAAAGGCTGGTCGGTGTTCACAGAACTGGATTGCGCAATCAGCACCACGAAGCCGGGCAGGTTCTGATTCTCGCTACCCAGACCATAGCTGATCCACGAGCCAAAACTGGGCCGACCAGGCTGCTGGCTACCCGTCTGGATAAATGTGATGGCCGGGTCGTGGTTGATCGCTTCCGTGTTTACCGTTTTGATGATCGCGATGTCATCGACAACTTTTGCCGTATGGGGAAGCAGTTCACTCAGCCAGGCACCGGACTTCCCATGCTGCTTGAAGTTGAAGATCGACTTCGTAACCGGAAAAGTACTCTGGCCGGACGTCATTCCGGTGATGCGCTGGCCGTTCCTTACCGAACTGGGGAGTTCAATGCCGTGGGACTTGTTCAGGCCGGGCTTGTAGTCAAACAGATCGAGCTGAGACGGGCCACCGGACTGGTGCAGATAAATGACCCGTTTGGCTTTGGCTGCAAAGTGGGGTAGCCCGGCGAGGCCGCCGTTCTCCGCCTGGAGCATCGAAGCCAGGGCCGGGATGCCGATACCTGCGGCGGCTTTGCCGAAGAAATGGCGTCGTGTGGAAGTGAGGGGATCGAAGATCATGGCGCTGTTTCCTGGCTATTGTTTCGTGATGGTTTCGTCGAGATTCAGGATCATACTCGCCACAGTGGTCCATGCGGCCAGTTCCTGATTGCTGATCTTCGCCTGCGCCACTCGCGGATCAAGGGCGGTGTCGCCATTCTTCAGCAGTGCGGCAGCTTTATCTTCATGGCGCTTGTAGTCCAGCAGTTGCGCCTCCAGCGTTTCTTTGAGGATGGCGATTTCCTTCGCGGAAGGATGCCGCGCCGTGGCCAGACGGAAACCGAGGTCGAGGCGGGTCGCACTGGTCTTGCCGCCATCCAGAACCATCCGGGTCGCCAGCCAGCGGGCCGCTTCCACGTAGGTCGTGTCATTCAGCAGCACCAGAGCCTGGAGCGGCGTGTTGGTCAGGGTTCGCCGGGCAGCGCACTTTTCACGATCCGGCGCGTCGAAGGTCGTCATCTCCGGTGGCGGTGCGGTGCGCTTCCAGAAGGTATAGAGCGAGCGGCGACGAAGTTCGTCACCTTTCCCCTGCACATAGGCTTGCGAACTGAACCCGTCGCCAAATGCGATCTCTTCCCAAACCCCGGCAGGTTGATAGGGGCTCACCGGGGCACCACCCTGCTGCTCTTTCAGCAGCCCAGACAGGTAGAGTTCGCCGTCGCGAATCATCTCGGCCGGCAGGCGGAAGCGAGGTCCGCGGGCTGCGAGGCGATTTTCGGGGTCCTTTTCAAGGAGTTCCGGTGTTACCCTCGACGCCTGGCGATAGGCCGCCGACGTGACCAAAAGCTTCTGCATCCCCTTCACGTCCCACCCTGTGCGAACGAATTCGGTAGCCAGCCAGTCCAGAAGTTCCTGATTCACAGGAGGCTCGCCCTGGGACCCAAAGTTCTCCGTGGTTTTCACCAGACCGGTGCCAAAGTAGTTCTGCCAAAAGCGATTCACTGCCACCCGCGATGTCAGCGGATGGTTGGGATCCACGAACCACTTCGCCAAACCGAGTCGGTTCGCCGGGAGATCCTTCGCCATGGGAGGTAGCACGGTCGGGGTTCCTGCGGTCACCTTGTCGGTCTGGTTGCGATAGTCTCCACGGGCAAGAATGAAGGACTCCCGGGGCTTGTCTGTCAGTTCGGACATCACCATGGTGGTGGGGATGGCGGCCGTCAGGGCCTTCTCCTCGGCACGCAACGTCTTCAGTTCGGCCCACGCTTTCTTGTCGGTGTCGGCAGCGCTGTTGACCAGGTAGTAGTCGCGGATCCAGTCTTTCTGATCTTTCGCGCGCTTGGCAGCGGGGATATTCAGGATGGCCCGGAGAGACTCCTGCGAGTTGAGATGGGTGATCTCGACAGCGCTGAGTTCACGGTTATAAAGCCGAAGGTCGTCCACTTTGCCCTTGAACGCCACAAACTCGAGCGGGGCGCCGGTAGTAGTGGAAGCGGTTAGAGTGTCGCGGGTCATTTCGGTCCGAACAGCGGTGCCATTCACAATCACCCGCAGGCCCGCAGCCTTGCCGGAACCGTCATAGCTCAGCACGAAATGGTTCATGTTGGCGGGCCAGGGCAGGCGGTCAGCGGTGCGGAGTTCGATAGCACTGCCTTCAGCAGATGCAAATTTCAGGTACAGGCGCGGCACCCTCTGCTGGATGCCCGCAAGCTCGAAGTCATCCAGCCAAACGCTGATGCCCTTCCCGCCCTCAGTCTGCTGGAAGACCGGGACCTTTTGCTTGGCGTTGACCTTCAGCCAGAAGGCAGCGGAGAAAGGCTTGTCGCGATCAAAAATTGCGGCGTGCCCCAGAACAGCGTGGGCTTCCCCGTCGAAGTCGGCACCGCGGTCTACTGCGCCGTTGGAGAATGTCAGGTCACCGAGAACAGTTCGACCATATTGATAGCCGCCGGACGAATCCGCGAGAGTCCCATCGAACTCGTAGTGACCAACCAGACCATTGCGGGCAATCGACTTCATGAGGGCAACCTGCGACTGTTCCCACTTGTCCTGTTTTGCACTGACATCGGCTTCGGGCAGGGCCGCTTCGTGGGCCTTGATGGCGGCTTTCAGTTCATCCTGACGCGCTTTTTGCACAGGAGTGGGGAGTTGCAGGTAAGGCTCAGCGTTACCGACGCGGCCATCCAGACCCTTCTCCGCAACATTATTGAAGAACGCAAAAAACCGGTAGAAATCGCGCTGCGGAATCGGATCGTACTTGTGATCGTGGCAGCGGGCACAGCCCACCGAAAGCCCGAGCCAGGTCATGGAGGTTGCTTCCAGACGATCAACGACATATTCCACCTGATATTCCTCAGGAATCGCGCCGCCCTCGAAGTTAATCATGTGGTTGCGGTTAAAGCCACTGGCGAGCTTCTGTTCGGTCGTCGCGTTCGGCAGCAGATCGCCGGCCAGTTGCTCCACTGTGAACTGGTCGTACGGCATGTTGCGATTGAAGGCGGAGATGACCCAATCGCGCCAGTGCCAGGCTTCGCGATGGGAATCGATGTGATAGCCGTGCGTATCGGCGTAGCGGGCAAGATCCAGCCATTGGGCCGCCATCCGCTCCCCGTAGCGAGGCGACGCCAGAAGCGCGTCAATCCGCTTCTCGTAAGCGTTGGTGGATTTGTCGGCGAGGAAGGTATCAATCTCAGTCGGTGTGGGTGGCAACCCGGTCAGATCATAGGTAACCCGGCGCAGCAACGTCGCGCGATCGGCCTCGGGAGAGGGCTTCAGCTTTTCTTTTTCGAGGCGGGCCAGTATGAAATTATCAACCGGCGTCTTCGCCCAACCGGAAGCGATGGCGGGCGGGTCATGGCGAACGGGAGCGGTGAAAGCCCAGTGCGACTGCCATTTCGCACCTTCATCGATCCATTTACTGAGCGTTTCCACCTGCTTCGGCGTCAGAGTCTTGCCGGTACTGGCCGGAGGCATGCGGTTTCCGGAGGCCGGGGCTGCGACACGTTGCAGAATACGACTTTCCTTCGACTTTCCAGGCGTGATAATACCTTTGGCAAGCCCGCCGCCGTCCGGGATATCAAGGCGCAGGTTTGCCATGCGTTTGGACGAGTCGGGGCCATGGCAGGTAAAGCAGTTTTCCGAGAGAATCGGCCGGATTTCGCGATCAAAATCGACAGCCGCGAAGGTGGGGAGGGCTAAGGCAACGCCCGCGAAGAGAACGATTAAGTTAGGCCGCATCACTTTGTACGTCAGGTTCATTGTATGACTTACCGGGGGGGAGTGGGAAGGGCGGGTGAAGGCAGGCCACCAGCAAGTATGCAAATCGGGAGTTGCGGTCCACAATTGCGTACATGCGGCCGGAGGAAGTCTGATTATCTGGCCCTGGAGAATCCAGGGGTCTATTTTTCGGATCACCGGGACGATTTGGTGATTCTGGACGAAGTGCAGAGCGCGCCCGAGTTATTCCAGCGGCTGCGGGGTGTCATCGATCAGGGCCGTCGGGACGGCAAGGCGAGGACCGATACAGGCTCGATGAACTCACAGAGGCAGTGAATCTGCGACAACTGGCACGGGAACTGGAGGCCCTGACATCTTGCTGAAACGCCGGGCTACTATGCTCGAAGTAATGCGAAACCTTCTCGTGGTTACTGTCTGCTGCTGCCTGCCCGCCCTGGCTCAGGAGGGGCTGCGAATGAATCAGATTCAGTTCGTCGGGACCCACAACAGCTATCATGCGGGGTTGGCACCAGGCGAGATGGCGATTCTGAGTAAGCAGAATCCTGCAGCGGCAGAATCACTGGCCTACCGGCACCAACCGATTGCCGCACAACTGGACGCCGGGGCACGGCAACTGGAGCTCGACATCTATGGCGATGCGCAGGGCAGCCTGTTTGCAGACCCTCTGTTTTTACGGCTGGCCGCGAAGGAAGGCACTGCGACACCGATGACGACGGGGTGGGCGGAGGCGATGAAGAAGCCCGGGCTCAAGGTTCTGCACGTGAGTGACGTGGACATACGGAGCCATTGCTGGACCCTGGTTTCCTGCCTGCAGATGGTGAAAGCCTGGTCGAAAGCGCATCCTGGCCACCTGCCGATTTACATCCAGCTGGAGAACAAGGACGGGAAGCCCAGAGACGGTTTTGTCACTCCGGAAACAATTACGAAGGCCACTATGGACACCATGGATGCCGAAATTCGGTCGGTGTTCGCGCCTGACGAGGTGGTGACGCCCGATGTGGTGCGGGGCAAGCAAGCCACGCTGGAGGCGGCAGTCCTGCAAGAGGGGTGGCCGTTACTCGACAGCGCTCGCGGGAAAGTGGTTTTCGTGCTGGACCAGGAACGCATCACGCCCTTGTATACCGACGGCCACCCCTCGCTCCGGGGGCGAATGGCGTTCACGGCAGGGGTGCCCGGCACGCCCGATGCTGCGTTCGTGAAGAAGAATAACCCCTTAGACAAGGATATTGAGGAACTGGTCCGGAAGGGGTATCTGGTCCGAACGATGACCGACGGCGGCGCGAAGGCGGTCAAAGCCGGAGAGACCACGCGACGGGACCGGGCGATCCAAAGCGGAGCCCAAATTTTGAGCACGGATTACCCGTACGACTGGAAGGCGGAGGGGGCAGGCTACAGCGTGGCGATTCGAGGAACGGTGCGATGCAATCCCGTTAACGGACCGAAGAGTTGTGTGGTGAAGGGCCCCTATTAGCGCCTCACGCGGCGTTACAATTGAAGCCGAGATGGCACTTTTCCAGATGGAGTATTGGAAGGACGGTCCGTGGTTCCCAGGGCGCCTGCCGCAGATTCCGGGCGTCTTTAGCCAAGGCGCGACGCTACTGGAACTTGAGGAAAATTTGGGCGATGCCTGCCGGATCATGCTGGAAGAGCAAGGACCGACCCCGTCCGATGGCACCACCGAGATGAAAGAGATCGAAGTTCTGGCGTGAAGCGCCCCGAGTTTCAGGCTGGAGGCCGCCGGCGGCGTCCTCCAGCGGTCCAGCGCCGGACACGACGGCTACTTCACTCCAATGCCTCGTAGTGCTTCCGCTACCCCTTCGCCGCCCGCGCCCGAGCATAGACATCGGTCCACGTCGGCTCACCCTCCACGAACTCAATCGTCGTGTTAATCGGCAGCGTGTGGAAGTGCTCCGTATGCCCCCCGGGCCAGCGGATGCTCAGCGATTCCACTGCTTCGGTAGTTGCCAAACCGAAGTGCTGCTCAAAGGGCAGGCAGCCGAAGTTGGACCCCCCGGAAAGCTCCCTCATCTGCGTTTTCCCGTCCGCAACAATCGAGATCCTCGCCCCGATCGCCGAGCGATTGCTGGTCACACCCTTGAGCCGAATGTTGAGATAGTTGCCCGGCAACTTATCCGGACAGAAAACGTTGGTCGTCAACAGGTCACCCGGATACGCTCCCCCCGCCGCAACCAGTACGGAAAGTCGACCGTCACCAAACAGATCCGCCATGTTCACCCCGTGGCTCTTACCCAGGAACGGAAAGCCTGCCGAGAACGTGATATTGCGGAACTTCTTGCCGTCGTTTTCGAGCGCAACCATCGGCTCCATGCGGTCCATCTTGGGGCTGCCGTTGCCTAACACCACGTCCATGAACCCATCGTTATTGAAGTCCCCACAATTGCCGCTCATGGTGCCCCAACAACCCACCATGCCGTGGTCCCGACCCACATCAGTAAACGTGCCGTCCCTGTTGTTTTTGTAGATCCGCATCGGATTACCATCGGCAGGCCCAACGCCATGTTCCATCGTGTGGATCACGTCGTCATGGTCGGACCAGGCGAACTGACCGATATCGAGCCAGCCGTCATTATCGAAATCCCACCAGAACGCGGGGCTACCGAAGCACAGGGCTTCCACCCCGGCTTCTTTGCTGACATCGGCAAACGTACCGTCGCCGTTGTTCCGATATAGTTGCGAACGTCCCATGCCATTGGAGAGGAACAGATCCGGGAAGCCGTCGTTATTGTAATCACCCCAGGCTCCGGCGTTGGTTGGCCAGGTGGTGTGAAGCCCCGCTTTTTCCGAAACTTCGGTGAAGGTACCGTCGCCATTGTTGTGGAACAGACGATTGGGAGTTTTGCGTTCGAACAGGCCGCCCAAATTGTTAGCAATAAACAGGTCGAGCTTGCCGTCGTTGTCGTAATCCACCCACGACGCAGCGAACGCAGGGCCCCAGACTTTTAGCCCGGCTTTGGCGGTGACGTCGGTAAATGTGCCGTCGCCATTGTTGTGGAAGAGCTGGCACTCGCCGCCGTAGAAGCCCAGGCGGGTTACGAACACGTCGGTATACCCGTCGTTATCGTAGTCGCCGACGGTGATGGCGAACCCGTTCACGCACTTATCCAGCCCCGAAGCGATCGACTTATCGGTAAACGTCCCGTCACCGTTGTTGTAGTAGAAATTGCAGCCACCATGGGCGGCGGCGATCAGCACATCGAGAAAGCCGTTATTGTCAGAATCAAAGATCGCGATGCCGCGACCGGCACTAGTCTTATCCAGGCCAATTTTTGCGGCAATGTCTACGAAATGGAGCGACGTGTCTTCGTACCCAGCCTTCACCACCATGCGGTCTGCAGCCGGCACCCAATCCGGATAGCCCTTGTTCTTCTGCGAGGCCAGCCAGAGCCAGGAGCGAGTCCGGGCATGGCCCGGGCGAGCAGAAAGTGAGGCAACACAGGCGCGCATGCATTTTTCCAGACGACCGGCGCGATAGAGCGCCACCGCCGCTTCGTGGGTGGCATCGGCAAACAGATCGGACTCGCGAGGGATCTGCATGAGCGTCTCTTCGGCCTGATCGTACAGACCGCATTTGACGTACATATCTCCCAGTTCCATGCGCGTCTTGTGGTCTTCCGGCACCTGCAGCAGGCGTTCTTTACACTTCTCCATGGCCTCTTTGTATTCCAGGCCGATGAACACGGGAAGTTCGGTAAACATCTGCACAAAGTCCTTCAGCAGAGCTTCGATGCGGTTGGGGCCGAGAACTTCGTAGGTGACCAGACCGCGCAGAGAGGATTGCGCTGCGAGGCTGGTGGCGGAAAGCGCGAGTTGGAAGGGCAGCGCGAGAGCTGCGGGGCTCTTCAGGTCCACAAAGCAAAAGGCCCGACGCGCAGCGTCCACCAGACTGGCCGAAACATTCGCAATCTCTGCCGGTTCCATTGGAGTGCTTCGAAGAATGCGGACAGCGCGGGCAGCAAGATCCGACATGGCGGTATCGATATCTGCCGGACCAGCCAGAGGTGCTGGCCCGAGGTGGCCCGACTGTTTCTGGCCGGTGGCTTTCGCCAGAACGGACTGAGCCGTTTCAGCGGCCGCCTGAACTACAGTCAGACCGGATTCGAGAAGTAAGGAAGGAAGCTGGAGAAAGCCGGGAAGTTGGTAGCTCATGGGATTAGTGGGACCTGGTAAGAATATCGTGGGAAAGGCTGTCGACCGGCGATTCAGACGCGGTTTCGACGGGAGACTCCGCAGGACGGTTGAAGCGGAAGTAATAGCCGGAAAGCTCCCGAGCGTCCTCTTCATGGCCTGTGAGTATAGCTTTGGCAACGCGCTGGGCCGAGACGATTACGGGAGTGATGCCGCCGCCGGGCTGCGTCCAGTGGCCAGTCAGGTAGAGATTATCGATCGGCGTGTAGATGGGCAGGCGCGAGGGGCCCAGTTGATCGGGCGACATTTCCCAGCCCAGCATGCCACCCTGCCAGTTGCCCGTAAAACGCTGCGAAGTCATGGCCGTCGCAGAGGAGATGGTGACGATGTGGTCGTCGATATCGGGATGCTCGTCCCTGACACGGGCCAGCGTTTTTGCCTGGAGATCGGCCTTGTGGGCAGCCCAGTCAACATCATCCCCGGCCATGTGGGGCGAGGGGCGCTGGGTGATGATGATCTGGCAACCAGGCGGAGCAATGTTTGGATCAAAGCGCGTGGGGACGAATATTTTGAAGACGTTCGGGATGATATCGGACGGATCGCAGCGCTTCCAGTAATAGCCTTCAGAGTGCGCGAGTTTATCGGGGTCCATACCCTGCACGCCGATGTGCATCAGAAAGCAGGGGTAGGAAGGCTTAAGGGACTTCAGGTGGGGTGTCATCCAGCCACCGCCGTTCTCTTCGCCGAGTAAGTCGCGGTAGGTGTGAATGGCATCGGCATTCGACACAACCACGGGCGCTTTGAAGGTAAAGCGTTCGGGGGCGCGTTTCGATTCCGTCGCCACCCGAACGCCCGCGCACTTATCGCCGTCCACAAGAATCTTCTCCACCCCAACGCACTTCAGGACTTTACCGCCCTGCCGTTCGAGGGCTGCTCCCAGGTCGTTGGCAAACTGCTGCGAGCTGCCCTTCGGATAGTAGTTACCCAGAAAGTAGGAGAGGCGCAACATTGCGTCGAAAACGTAGGATGTCTTGTCGGGCGAGGACCCCCAATGCGGGGCGTCTCCCATCAGGATGGTCTTCAGCCTGGCATCTTTGAAGTGTTCATCCAGTTTTGACGAGATGGTGTGCTTCTCGAACTTCTCCATCTGGTCGCTCGCCACGCCCCGGAAGTAATAGAGAAGACCATACATGTGAGCCTTCTTCAACTCCTGAAAGTAGGCGTCCACGTTTGGCGCTTCTTCCGGGAACCACTCCTTCAGGCGCTCGATGTAGGGCCCGAATTCCGCCGGCACGGTGAAGGTCTTCATGCCGGGGATATGGAACTGGTCCACCGGATCCATCTTGATCCACTCAGTCTCCACCTGAAGCTCTTTCAGGAGACGACCGCTGAGGGTGGTGGGGTTGCCGAGCAGAGGGTAGAAGTGCGTCGCCGCGTCGAACAAAAAGCCCTTACGCCGGAACCCGGAACAGAAACCGCCCAGTACCGAGTGCTTCTCCAGCAGCAGAACCTTCATGCCACCTTTGGCCAGCAGGTTGGCGCAGAACAGGCCACCGATACCGGCACCCACCACAATCGCGTCGTAGCTGGTCGGATACTGACGCCCGAAAATGGTGTGTGTGGCCGACATAACTGGATCTAGTCAGGCTAGCTCAAACCGCCGTCCATATTCCACACTTGCCCGGTTACATAAGCAGAATCTGACGACGCGAGATAAAGGGCAAGCTTCGCGACCTCGTCCGCAGTCCCCGCCCGCCCCGCCGGAATTCCCGCATAAAGCTTCTTGCGTGTGGCTTCGTCCATCGACGAAGTCATATCGGTGTCGATGAAACCGGGGGCAATCGCGTTCACCCGCACTTCAAAGCGGGCGACTTCTTTAGCCAGAGCGCGCGTAAAGCCGATCACGCCGGCTTTCGAGGCGCTATAGTTTGCCTGGCCAGCCATGCCGATAACGCCGCTGACGCTGGTCACGTTCACGATAGAACCGCCGGTGCGCATCATCCCGCCAATCACGTTGCGGGAGTAGTTGAACACGCCGGTAAGGTTGGTGTCGATCACGTCACGCCACTGGTCCTGCGTCATACGGGCGAGCGACACGTCTTTGCGGATGCCCGCGTTGTTCACCAGAACCGTGATCGGCCCCAGAGCTGTTTTCGCGGCCTCGATCACTTCCACGGCACGGTCAAAATCTTTCACGTCCGCCTGAAAGGCAAGGGCATTTTCGCCGAGTTTGGTCTGGAGTTCTGCCGCAGCGTCGGGGTTCGAAGCGTACGTGAACGCCACCTTATACCCCGCTGCATGCAGAGCCTCCACGATGGAGCGGCCAATGCCGCGGCTTCCTCCGGTGACGAGTGCGGTACTCATTTGGGCCGGTTCCTTCCGTATTGTTCGTGGGCACCAACAAACTCCTGCGAAGCGATGGCCGCGCCCATTGAGATTTCACCACCCAGAATAGCGGCAGCAATAATTTCAGCGTACTTTTTTGCGTTGCCGTTTCCCGCGCAACCCATAACGGACAGGCATTCACGCTGCGTCGGCAGACCGGTACCGCCGCCCACCGTCGCCACCGAGAGCGCCGAGAGTGTGGTTGATACGTAGAGACCTTCGGGATGGGGCTCGAAGATCGTCATGGCGAGCGCCGAATTCACAATGTTGGCGACGTCCTGCCCGGTGGCAATAAAAATCGCCGTCAGGCCGTTAGCCGCGTGCCCGTTATAGCCAATTGCCCCGGCCTGAATATGGCCAACGACGGTCGATTGCCACATGCGGAACATCTGGTCCGCAGTGACGTGGAGGTAGAGGCGCATCACGTCGTGCGTGAGCAGCGCTCCGGCGGTAACGCGCTTGCCTTTGCCGCGCGTCATCAGAAACCCGGACGGCTTCTTTTCCGAACACATGCCGCTGAACAGGAAGTAGCTGGAGATGGAGTAGTTGGCCTGAATCCAGCGGCAAACGGCATCGGTGGCACGAACTATCATGTTCATCCCCTGCGCGTCACCCGTGGAGAAGCCCAGGTTGACCAGCACCTGACGTCCGGTCTGGTAGCACTTAAAGTTCTTCAGTTTGCCATGGCGCGTGGTAGCGTTGGCGACAGCCTGAACGTTGACAAAATTGGCTTCGATCCAGCCAGGGAAGGCTCGGGCAGCGGCGATGTCTTTGAAGAAAAATGACGGTACCGTTTGGTTTTCGTCTGAAAGGACGGTGGTTTGCACACCGCCCGATTTAGTCAGCGCCACCATTCCGCGTTCGTAACTGCGGAGGAGCGCACCTTCGGTAGTGGCCATCGGGACATAGAACAGACCCTTGGCATACTGGCCGTGGACGAGGACCGGACCAGCCACTCCGCAAGGGACCTGCACCACGCCGATCGGGTTCTCAATATTGCCGCGCCAAACTTCGGTGTCATAAGAGACGGCACCAGTATGTTCCAGCGACGCACCAGTTTTTTTGGTTACCCAGGCCCGGCGACGAGCGACACGTTCCGCATCATAGCCGTTGTCTCTCAGGCGTGGCAGCAGATCATCGGGCCCAATTTCAATAGCTTCCGAATCGATCTCGTTTTCCGGTAGCGCGACTATTTCTTCCATGGACGGACCACCAGACAAGCGTTGTTGCCCTCGCAGCTGAAAGCGTTAATCAGGATGTTTTCGCCCCGGAGAGTTTGAGCGCCAGATGAAAGCTGCAGACCATTGGTGGCGGAAGCTCCCACCGTGGGCGGCAATTCTCCGCGACGCAGCGCGAAGCCGGCAACCAACGCTCCGATAGCACCACCGGCCCCCATCGCTTCTCCGAAGAGAGCTTTGGGCGCGCAGATGGGAAGTCCGGTCAGACCTTCGCCGAAGACCGCTTTCAGGGCACGAGCTTCCATATCATCACCGGCAACACCGCCGTTGGCGCTGGCAACAATGCCGCCGATGTCTTCGGGCTTCAGATCTGAATTCGCGATAGCCATACGTATGGCCGCCGCAGCGCCTTCGCCGCGAGGGTTGTAGCCAATAGTGGGGTGTGCATCATAGAAGGCCCCGAAACCGAGTACTTCAAACATCGGTTCCACCCCGCGAGCTTCCGCTGTCTCGGCGGTCTCCAGCATCCAGATAGCCGCACCTTCACCAGGTGCGGCACCGTCGCGATTTTCCGCGAAGGGACGGACAGCGCCCGAGGGCGACGAGATTCCCAGCTTACGGAAGCCGAGTGAAGTTTCCTCGCAGACTTCTTCCATGCCGCCTGCCAGCAAATAACGAGCACGGCCAAAGCGGAGGAAATCAGCCGCGTAGCTCATAGCGTAAAGGCCCGAAGCAAGGCCCGAGCAAACCGTCGAATTCACACCGCGAAGCTTCTGCTTAATGGCAGCCTGCCCGGCCGCCGCGTTGACAACCGTGTTCGCAAACTCCATCGGGCTGACCCACGACGGACCTTCCGTAATCCCGGTCCAGTCAAAAGAAGCGATGCTGTGGACGCCGCCGAACAGAGTCCCGACGACCAGCCCCAGATCAGGGTCTCCATCCGCCACCGTTGCAGCAGGAGTGTATTTGGAGGCGGTCAGCGCCATCTGGGCCGCAATACAGAGCAACCGGGTGCCACGATCCAGGACGCGGACGCCCTTGTTGCCGAGCCACGGGGCGGGATCGAATTCCCCAATATCCGCCATAAGTGCCCCATTCAGGCGCTCACTTGGGGCGATGACCGTCTTGCCTGACCAGAGCGCTTCCTGTCCAGCGTCGACACCGGCACCCGCCGCTGTCATCATGCCTTCACCCGTAACTACAACGCGGGGCATCATGCTACATACCTCTTGAGGCACAGGCAGGCATTGTTACCACCAAACGCATAGGCATTGTTCAGGATGATCTTTGGGTTCGTTTTTCTGCACTTGTTGGCCACGATATCCACGCCGCAATCAGGATCAGTTTCTTCATGGTTCATGGTGGCGGGAATCCAGCCGGTATCCAGCGCGAGCGAGCAGGCAGCTGCTTCGATGGCCGACGCCGCGCCCATCGTGTGGCCAAGCATCGACTTGATGGAACTCATGGGGACACGGGAGGCCCGTTCTCCGAAGAGCGTACGAACGGCGAGGGATTCCAGACGGTCGTTGGTGGGCGTGCCGGTACCATGAGCGCTGATGTAGTCGATATCGTCAACAGTGACACCGGCTTCTGTCATCGCATTCTGCATACAGCGGATGGCACCATCGGCAGCAGGGTGCGCAGCCGTCATGTGGTGGGCATCGCAACTGACACCGTAGCCCAGGATTTCAGCGTAGATTTTGGCGCCGCGGGCGACCGCCGCATCCAGCGGTTCCAGAAGCAACATCCCGGAGCCTTCACCAGGAATCATGCCCTTGCGGTTCTTGTCAAAAGGCTGGCATTTCACCGGAGCAATGGCCCCGAGCCGTGCAAAGCCGGTATAGGTAATGCGCGAAAAAGCATCCGCCCCCCCGGCCAGAACATGGTCCACGCGACCCGTGCGAATCAGATCGTAGCCGTAGCCTATGGCGTAGTTTCCGGCAGCGCAGGCGGTGGGAATCATAATGACCGGGCCATGCGCGCCGAATTCGAGAGCTACGTGAGCGGGCATGGTGTGGCAGGGATAACGCCCCATCGCTTCGGCCGGAACGGCATCTTCGCCGCCAGCCTTCTTTGCGTCGTTATACTGCTCGACAAAAAGCGGTTCGCCAGAGGTGGTACCCATCGAGACGCCGACACGATTCTTATCAACGCTGTCGAAGTCAAGACCGGAGTCGGCAACGGCGAGTTTCGCGGCACCGATGGCCATTTGAGTGGCGCGGCCCATGACGGCGGCGCGCTCCGGCGTGAGATATCGAAGGGGGTCGAAATCCTTAACTTCCCCACCAATGTGCACAGGGAAAGATGTGGAATCGAACGATGACACGGTCGAAATCCCCGAGGTACCGCCCAGGAGCGCAGTCCAGAAGGCGTCCTTCCCCGTACCAATCGAGGAAACGACGCCGATGCCGGTTACGGCCACCCGTCTCATCTCACCGCCGATCACCTTACTGCCGGTCATGCGTTTTGGGAGAGCCACTTCTCAACGAGAGCCACCGACGCATTCACGTTCGTGGCGTGGTTGAATTCCTCTTCGGGGATGTCGATCTTGAATTTCTTGTCGATGGCAATCATCACTTCCATGGCCATCAGCGAGTCAACGCCAAGTTCTTCCATGTAATGTGCTTCGTCTAAAATTTCTTCCGGCTCACGCTCGGTAACACGAGCGATGAGCTTCTTAATCTCTTCGCGGATCTGGCCGCTGGTAAAAGTCATAGCTGGAGACATCTGGTTAACTCCTCCTGTTTTCGGTTAGCGGGCGCATCAGTCTTAGCGCCGGCCGGGTATTAAATTTTTCGACGTACCGCTTGTGGGCGGCATCACCGGGGTAATGCTCATTCCCTGAGTAGGGATAACTCTTCATGTTATGGAACGGCAGCGGCCCAACCGAGGTCGAGAACGCTGTATTGGCATCGGCGTCCTTGGCCCAGCCATCCACAAGCAACAGATAATCGCGCTTCCAGCCCATGCGAAGAGCGGGAAGTTTTTCCGGAGCGAACTTCAGGACGAGTTCGTCACCCGCCCCCATGATGACAAACTGATCATCCGTGGAGCCCAGCAACTGGCGAACGTCCCCGTAGCGTGTGTAGCTTCCGGGCGTCGGGTTCCAGTTGGAAACGGGCGACACCTGGTTGTACAGGAAGGCTTCGGGCTGTTTGCGCTCCGGGTCGATCACCGGCTTTGAGAAGCCGCGGAAATCGAGCGACGCAACAGACGCATCCACCTTCGTCAAGACTGTCTGCGGCGTTCCGGTTTCTTCACTGAGGAAGATCTCATCCCAATAAACACAAAGGTTGGTAATAATCCGAACCTCGCGGGATGCCGAAAGCCACTTGCCCGTCAGGTCCACCGAGATAGTCTTCGGTTTACCTGCCGGAATTCCCATATCTTCAACCACAGTCCGCCACTTACCTGAGGTGTCTTTCACCTGCAGGGACGGGAAGACAAGGCCGACCTGCTCTGCACCAGGCAAAGCTTCTTGGGAGGCACCTCGGAAGGTGCTTCCATCAGCCCAATCGACCCAACCGGCCAGCACCAGAACCGCTTTGTTCGCAGTTGCCGACTTGCCGAAGTCAAGATCCAGGTGGTGAAGCGTCGCGGTCCCGTCGGGTCGCCTTGTAAAGCGATCCGGGTACGTCGCGTCATTCTTTAGTAACTGCGCAAGAACGTCGTTGTTTCCGTCATCCTTAGCCGCTAGCGGACGGATTTTTTTCTCCACCCCGTACAGGCGGAACTCGGGGAACGGTGGCGACTTGAATTTGTCGTTCGTGTAGATGTCCATCTGCGCGGGGTGATCCACGGCAATCAACTGAATGCGGTCGAGGTAGGAAACCTCCCGAAGCTCTTCGGTGATGCGGATCTCGTAGGCACCGTCCTTCTGGACCATCGCTTCGCCAGGGATCTGGACATATTCGTCGTGATCCGTCGGGAAGTACTGGCCGTCACCGGAAGTAGCACCGAGAGGCGCAACACCCAGGACATCGGTCAGGAAGGTAAAGCCCGCACCGTTCCAGGTGAAGATCATGGGGCAGGAACCCGACAGGCGCTGGGCTTCCTTGTAAGATCCTGGCTTGCCAACCGCCTGGTGGACTTCGTTCTGGATCAGGCCGTTGGCCCAGGTGATGCGAACCGTATCGGCTTCTTTGTAGTCGCGCATGCCGAAATCGAGGGGCATGCCCAGGTAGGTCTTCTTCTGGTAGTGCGCGGCACTCTTGACTTCGATCTTCGCGCCGTACGACTGCTTTAGATTCTTGACGCCCGCAAGCGTTACATGCAGCCAGGCGCCGACAGTAGTGTCAGAGTCCAGCACACTGGCTGAGCCGTCTTTTCCGATGGCAGCGACGCTGGTGTGGCCGTCGGTGAAGCCTGCAGCAGAGAGCGCAACTGCGCCGTTCAGTGCGGCGTTGGGTGTAGCCGTGAACTTGCCTTGGCCGTCATTACGGTAGACATTACCAGCGGTCACCACATCTTCGACGCCACTGTTGCGAAGATCCGCGACAGCAACCGGACCGGCGGCATCCCAGGCGGTCCCGGCTTCGAGCTTACCGGCCTTGTTCCAAATGACCTGCGCCTTGCTGCCGGTCCCCAGCACGATGTCGGTCGCACTGTCGTTATCCAGATCGCGCGCCGTTAGCCACTTCGCGCCGGTCGGGACAACCGGGATCTCGATGGCTTCGTATTTTCCGTTCAGGCGATCCCGGTACAGGACACCTCCACGGTCGGAATAGCTGATCACCAGATCCATGCCATCCGTATCGGGCACGAGGTCAAAGAAGACTCCGTCGATGGCGCTGCCCTTCACAAACGGGAAGGTGGCGTCTTTGGTGCTGAAGCCCGCTGCGCCATTGTTGCGAACGAGAGACGAATCAGCACCGAGGAGGACCAGATCCAAATCATAGTCGTGGTCATAGTCAAGCCAGATGGCCTTCGTAAAAACACCCTTCGGCAGATCGGAGGCAGCCTTTTCGAACTTGCCCTTCTTATTGGCCCAGAGGGAAGCGCCTTCTTTCGTGAGAACGGCGAGGTCACCCAGCCCATCGTTATTGAAATCACCAGCCGCCACAGAAACGATGTCGGCAACAGCGCCAAGACCAAGGTCCAAAGCTAATGTGCCGGCCTGAAATCCTTGGGCGCCTTTCGCGGACCAGACGATCAGGTCCGTTTTGCCGTCCCCGTCAACATCAGCCGCAATCGAATTCACAGCACCGGATTCGGCGGCCAACTTGCGGACCTTGAGCGACGCAGCAGCAATAACCGGAGCCTTTTCGGGCTCAATCGGGTCGTAGACTTCCGCGTAGTAGCACCACTCCAGGTCCTCCGTCACCGCAGCACCAGCCTGGCGCTTCTTGATGTCCTGAAATGTCGCCTGTTCGCGCGTAGCATCGGCCGTACGACCGGCCGCACGATAGGCGTTATAAAGCTGGAAGTGGGGCCCTGCGAGATTTGGATTCAGCTTCGTGCTGATCTCCACCTCTTTCAGGGAATCCTCCGGCTTGCCGGTCAGCTTGTAAAGTACACCCAGGTTGTAGTGGGAAATCGGTTCGTCGGGAACCAGTTTCACCATGCCCAGGAACTGCTCAATGGCTTTGTCGAACTGAGATTCTTTCTTATAGGCGATCCCCAGATTGAACCAGGTGTGCGGGATAGACGGGTCCTGCTTCTGCGCCTTTTCCAGTTCCGCAATTCCCTCGGCAGTCTTGGCGTTGTGCAGCAGCGAAATACCGTAGTTCACACGCTCGCGTGCCGAGTTCGGCATCATATCGAGCGCTTTTTTGAACTGGTCAACAGACTGAGCCTGCGTGGTTGGATTCTCGTAGAACGCCTTACCCAGGTTTCTTGCCTGGGCGAGGACGTCCTCATTAGACTGTGTGGCCTGAAAAGCGGAACTGGTCAGGACGGCGGCCAGCGTCGCCCCACCTGCGAGAATCCAACGCATCCTCATTTGGTCTGAAGGCCCTTTCCTTCTGTGATTTTGTTGATCTTGCCGAGAGCCGCGCCGTTGATTTTCTCCACCAACCCGCTCGGCCACCGAATTTCGACGGAGTCGAACTTCGTCGCTGCGCCAATACCAAGATGAACCGTCTTGCTGCTCTGGCCGGCGTAACCGTTACCACCGTCGACCTCGCGCATCTGGGTGAGGCCAGCGGCCTTCACGGTGATTCGCGCACCAATCGCATTGCGGTTCGACTTGGTACCGGTCAGCTTAAACTGCGCCCAGTTGCCGCCGCCCGTGGTGACTCCCTTATAGAAGAGCGCCTTTTGGTCAGCGTTGACCTGGAAGATGTCCAGCTTTCCGTCATGATCGAAATCCGCCAGCGACAGGCCACGACCGTCCATTTCGTTATCGGTACCGGCTTCACCGGAGATTTCCTTGAAAGTCTGACCAGCCAGATTCCGGAACATCTTCTTCTTCTGGTAGCCGCTCCAGGTCATGCCCCCAATGTCGGGCCAGTTGCGGACGTCGGAGAAGTCCATACCGGGCTTCAGCAGGAGATTGTTCAGCAGGACAGGGATGTAGTTCTCTTTGCCCGCCGAGCGGAGGCCGTTGACTACGTAAAGATCGGGCCAGCCATCATTGTCAAAATCACCAAACTTGGCAGCCCAGCCCCAGAGAGTGGCACAGGTATTGGTTTCCTTGGAGATATCCGTGAAGGTGCCGTCGTGGTTGTTATGCCACAACATGTTGCATTCCTTCATATATTCGTCTGTGATGTTGGTGACGTAAACGTCGAGGAAACCATCGTTGTCGTAATCAGTGACTTCGGCGTTCATGCCCTTGCGGGTATCGAAGCCGATGGACTTTTCGGTGGTATCGGTAAACGTGCCATTGCCGTTGTTAAAGAAGATCTGATCGGTGCCATAGTCGCAGGCGATGTACATATCCTGATCACCATCGTTGTCGAAGTCCCCGTGGCCCAGATCGAGCGTCCAGCCGGTGAGTTTGCCGAAACCGGCTTTGTTGGTGACGTCCGAGAACTTGCCTTTTCCGTCGTTATGCCACAGTGTGACTCCGCCACCATTGATCGCGTTATCGAGGTCATTCGGCAGAACGTGGGGATCCGGCAGTTCAATCAGGTTTTGGGGCTTGAAATAATTGCCGAGCATCACGTCGACGAGGCCATCATTGTCGTAGTCGAAGGCGACCGAGGCGATGGTGTTGCCAAAACGGGTGAAGCCGGAACCAGCGCTAACGTCTTTGAACTTACCCGCACCCTCGTTGTGATAGAGGATCGGCGTTCCAAAGCGGCCAATCAGGAGGTCTTCTTTGCCGTCATTGTCGTAATCGAGCCAGAGAGCATCCGCCACAATGGACTTGGGATCGTTGCCACCAGCGACCCCGGCTTTGTCCGTCACTTCCGTGAAGGTCATATTGCCGTTGTTGTGGAACAGGTGGTTTGGCTTACCGTTGTCGGAGTCGGTGACGAATAAATCATCCAGGCCGTCGCCATCATAGTCACCGGCAGCGGCGGAAGAGCCACCTGAGGTGAACATGCGCAGAACATCGGCATGCTTGCCAGGGAAAATCCGGGTGTGGTGGGTCGTCTGAATCCCGGCTTTGGCCGCGATTTCCGTGAATTTAATTGTGGCGGTAGCTTCCGCCCAGCCCCAGATCGCGAGCGGCGCGGCTACGGCAGCGAGTGCGAACCGCGAACCGAAAGTAGAGAACTTCACTTCGCCTCCCAGATTTCGTGCAGGTCGGTATCGACGCGCTTGCCGGGGTCCAGCTGGTCATCGATATAGGACTTCAGGTCGTCATCCTTGCGATCGAGGCGGGCCTTGATCTGTTTGCTGTCGGGGAATTTCGACAGGCCTTCTTTCCAGATGGCACGGGCTTTGTCGATGTTGTCGGTCTTCCAGTAGCCATCGCCCAGAGAAATGTAGAGACGCTGGTGATAGGCACGAGTCGGCTCTGACTTCTGCATCCCGTAGGCGCGTTCCAGATCGGCAACGCCAAGGCCGGCCTTACCAAAAATGACCGGCCAGTAAAGATAGCTGTTGCCACGGGTGTACAGAGCGATCCAGGAGGGTTTCAGCTCGATGGATTTCGAAAACTGCCCAAGAGCCGCGTTCGCCAGCAGAACCTGGGTAATCGAACCAGCAGCAGGAATCTTGTCCACGCTGCAAAAGCCATAGTTCAGGTAGGCAACCGAGGCCTTGGGGTTAGCTGCCACGAGTTTTTCGAAAAACGCGACGCAGCGATCGAAGTCAGCGGGTGCCCCTTCTTTCGGGTGGGCGGCCATGCTCTTGCGCATGATCGCCTGACGGTAGTCGCTGCCGGCCCGAATGTTGTCGGGGTCGCTTTGCAGGGCTGCTTCCAGCACCGTGATGGCGGTGGTGTAGTCTTTGGCAGACATGGCCTGCTCGGCCTTTGCAATTTCGGCTTCTGAAGCGGCAAAGGCGGGAACAATCAGGCCCGTGAGCAAGAGGCCCGTCAATATTAATTTAACGAGGGTCAGATTCCGCAGTTTCATTTAACTTTCTTCCCGGTTCCTTCTACTATCTTGTTCAGCTTGTCCACCGTGACACTGGCGAAGACTTCTTTCTGGCCAGTGGGCCAGCGAACTTCAATTTGATCGACCTTCGCGGTATCCGCCAGGCCGAAATGCACACGCGCGGTCGATTGACCCGCAAAACTATTGCCGCCACTCACATACTGGAGTCGAGTGGTCTCACCGAACTTCAGGCGGACCTGAGCTCCAACGGCACTGCGGTTCGACTGCTTGCCTTCCAGCAGGAACTGAATCCAGTGGCGGCCCGAAGGCATGGTATTCACAAACAGATTCGGCTCGCTGCTGGCGTTGGCCGACATAATGTCGAGCTTGCCGTCGTTGTTGAAATCGGCAATGGCGATACCGCGACCGTCTTTTTTGTTGTCAAGCCCGTGCCGCGCCGCTTCGTCCTTGAAAATCTGGCCTTTATCGTTGTGGAAGAGCCGCTTCTTCTCGTATCCGCTGAGGCTCTTGTCGCCCATGGGCGGCCAGTTGCGGGCGTCGGCGAAATCGATCCCCGGCTTCGTGACCATATTAAAGATGTCCGGGACATAGCTGTCTTTGCCAGCCGAAACCCAGCCGTTCATTACATACAGATCGAGCCAGCCGTCATTATCATAGTCGAAGAACTTGGAACCCCATCCCCAACCCGTTTCGAAGGTAGCAGTTTCGCGGGACACGTCCGAGAACGTGAGGTTCCCGTTGTTATGCCACAGGAAGTTGCCTTCCCGCATGTAGTCGTCGGTGATGTTGGTGACGTAGATATCGAGGAGACCGTCGTTGTCGTAGTCGCCCCAATCCACGTTCATCCCTTTTTTGGAATCGACGCCGATCGCCTTTTCAGAGATGTCCGTGAACGTCCCGTTGCCATTGTTGTGGAAGAACCGGTCGGTACCGAAATCGCAGGCGACGTAGAGGTCGTCGAAGCCGTCGTTGTCTGCATCGGCGTGGCCGAGGTCCAGAGTCCAGCCGCTGAGCTTCATACCGAGTTTTTCGGTCACATCGGCGAACTTGCCTCCGCCCAGATTGTGATAAGCCGTCAGGCCACCGCCGTTGTTGGCAGTTTCGAAGCTCTCCGGGAAGAAGCGGGGGGAATCCGGCTGGAAAATATTGATCGGTTGAAAATACGAACCCACGAACAGGTCCAGCTTGCCATCGCGGTCGTAATCGAAAGCGATCGCTGTGATGGCGTTGCTGTACCGGTCCAGCCCGGCCGCCTTCGTAATGTCCTTAAACTTTCCGCCACCCAGATTCTCAAACAACTGGCTGTGTCCGAACTTGACCACAAAAAGATCGGGCCGCCCATCATTGTTAAAGTCGAACCACATGGAGTCGGCGACGGCGTTATCGCCTTCGTTCGCATTCGCCACGCCAGCCGCTTCGGCCCTATCGGTGAACGTCAGATCGTGGTTGTTGCGCCAGAGATGATTCTTCCCCCCGGCCTTGGAATCTGTGGTGTAGACATCGTCGAAGCCGTCACCGTCATAGTCCGCAACGGCGACCGACGCGCCGAGAGCCGTGTAGCCAGCCATGATGGTGGCATAGGGGTTCTCGAAGACACGATTGGTATGTTTCTTGTCTACCCCGGCTTTTTTCGTAATGTCTTCAAACCACCGCTCCGCAGGCTTCGTCTGGGCAACCAGGCCCAGACCTGCGAATGAAATCACAGCCAGCGCCAGGCGCTTCATTTTTTTGCCACCAGCTTTGCCGCAACAGGAGCCGCATAGTGCTTCTCGACTACGTTGTTGTCGCCTTCGGTGATCTGGATGATGCGGTCACCCTTGACCTCTTTGAAGTTCTGAACGATTTTCGAGGCAGGCCATTTCACGGTAACTTCCTCAACGGCTTCGTCCGCGCCGAGGCCAAAGTGCTGCCGCAGGGAATTCTGACTGCCGTATCCATCACCCAATACTACTTCGCGCATCTGCTGTTTGCCCTTGATTTTCAATGTGATACGGGCACCGACGGCGTCACGGTTGCTCTTTGTGCCAACCAGTTCCACCTGCAGCCAGTGTCTCTTGTTTGATGGGTTGGCACTCTGTAGATCATTGCGCAAGAGAGCGTGCTTATTTGTAGAAGCGGAGATCGCTAAATCGACCACTCCGCGATTCCAATAGTCGGCCGCAGCCACACCACGGGAATTCAGCAGAAGATCACCGCCGGAAGCCCGGCCAATTTCTTCAAACGTGCCGTCGCCACGATTGCGCATGTGGCGATTGTGCTCCCAGCCGTGCCAGGAAGTGGTGCCAAAGTGCTCGGGATCAAAGAATATGCCGGTCTTGTACAGCTTCTGCTCACTGACAACGTTGTTCAGGAAGCTGAGCTCGATTTCCGTGTCTTTGTTGTTGTAGACCCAACCATTGGCGGCGTAGATGTCCTTCCAGCCGTCGTTGTCAAGATCTTCGAAACTGGCGCCCCAGAACCAGCCCGGAGGATTGGCATGAGCTTTTTCGCTGGTGTCGTCAAAGGTACCGTCGCCCCGGTTCCTCAGGAGGATGTTGCCGGACGCCATTTGCTGGAAGACTTCCACGAATTTCAGGCCCGACTGCCGGAAGACCTGCATGTAAAGAGGCATGTCCGTCACCCAAACGCCCTGCTGCCAGGTGTTCGCCATGTAGCGGGCAACCGTCGGCCATTCCGCATACCAGGCTTCTTCGGATCGGATGTCGGTACTGTAGAGGTCGAGCCGACCATCGTTATCGTAATCCGACATGCTGGCGCTCATACCTGCACCGTACGCCAGCGCACCAGCGTGAACAGTCACATCGTCAAACGTGCCGTTTCCGTTGTTCTTGTAGAGGGTTTTGCGTCCGAAATCGTTCACAACATAGATGTCAGGGAAACCGTCGTCGTTGTAGTCGCCAAAGACGGTGCCCAGGCAAAGACCGACCTCGCCGACCCCGGCTTTGACGGTCACGTTGGTGAAGGTGCCGTCGTGATTGTTGTGATACAGGGAATTAGGCTCGCCATTACGCGCGTAGAAGGTAGTCGGGATGGCAAGGCGGGGGTCAAGGTACCGGCCCACGTAGAGGTCGAGATACCCGTCATTGTCATAATCGGCCCAGGACGCAACGGTGGTGCAGCAATCTTCGGCAAGCCCGGACTTCGCCGTCACGTCGGTAAAAGTCCCGTCGTGGTTGTTGTGGAAAAGCTGATTGGGCTTAAACGTACGACTGACGAAGAGATCTTTGTGCCCGTCGTTGTCGTAGTCCGCGAACAAAACAACGCTGACACCATCCAGACCGGCAAGACCGGCTTTCGCCGTCACGTCTTCGAATTTGCCGTCGCCGGAGTTATGAAAGAGCTTCGTTTCCACGCCGTCGGGAATCATCAGGTCGTAGAAACCGTCATTGTCATAGTCGGCAGTGGTGATCCCGGCGGGGCCGTAACGGATCATGGCGAACTTCAGTTTCTGTTTGATGAACTCCGGGTAGTACTGATTGGTGAAATCTACACCGGCTTCGGCAGCAACATCGCGGAACTGCGGCGCGTCTGAAATATAACGATCACCATCAATGAGCGTTGCCGACGTGATCTGCACCGCGTGGGAACCGCCCTCCCGGAAGGTCATATTGAGGTAGCCACGGTCAATACCTGCGTACTTTGCACCGTGGGGGGTGCCCAGAACTTCGTAGCGGACACGAGCGGCCAGATCGTCGCGGGATTGCCACTTGTCCAGCTTGTGGATAAACAGGGAGACGCTATCAATGGAATCGAAAGAGTCGAGGTACATGCGCCACTCTTCAATTGCGGCTTTCTGGTCTGCGGCAACACCGTCAGAAACCTGAAGCAGACGTTGAATGCCGTCCTTGTTCTCAGAAAGTTTGCGAGAATTCAAGCCCAGCGCCTTACCCGCGTAATCGGTGGCGTAGAAGCCGGTGGCCGCAGTCAGGTCCTTGCTACGAAGGGTGGAACCAAGGGCAACCAGCGCATCCTTAATGTCCTTGCCGTTGTTGAAGAAACGATGCCCCGTGGACTGAATCCACGCCAGCGTCCCCACAGTGCCCAGCGCGAAGACAGCTAAGCCGATTAATACTCTTTTGATTCCCCTGGACATTGTTTCTTACACTCCGAAGCGTTTGAAGGATGGCGTTAACAAAAAAAATTACATTTTGACTACAGGTTTTGGTTGATTTGTTGCTGGTTTCGAGATAAACCTAACGGAGACATACTATGCACCGATTCTACCTTACTGGGTGAAGGTCGCCCTCGTTTCGTTACGCGGAGGGGCAGTTTTTTTGCCCCTGGCAAGCACCGAACCAGCGCCACCCCATCTGTAGTGTCTTTCTATTATTGATCCGATGTCAGCGCGCCAGACATCATGATTTATGTCGACCTGTGTCTGTTGGCGAACCTGGATTCGCTGCGGGCCCCGGGGGATACTGGGTGAAAGCTAAATGAAAAGACTACTGCAAATAGGTGTCCCTGCGCTGTTCATTGGTTTGGTGGTCAATTCCGGCTACCTGGCCGCCTTCCCGTCCGCCACGGTGTTTTACATGGGCAACGTCCTTGCGCATCTCGTGGTGGGCGTTCTGCTCCTGTTCGCGCTGCTGCTGGCTTCGAGCCACCGCCGGGAAGTGCTCGGCGGGGCAAAGATTCCTCTGCTGCTTTATGTGACCGCCATGGCAGTTGGCCTGGTAATCGTCTACAAGGGCAACCTCAACGAAAATCGTAATATCCTGCTGGCCCACATCGGGATTGCGGCCCTGGCCGTGTTGGCGCTGATCCCCTTCGTCTGGAAACAGGCTTCGGAAAAGGGCGGCGGCTGGCTGCAGTTTAAGAAGGGTTTCAGCTACGCCCTGATCGCCCTCATCGGGCTCCCCCTGGTCTCGATGGGTTACGAAAAAGTGTTTCCCAATCCGAATGACCGGATTACGAACCCCTTGGTTGTACCCACGGAAATGAAAGAGGAAGGCGGCGGTCCGAATACCCCGTTCTTCCCGTCCTCGGCCCAAACCAACGTAAAGGGCATCATCCCGTCCAATTTCTTCATGGATTCCGAGGCCTGCGGCGACTGCCACAAGCAGGCCTACGACGAATGGAAGAGCTCATCCCACCACTTTGGGTCGTTCAACAATCAGTTCTACCGCAAGGCCATTGAGTACATGCAGGACGTGCAGGGTCCGCAGTCGAGTAAATGGTGCGCCGGATGCCACGATCACGCGGTCTTCTTCAACGGTCGTTTCGAAAAACCCATCAAGGATCAGATTGATACACCTGAGGCTCAGGCTGGCCTGGCCTGCACCTCCTGCCATGCGATTTCCAAGGTGGACAGCACCATGGGCAATGGCGGTTTCACCATTGAATACCCGGCGCTGCATGAGTACATGAGCAGCAAGAATAAGTACATCCGCGCAATGAACCACTTCCTGGTAAACCTCAACCCGGAACCCCACCGCAAGACCTTCATTAAGCCGTTCATGAAGAAGGACACCTCAGAGTTCTGCTCATCATGCCACAAAGTGCACCTGGATATTCCGGTGAACAACTACCGCTGGTTCCGTGGTTTCAACGACTATGACAACTGGCAGGCCTCCGGCGTTTCCGGCCAGGGTGCCCGCTCGTTCTACTACCCCCCGAAGACCTCCACCTGCGGCGATTGCCACATGCCGCAGGAAGACTCGAAAGAACCGGGGCACAAGAACGGTAAGATCCACTCGCACCGCTTCGCGACGGCCAACACCGCCCTCTCCACGGTCAACAAGGACGCCGTTCAGTTGGCCGAGACCCAGAAGTTCCTGAAATCCGGATTTATCACGATGGACATCTTCTCCGCCTCCCCGGTGGAAGAGAACAAGGGCCAGACGACGATGATCCGGCGCGAAGCGAAGGGTCCAAAGACCATGTCGAGCATCGCGGCGGGTGAAGAAAGCGACCAGGCGGGCGATGTCTTCATCCGCGAGGTTGGTAAAGTTTCTGCGCCGCTGAACAAGGCAGGGCTGAAACTGACGCCCGGGTCCACGGCTCGCATTGACGTCGTGACACGAACCCGGAAGATCGGCCATGCGTTCCCGGGCGGCACGCTCGACTCGTTCGACATCTGGATTGAAATGCAGGCAAAGGACGCAACAGGTAAAGTGATCTACTGGAGCGGCCAGGTTGACGAAGAGGGTAAGGGCCATGTGGAACCGGGCGCCCACTTCTTCAAGGCGTTCCAGCTGGATGCGGAAGGCAATCCGATCAATAAACGCAATGCCTGGCAGTCGCGGACGGTGCTCTACGTCCGTCAGATCGGCCCCGGCGCGGCCGATACCTCACACTTCCTGCTGCGCATTCCGAAAGACGCAAAAGGCCCGATAACTCTGACCGCGAAGCTGAACTACCGCAAGTTTAGCCGCTACTACACGGAATTCGCGTATGCCGGGCAGCCAAAGCCAGGGCAGGATCCGGCGCTGCTGAGTAAACACTTCAACAGCATGGAATACAGCTTCGACCCGAAGAACATTCCGGCCAACGTCTCGAACGCCATCAAGGACCGGATTCCGGATCTCCCGATCACCGTTCTGGCCGAGTCGAAAGTGGATATTGCGCTCACTAGCAATGCGAAAGAGACCGAGTGGAAGCAGGTTGCCACCAAAGCCGACCGGGAGCGCTGGAATGACTGGGGTATCGGCATGCTGTTGCAGGGCGATCTGAAGGGTGCTGAATATGCCTTCACCAAGGTCACCGAGGCCGAACCGGGCTACGCCGATGGCTGGCTCAACGTGGCGCGCGCACTGGTCCAGGAAGGTGAAACCGAAGCCGCGAAACCGTTCATCCAGAAGTCGCTGGCAACCGACAACAAGCTGGGACGTACCTACTACTTCAAGGCCCTGATCGAGAAGGCCGATGGGAACTACGACGAAGCGCTGAAATCGCTCAAAGTGGTGACCGACAAGTACCCGCGTGATCGTGTGGTGCAAAACCAGGTAGGCCGGATTCTCTTCCTGCAGCGCAAGTACAAGGAGTCGATTGAGGCCCTGAAGATGGTCAATGCGGTGGACCCGGAAGATCTGCAGATGCACTATACGCTGATGCTGGCGTACCGGGGTCTCGGCGATAAGACGGCGGCGGAGCGCGAAGAGAAGCTGTTCCGGCGTTTCAAAGCCGAGGAGTCGTCACAGTCACTGACTGCAAAACGGCGTCTGGCAAGTCCCGAAGAGAACAATGAGCGGCAGGTGATTCACGACCACGAGAGCGTGGACCTGACGCCGAAGGCCAAACCGAGCCCCCGCGAGGTGGCAGGGAAGAAGCCGGGCTCGACTCCCGCAGTCGCAAAAACGGCGGGCAAGACCGGTACCAACGGAGGAACTGAGTGAGTAGGATTTTTGTTGCGTTCGCAGTAGCGACGGCGGTGGCGTATGCCGCTGCCCCCCCGGCGACGGATGTGAAGCTAACCGAGGTTACGGCTGCGGCCGGAATCAAGTTTGTCCATAACGCCGGAAAGGCCGGTAAGAAGTATCTCCCCGAAACGGTGGGTGCGGGCGGGGCCTTCTTCGACTTCGATGGCGATGGCTGGCAGGACATTCTGCTGGTGAACAGCAAGGACTGGGCGCCCAAGGGCCGTAAGAGCCTGAGTGCCCTTTATCGGAACAACAAGAACGGCACCTTCACCGACGTAACGGCGGGAAGTGGTCTGGATGTCGAGATGTACGGCATCGGCGTGTCAGTTGCCGATTACGACAATGACGGCAAAGACGATGTCTACGTCACCGCGCTGGAGGGCGACCGTCTGTTCCACAACGAAGGTGCCGGGAAATTCAAAGATGTGACGAAGCTCTCCGGAATCGCCAATGCGAACTTCGCCACCTCGGCGGCGTGGTTCGACTTCGACAAAGACGGCAAGCTGGATATCTTTGTCGCCAACTACGTCCAGTGGACGCTGAAGGGCGATATCTGGTGTTCGCTCGATGGCACCGCGAAGTCGTATTGCACTCCGGAATCCTACAAAGGGACTCGGAGCAAGCTCTATCACAACCTGGGCGGCGGTAAGTTTGAAGACGTTTCTGTGAAGGCGGGCGTCGGCGATGCCACCAGCAAGAGCCTGGGCGTCACCGTCATCGATTTCGATGCCGATGGCTGGCCGGACCTTTTTGTGTCGAACGACACGCAGCCCAACAAGCTGTATCGGAACAACAAGAACGGCACGTTCAGCGAAACCGGCATGTCAGCCGGCGTGGCTTACGGTGAGGATGGCGTCGCCCGTGGCGCGATGGGTAGCGACTGGGCCGACTATGACCGGACCGGGCGGGCGCACCTGCTGATCGGCAACTTCTCCAACCAGATGCTGGGGTTGTATCACAACGAAGGCAATGGCCTTTTTGTGGATGAAGCGCCGCTTTCTACCATTGGCCGGGACAGCCTGCTTTATCTCGCGTTCGGTGTCTTCTTCTTCGACTATGATCTGGATGGTTACCCCGACATCCTGACGGCGAACGGCCACATTGAAGAAGAAATCGGTCGTGTGCAGCCGAAGATTAAGTACCGTGAGCCGCCACTGCTGTTCCGTAATCTGGGAGCCAAGAAATTCGAGAACGTCTCGGCGAAAATGGGCCCCACATTTGCTACACCGATGGTGGCGCGTGGAGCCATCTATGCAGACATCGACCACGATGGCGATCTGGACGTCCTGTTCACCAACAACGCGGGTCCGGCGCGCCTGTTCCGTAACGACGGTGGCAACAAGAACCACTGGCTTTGCGTGAAGACAGTCGGGACCAAAGCGAACCGCAACGGCATTGGTGCTGTTGTGCGGATTGAGTCGGCCGGCGGCAAACAGTGGAGCGCCGTTCGCAGCGGTTCCAGCTATGCGTCGCAGAGCGATTTGGCCCTGACCTTCGGCCTGGGCAAGGACACCGCCGTGACCAACATCTCGGTGGAGTGGCCCAGCGGCACGAAGCAGAGCTTCAAGAACATCCCGGCCAACAAGCTGGTGACGATCGACGAAGCAAAGGGTATCGTTTCCCAGCAGTAGTCCAGGAAGAACTCAACGGAAGCGGGCGATCAGCGCAATGCGGATCGCCCGCGGATTTCCCGGTGAAATATTGAAGTTGTTGTCGGCATTGGCAAAGTAGCGCCGGTCGAAGAGATTCTCCCCGTTCACCTGCACTCGCAGGTTCTCCCTCACATTCCAGAAAATTGCTGCATCGGTGCGGAGGTAGGCGGGCAACACCACGGTGTTGTCGATGGCAGCGAACGTATCACTGCGCGAGACCAGGCCCAGCCCGGCCCCCAGCCTGGATGTCAGGCGGAAGTTGTTCCACAGCGAGAAAGTGGGGCGAGGTGCCAGGGCAATGAGAGCACCAGCCCTGGCCGCAGTAGTATCCGACACCACGAAGGCCTTCTGGTTGGCATAGCCACCCGCGATACTCCAGAACCTGTTTAACTGCCCGGTGGCTCCGATTTCGAGACCATTCGCGCGGGCGGCACCCGTTTGGATAATGCGGGTAGCGTCGTTGGGGTCAGTAGCTCGCGTGTTGGTGCGGTCCAGCCGATACAGTGCCGCAGTGATAGTCAGAGATTGCTTTGGTGCCCACTTCACGCCGGTTTCCAGGTTCTTGAAACGCTCTGGTTTTACTTGTTAAGTAATGTTGGTCAGGGAAGAGAACTGGTCGCCCGAGCTTGGCAGGAAGGAAACGCTGTAGCTGCCATAGAGAGAAAGCTGGGCTCTTGGTTTCAGGACTATGCCGAGACGGGGCGAAACGACGTTATCGACCCGGCGAAGGTTATCGTTGTTTCGATTGTTGCGATAGCGGAGGTCGAAATGATCGAACCTTCCTCCGGCAACTACCTGAAGCCACGAAGTGAGTTGGATTTGGTCCTGCACATAGGTAGCCGCCAGAGCTGTGACCAGGTGGTTGTTCGCGTCAGTAGCGGATGGCCGGAACGCTGTGGGCCCCGTCAGCGGGTTGGCAAAAGGAACCAGAACTGCGGTAGCACTGCCAAAATAGCCGGTATTGCGGAGATTGTCGGTGAACTGGCGGCCCAGTTCCGTACCGGTAAGGAGAGTGTGGCGAATGCGACCCGTGGTGACGTTGAGGCTAACGTCCGTCTGGTTAAATACGTTGGCGCGAGCCGTCGCATTGTCGTAAGCGGAGACGCTGACCTGGGTCGCAGAAGAGTTGGCCACTCCGGGGACAAAATTCACGTAGCCCCGGTCATAGGCAGCGGCCTGGAAACGGTTCGTGATGTTTACCCTTCCCGCCTGTTGGTCGAGCCTGAATGAGCCCATATTGACCAGAGCCCTTGTGCTCGCCTGAGCGGGGTTACCGTAAAACGTTGAGATATCTACCTGGGCTGGCCGGTTTTGGAATGAGGTAATCCCTCGGTCTGCGACGCGGTGGTCGTGGAAGTTCTCGTAGGCAAAGGTGAGGCGGGTCCGGGGACCGGGAGCGAAAGTGAAGGTCGGGCTGATGCCGTAGCGATTGAGGCCGACGAATTGGCGGAAGCTGTCTGAATCTTCGTAGATGGCATTGAAACGGTAGGCTGCACGTTTACCCAGGGTCTGGCCATAATCTCCGGCAACGCGCTTGTTTCGCCAGGAGCCCAGCTGAAGATCGAGTTCTCCGACTTGGCCACCGGCTTGTTTGGTGACCCGATTGACGACGCCTCCGGCACCGCCCCGCCCGAAAATCAGGGCATTGGGGCCTTTGAGAACCTCCACGCTTTCCAGGTTATAGAGGTCGCGGTAGTACTGCACATCATCGCGGACTCCGTTCACAAAGAAGTCGGCGGAGGTGCTGTTACCGCGAATGACGAGCTGGTCGCGGTTGTTCTCTCCCTGATGTACGGAGACACCGGGAACATAGCGGACAACATCGGCGATACTCATCATGAGCTGGTCAGCAATTTGTTCGCGGGTCACAACTGTGATGGCCTGGGGGACATCCAGAAGGGGCGTGGCCGTCTTGGTGGCGGTTGCGGTGGAAGTTGCCAGGTAACCGCCGTTTTCGGCGACGGTGACACTGGAATGCTGCGGCCGTACTTGCAACTCAATTGCATTCAGGTTGGCGGGGGCGGTGACGGAGTTTCGGTATTCCAGAAATGAAGGGTGGATGATGGTGAGGGTGTAGGTGCCCGGCAGGACCTGCAGAGTGAAGTCCCCGGCCGTACCGGAGGTGGTCTCGGCGGCGTTTGCCCCGGCTTTGCTGACAACCTGGACCTTCGCGCCGGCGACGGGAGGTCCTGTTATATCTCTTATTTGTCCGGAGATACCCGATTGTGCGTAAGTCGAGGAACAGGCGGTGATGATTGCGAGGGCGGTGAGCACGCTCACGGGGATTCGTGTCATAGGAAGCATGGGTTGTGGATATAGGACCAACTAAGTCCAATATACCCTGGAGCGCTTACCCCATCAAATTATTTTGCAACTGAGTTGCAAAGTGACAAAACATACCACCTTTCAAAAAGGAGGTACAGACAACTCGGTCGGATAGGTGTAGTCTCAGATGAGCGTGACGAAATACCTTTTCGTTCTGGCCCTGACCGCTGTCCTGACAGGGTTTGGCCAGGCGGCGACGGTGCCCTCATCCGGGACCGCCGCACCCAAAGCTGCCAACGCGGCACCCGCACAGCGCGGCCTGCCGGATGCTCAGATTGAACGCAACATCCGGGCACGGTTTGCGCGGTCAAAGATGACTCTGGTGAGCAAAGAGAAGTTCACTGTAACCGTGAAGGATGGCGTGGCCATGCTGGAAGGGAAAACGAACGTGATCCAGCACAAGGGCGTGGCCACCCGATTGGCGAAGCTGGGTGGGGCGATAGCGGTCCTGAACCACATCGAAGTTTCCGAAGAGGCCAGGGCAAAGGCTGCGGCCCGACTGGCTCGTTACCGGCAGGATAAGGCAGGGGCTCCGGTGCGGGCGAAAGTGGTTACACCGGTCGTTACCCCGTAGAATGGGAGCCATGAAGTGGCTCCTGGCAGTGGTACTTTCGGCAAGCCTCGCCTTCGCGCAGAAGGCCCCGGCGGATTTCGCCTTCCACATGGCGGGTGGAGCAGATCTCAAGCTGAGCCAGTATCGAGGCAAGGTGGTAGTAGTGGCCTTCCTGAACACCGGGTGTTCCCATTGTCAGGCCTTTGCGAAGCAACTCAGCCTGTATCAGGCGGAGTATGGGCCGAAGGGTGTGCAGGTGATCGCCGCCGTTTTCGACAAAGAAGCGAAGCAGGGGCTGGAGAAATTTCGAACCCAATTTGTGAAAGGCTACCCGTTGGGCTACTCCGACGAGGCCACTGTGATGCAGTGGCTGGCCCAACCTCTGGAACAGGGCTACTTTGTCCCGATTGTGGCATTCGTCGACAAAAAAGGGGCCCTGGAGAGCAAGCATCTCGGCGATGACATGCTCTTCCAGGACCCCGACGGAAACATCCGACACAAACTGGATCTACTGATGAAGAAACCTTAGTTCAGGCCTTAACGAACTTAACACCCTGTTTCTGGAGCCAGGCTTTGGCGGTTTTGGCCGTATCGAGTGCCGGAATGGGCTGTGGTGGCGGGGAGTCGAGTTCCACCATCACGCGGCCCTCGAGCTTGCGACCTTCCATCAGATCCAGGATTTTGGCCAGCTCGACCTTGCCTTCTCCGAGAGGGCAATAGCCGAGGAACTTGTCTCCACCGTTGAAGTCCTTCAGGTGCATGTGGTGAATGATGGGCAGGAAATCCCTGACGACCTGGACGGGATCGACTCCGCCTTTTTGGAGCTGCCCGATGTCGGGTCCAAATTTCATCACCTTCGTATCGACGGAATGTAGAATGTCGTAGGTCTCTTCCTTTGACTCGATGCAGGTCCCGGTGTGTTGGTGCAGCGCGGCGGTTAAGCCGAGGTCCTGGAGAGCTTTGCCGAGTTCATTCAGGGTGGTAACGATGTCGGCCTTGTGTTCGGCGAACTTATAGGTGTCGCGCTTCACACCATTCGGCCCCACGACGATGACTTTGCCACCGTACTTTTTAACCAGTTTGGCCCAGGCCACGGTTTTGGCAATGGACGCACTGCGCTGGGCAGGATCGCTCAGATTCGTGCCGCAATAGGCAGAGATGAGAGGCAATTTGTGCATTTCCAGGTGCTTGCCAACGCCACCTTCTGCTTCCATGGCTTCGATTTGGTTGCCAAAGAGCTCGATGCCGCGGAAACCCAGGCCGGAAATGTCCCGGATCGCCGCCTTGATGTATTGCGGGTCAACGATAGCGTTGACCGGCGGAGGAGGATTCATCTGCCCACCCAGAGGGATCCACGTCAGACCCGTGTGGCCGATCTCAATTTTGCGATTCTTGCCGAATAGCGGCAGGGAAGCGGCGCCCAGAGCCAGAGTCGAAGTAAAAGTTCTGCGGTTCATAGCTGTTCTCCGGGCTTACGGTGCAGGCGTGGACAGGGGCTTACCCTTTTCCACGTAGAAAATGGCGGCCAGTTTGGCGGGCTTCGAGCCGGTGTTATGCGGGTTGTGAACGGCTCCGGCGGGGATGATAAAGCCCTGACCAGCCTTCAGGTTCTGCGTCGGCTTGCCTTCCACGATGACTTCCAGTTCGCCTTCGATGATGTAGGTAATTTCTTCGCCGGCATGGGTGTGGCGTCCACCGAAAGCCCCTGGGCCAAGTATCACTTCGGCGATTACGGCTTCGTGATTGGGGATGGAAACGTCGGCCTGGGCGACAATTGTGCGCTTCAGGGCCGGTGCCTGAGCAAACATCAGGGCAGTGGCGGCAAGGGCCGCGAGAATGGAAAGTTTCATAGGATTGCCTCTCGGTACAATTTCGGGGAAGACGACCCCGACGCAGCTATTGTATACGCATCGGGGTCGTATTGAGGAATCGCTATTGCTTAATGTGCAGCGGCGAGGTAAGACTCACGATGCTTTCGGCTGGCGGGTTCGCCTGGCCGAAGCTCGTGCCGACCTCAGGATGTGCTCGCGAGTGATATCGGTGAGAAGTTCGCCGATTGAAAAAACGAAGCCATTTTGCTCCACCTCCCGTTGAGGGTCGGGGGAGTTGCCTTCGGCAATGCCCTTGCGCAGGATCGCGCAGGCGTCCTTGCGGGCCCGGGCCTGGTTGGCCCAGCGTTCACGCTGCGCGCGGAGCAGCGCCCTCATGTAGCTGGACTGGAGAGTATCGACTCGATCTTCGTACAGCGACATGTCGGCGAAGTAGCGGGAGTGAGTCATGAAGGTCTTCAGATTTGCCTCCGCGGCCTGCTGCTCTGACGCAGCCTCCGGTAGCCCTGCCGCATAGATCCGATTTTCGATATTGCGGACCTGTTGTTGACGCCACATGCAATGAGCAATGGAGGTTGCCAAATGGTGCTCGTTGAACCCGACAGGCTCGAAAGATTCGAGTATGCCGCGCTCAAACCGGGCATACCCGCTGGGGGGCGCCTCGCTGTTGGAGGGCTTCTTTCCGCCCTGAATCAATTTGAGCCGGGATCTGGTGTCGTTGTTGCGCGGGGCATTTGCATCGATTGGCATGTTGCTGTTGTCTCTCTTTCCGGTGCCTCCTGAGAGGCCTTCCTGACAAGAGAACTATCAACCGCTGCCTGTCATTCGTTTGCGAGAGCTCTGCAAAACGTTGATTCGAAACAGAAAATAATTTTGCCGGAGGTGTGAGGGCCGCCACCGCTTGCGGTCAGAACGTGAGGCGCAAGGCGACCTGAAAGACTCGTGGCAGGTTCGCCTGTGAGGTGATGGTGCCGAAGGCTCGATTGACGGGGTCGACGGTGGGGCCGTTGAAGATGGCGCGATTGGCCACATTGAAGGCTTCGCCACGAATCTGAATCTTCACTTTTTCCACAATCGCGACGGTCTTCAGGACCGAGAGATCGATGTTATTGATCTTGTCGGTGCGGTAGGCCGAGAAGGCCTGCGAGAAAGTACGCTGGTTGCTGGCCAGCTGACGTGCCGCAGTGGTTTCGAACCTGCTGGTGTCAAAGACCCGTGCGAGATTGCGTGCGTTCCACTGCAGGTCACCTCCGTAATGGAGAACATTGCCAAATTCCACAGGCGAGCCGGACTGCATGTTGAGAATACCGGCGAACTGCCAACCGCCGATGACACGGTCCAGCATGGGACCGGCACCACCAGCGAACTTCTTACCCTTGCCGAAAGGCAATTCGTAGAAGCCGGAGAAGACGAGGCGGAAAGGACGATCTTCGCCGGCCACTCGATATTGCAGCGTTGGAGCAGCCTCATACAGGTAGTTGGTGGCTTCGAGGAACTTCGACCACTGGAAGTTGGCGAGGAACTGGACACCGTTCGCGAAGCGTTTATCGAGACGAACCTGAGCCATGTGGAAGTTCGAGTAGCCGACGGACTGTACATCTTCCCGTACCCCGTTGGTGCCCACGAACTGGGGGTAGCGGCGCAGCAACTGGTCGGTGGACACGGTATTGCCGTTCAGGCCGGTGCCGACAAGAAGCCCCCGGAAAGGGTTGGCGATGACCGCGGAGTTCCGGTCAATGGTCGCCTGGTCGCGGGTCGCTGAGGTGGAAAGAAACTGATTGGGGACGTAGTTCACATCGCGGCCCACAGGCAGCGCGCCAGCGTGAGATCCCATGTAGCCCATTTCCAGCAGGAGGTTCTTGCCGAGTTCGCGCTGGATGTTGAGATTCCAGCGGGTCGTGTAAGGCTGGTCGAGAGTGCCGGGGACATACGTTACGTTCTGCCCAAGGAAAGTGTTGACGCCGTTGACGCCACCGGCAGGCTGGGCGATACCGCCCGGGTAGGGGTTCGCAAAACTCGCGGCTGCTGTCAGGTAGTTATCGTTCGTCGCCACCAGCTGTGTCCTCTGGCTGAAGCCTGGCTGCTGGACACCGATACTGGTACCAAAAGTCTGGTAGAAGATGCCAACGCCACCGCGGATAACCGTCTTCGTGCCCATTACCTTTGGAGACCACGAGAAGCCGAACCGCGGACTGAACACATTGCCGGGCGTGCCATAGAGGCTGCGGTTGGAGTTGTTGGCGTAGAGGATGCCGCCGACGGGATTGAACTGGGCTGCCGGCAGCAGTGCACTCGGTGCCGCCGCGTAGGCGGTCCTGGCGGCCCCGGTGACGGAGAGATTGGCGGCAGAATCGAAGCCCCGGACCGCTCGATTCCAGCGTTCGATATTTGCCGTCTCTTTTTCATACCGGAGCCCCACGTTGATGCTGAGCTTGCTGTTGACGCGAATGTCGTCCTGCAGGAAGAACGCCATGTACTTGGCGCTCTGCGTGCGGGTGGCATTCACGTCAAAATTGCCACTGGTGGGCAGGCCGAGAACGAAGGCGGCAAGATCCTGGCCGAGGGGCGCCGTGGGGGAGTTGTCGAGAGGGCCACGGGTCCAGCTCTGGTTAAAGGCGTAGTTGCCGGAGGAGTTACCGAAGCTGTTGGAGTCGAAGGGGGTGCTGTCGCCGCCGCTGTTGCCAATATCGGTGAGGTTGGAGAAATCGATGGTCGGCATTACCATTTTGGCGCTGGCGGTCTTGAGGTAGGAGGGCAGGCCGAGCGAGGTGAAATCGAACCCGTCGCTCTGACGGATGTTGCCTTCCACAAAGCGTGTCCAGTTGAGGCGAGTATTCAGGATCAGAGTGGGCGAAAAGGTATGGAGGTCATCGAGCGTCACACCCCAGTTCTGGCGGAGGAGGTTATTGCCGGTGGCGATATTCGAGAAGATGTTGCCGCGATTTTCGATACGGTCGTTGAAGCGCCCGGAGAGGAACGTCTTGTGTTTATCGGAGGCGTTCAGATCGATACGCCCCATGTATGAAGAAAAGGTGTCGGCGCGTACTGCGTTGCTGAAGTAATTATTGGTGCCATCAGTGCCGCCCACATAGTTGGGGGTGGGGATGTACTGGAAGAAGTTGCGGGATATGGGGCTGAGGCGTGAGGCGGGAATACGGTTGCCTGCGAAAGGCTGGCGACGGATGCGCGCGCCTTCGGTGGCACCGGTAGCCGGGTCATACATCTGGTAACTGCTGTTGACGGCCAACAACTGGGAGAAATCACCGCCTCGCTGGGCCTCAGTGGCCACGGTGGAGAACGTAGGCTCGGGTTCCGACTGCCGGATACCCTCATAGCCAAAGAAGAAGAACAGCTTGTTACGGCCGTTGTAGACTTTCGGAATCCAGATGGGGCCGCCGACGGTGAGGCCGTACTGATTAAACCTGGTGACAGGTTTCTTCTGGGAGGCAGCATTGGTGAAGAACGGGGTGGCCTTGAGCTGCTGATTTTGGTGGAACTCATAGAGCGAGCCGTGGAAGTCGTTTGTGCCGCCCTTCATGACGACGTTGACAGTACCGCCGCCGGTGTTGCCATAAGCTGCGTCTGGCTGGAAGGCCTCTACTTTGATTTCCTGAACGGCATCGACCGGCGGATTGTAGGCAACACGACGGTTGCGCGTCATATCGGGGGACCCATCAAGGAGAAGTTCGTTGGCCTGAGCCTGGCCGCCGCCCATGGAAAACCCGGCCGGTCCGCCGTTGTCGAACGGACGCGTGAAGCGGGGGTCGGAAGATGGCGTGACGCCAAATGAGAGCTGGGCCAGGGAAAGCGGGGTGCGACCATTCATCGGCATGACCGCAATTTGAGACTCCCCGATGACCTGCCCGACAGACGCAGAAGCAGTCTGGAGCATTTGAACGTCGGCCGAAACGGTGACGGATTCCGCCTGGCTTCCCAACTGGAGGGCAATGTCGATGGTGAGGCGCTGATTCGTGGAAACCGTGACGCCTTCCTGTACGTGCTTCCGAAAGCCCTTGACCTCCGCAGTAATGGTGTAGGGTCCGGGCGGAATAAAGGTCAGCGTGTATTCTCCGCCCTGTCCGGTAGTGGCCTCATATTTGGCCCCGGTTTGGGTTTCGGCAGCTACCACTTTCACGCTGACGACAGCGGAGCCGCTGGGGTCAGTAACCCTGCCGGCAATGGTGGAGCGGAACTCCTGGGCAAACGCTGCCGACGCGGCGAGCAAAAACACGACGAAGTATTTCATGTGAACCCCTGTATAAGGAAGTCCCGGCTGGCGGGAGATCCCATTGCACAAAGTATACCGGATTCCTCGGGTAGCCATGTAAGCCAAGGGTCAGGCAACGTGTGTGCGGCATAAGACTGGAATCGCTGACCTGATGATCGGGCTGGCCGGCAGCCAGAGCGGCTGGCCCACAAGGGCGCACCCGGCCTTCCGTACCCATACGCATGTTCTGTATACTGGTGCGCGCAGGATGCCGTCCCCTATGGAAACATTGATGTCGGGACCGTGGCCGTGGTGGCTAGCCGGCCCGGTGATTGGGCTCTTTGTGCCTGCGCTGCTCCTCGTCGGCAACAAAGTTTTCGGGGTTTCCCCAAATCTGCGGCATCTGTGTTCCGCGCTGTTGCCCGGAGGGGTGGAGCATTTTTGCTATGACTGGAAGCAGTCCGGACTTTGGAACCTGATCTTTGTCGGCGGCACATGCCTGGGCGGTTTTGTTGCGACCCAAATGGGGACGCCGCACGATATCGGCATATCGGAAGAGACAAGAGTGGCGTTGATGGCACTGGGGATTCACGACTTTTCGGGTCTGGGGCCAAAAGAGGTCTTTAGCTGGTCGGCCTTATTGACCGTCAGGGGCTTTGTGTCCGTAGTGGTCGGTGGCTTTCTGGTAGGCTTTGGTACGGCTTACGCGGGAGGCTGTACGTCCGGACATGCCATCTCCGGGTTGGCAGACCGACAACTACCCTCCCTCATTGCGGTGGTGGGATTTTTTGCAGGAGGCCTGGTGGGGACGTTTCTGGTACTCCCGCTCATTTATTAGATGGCGACACGAAGTTCAAAACCGGGATCGGGATGGCTGGCCTATTTAAGCCTGGGAATTCTGTTTGGTACTACCTTGACGAAGGCAGAGGTGCTCTCGTGGTTCCGGATTCAGGAGATGTTTCGATTCCAGTCACCACGCATGTACCTGATTATTGTCTCGGCGATTCTGACCGCTGGAATCTCGCTGGAACTGATTCGGCGATTCGGCATGAAAACAGTGTCGGGTGAAGGCATAGACGTGGCCCCAAAGGTGATGGGGCGAGGCATCCGCTACGCTGTGGGCGGCACGATTTTTGGTCTCGGCTGGGCGCTGGCGGGGGCCTGTCCCGGCCCCTTGTTCGCGCTGCTGGGGACTGGCATGACCGTGATGCTGGTGGCGATTCTGAGCGGGATGGCGGGAACCTGGCTTTACGGAGTGGTGAAACTCCGGCTGCCGCATTGATGGAGAGACAAGACGACATACCTCACACTCGCAACGCTTGCTCTTGTCGGAGTCTGCTGCCACGCCGGGCTGGCGCAGGAGAGACCAACGTTCGACATGGCAGATGTTCATGCCCGTCCGCCGAATTCTATTTTGGCGATGCGGAGCGGCTTTGCCAACGGTCGCTATGAATTGCGACACGCCACGATACTGGACCTGATCCGCACGGCCTGGGATGTTCCTGCCGCCAAGGTGTGGGGCGGTCCCTCGTGGCTGGAGGTTGACCGCTTTGACGTGGTGGGCATGGCCCCGGCAGAGACCAGGAGGGAGACCCTTCGGATTATGCTCCGCGAGGTTCTGGCTGAGCGGTTCGGGCTCGAAGTGCAGCTGGCTGCGAGAGACTTATCTGCCTATGGAATTGTGCCGGACAAGAAGCATCTGCTGAAGGTGTCTGAGGAGCAGCAGGACTCGGGCTGCAGGCTGAAAGGTGCCGGTGCCGCAACACCACGAACGAACCCGGGTGAATTTGTAGAAGTTTCGTGCACCCACGTATCAATGGAGCAGTTTGCTGCGCAATTGCCGGGTTTGCGCGGAGCTGCCGGGTATGTATTTGGTTACCCGATTGTCGATAGGACGGGGTTACAAAGCAACTGGGCTTTCAACCTTCGCTGGACCATGCAAGCGAGTAGAATGCAGCACCCGACAGAAGGATCACTGCCTGATTGAGGGGATGGGGTACGGGTCCATGAATAAGAATGATTTTGACCAGAGGGAATTTAAGAGGGTGAAGAAGTATGAGTGCCGGAATGGGGAGCCTCCCTTTATGTTTGGGACTGTGGAGAGTTTCTTCCGGCGGAATTTGTAGTCTGCGTTGTTATGATTGAGGTGGCGCCGACGGCTTCAAGCGCGGCGACTATTGGTGAATGGCGCATATAAGTCCCGGCCCTGATCGCTGTTTGACGGGTACCAAGACGATGCTAAACGATGAGCGCGAACGATTTTTTCCAGGCGAAGGTCGAGGGCAAACGCCTTTCGATGGTTACTTGTTACGACTACACTTTTGCCCGTCTCCTTGCGAACAGTTCGGTGGATGCGATCCTGGTGGGCGACAGCGCCGCCATGGTAATGCACGGACACGATTCGACGATCGCTGCGAGCATCGACTTAATGCGGCTTCACACGGTCGCGGTAGTGCGCGGCGCGGGAAGCAAGTTTGTGGTGGCGGATATGCCGTTTCTAACGGCGAGGCGCGGGATGGGGGCGGCCCTGGACGCGGCAGCCGAGGTGATGACGGCGGGCGCGGGTGCCGTCAAAGTGGAGGGCGTGGACGGGCATGAAGATGTAATTCAGCGTCTGGTGCAGAGCGGGATTCCCGTAATGGGGCATCTGGGTTTGCAGCCGCAGTCCGTAAACGCGTACGGCGGCTTCCGTGTCCAGGGCCGGCACGATGACTCGGCGCGAGAGATTGTGCGACGTGCGACCGCGCTTCAGTCACTGGGGGCGTTTGCGGTAGTGCTGGAGTGCATTCCGGCGTGTCTGGCCGCAGAGGTCACAGGTTCTCTGCGCATTCCAACCATTGGCATTGGTGCGGGAAGCGGGTGCGACGGGCAGATTCTGGTGCTGCAGGATTTACTGGGCATGAATCCGGACTTCCATCCGAAGTTCGCGCGACCTTTCCTCGACGGCGCTCAAACCATTCTGGATGCGATTGGGCGGTTCGATGTGGCGGTGAAAGACGGTTCGTTTCCGTCCGCTGCGGAGAGCTATTCATGATGCGCGTGTGGACAAGTATCCCGGCCTGGAGGGAGCGTCGACGCGAGCTTTCCGATGGCCGCATCGGCTTTGTTCCCACAATGGGCGCGCTGCATCAGGGCCATGCCGCGCTGGTGGAACGGTGCAGGCGGGAGAACAATATTGTGGTGGTCAGCATCTTCGTCAATCCCTCGCAGTTCAACGACATACGCGATCTGAAGAACTATCCCCAGACCCTGGACAGCGATCTCCGGCTTCTGGAGCAGTTGGGCGTGGACGAGGTGCTGGCCCCGCCAGCGCAGGAAATGTATCCGAACGGGTACGGGCTGCGAGTGGTTCCGGTGGATCAGGCACCTGTTATGGAAGCGGCGTTTCGGCCCGGCTTTCTGGAGGGCGTCCTGACCGTGGTTCTGAAGCTCTTCAATCTTGTGCGGGCAGACAGGGCATATTTTGGCGAGAAAGATTATCAACAACTGCGTGCCGTGACGGACCTGGCCGGGGAGTTCTTTTGCTCTACGGAAATCGTGCCCTGTCCCACGGTACGGGAAGTTTCGGGACTGGCTCTGAGTTCGCGAAATGCCCGGTTGTCGAGCGAAGGCCGGGCGAAGGCGGTGGCGGTATTCGAAGCATTGACCAGCGCGGGGGGAGTTGAGGAGGCGAGGCGGCTGCTGGAGGCGCGCGGGTTTACCGTGGAGTATGTGGAGGAGCGGTGGGGGCGGCGTCTGGCGGCGGTTGTCATTGACGCCGTCCGGCTTATCGACAATGTTTCCCCGGAGGAGGTCAGGCATGCTGATGGTACTTGATGTTGGCAATACGGAGATTTTCGGCGGAGTGTACGACGGGGGCGAGCTGAAGGTCACCTTTCGGCGGACATCAAGCGTGCGGTCATCGTCGGATGAGTTCGGCCTGTTCTTTCGCAACGTGCTTCGGGAGAATGGCTTTGAGCCCGGGCAGATCGACATGGCGGGGATTTGTTCGGTTGTTCCCGACGCGATGCACTCGCTGCGGAACTGTTTCCGGAAGTACTTTCATTTTGAGCCGTTCCTGCTGCAGCCAGGAGCGCGGACCGGCCTCAGGATCCGCTATCGAAATCCGCTGGAGGTCGGTGCCGACAAGATTGCGAACGCCGTTGGTGCACTGTCGCGCTTCCCGGGGCGCAACCTGCTGATTGTTGATTTCGGCACGGCCACTACGTTATGCGCGGTGACGAAGGACAAGGAATATCTCGGTGGGATCATTACGCCGGGCATCAGTATCTCAATGTCGGCGCTGGAATCGAACACCGCGCGACTTCCGTCGGTTGAGATTATACGGTCGGCTGAAGTTGTGGGGCGTTCGACGGTGGAAAGCATTCAGTCCGGCCTGTATTTTGGAACGCTTGCCCTGGTCCGGGGCCTCGTTGGACTGGTGACGGCTGAGCACTTTGCGGAGGATCGGCCGTTGGTGGTTGGGACCGGCGGGTTTGGGCGCTTGTTTGATGAAGACCGCCTGTTCGACGAGTTTGTGCCGGAACTTTCGTTGCTGGGGCTGCGGCGAGCGGTGGAGATTTGGCGGGCCGTTTCATGAGGTTGGCGAGGAGACGCCTGCACCAAGGTAACCCTCCCGCGTGTTGCTAGCACGGGGAACTCAGGCGCGGCGGACAGTCCGTGGCGGTCCGGATTGCCTATATCAAAGAGCTTATCCGGCGGCGATTCCTTCGCCGCCGTCCTTTGTTGTGTGCCGAGCATGTTCGACAGCTTGAAGGTGAAAGTCCTTTTCACAGGCTGATGGAGGCGAAGTGATAGCGAAGCGCAAGGGCGTCGTCGTGAGGCGGGGTCTGAAAGAAGCGTGGACCAAAGAAGCGTGGACCAAAGACGCGAGCCGATGTGTTCGTCTGTGACTCAACCCGCCGAACCGCCGGATGCGGACCCGCATGTCCGGTGGTGTGGGAGGGGCGGAGCCGCAAGGTGCTTGCACCCGTGGTGGTGATTGACCACGTGGATGAGACGCCAAAGGGGAATTAGCGCAGTAATTAAGCTAGAGAGGCGGGTTTGCCAACCCGCCGCAGGTTTCCAACCTGCCCCACACAGTTGACCGGAGAACTTTAGGGAACGAAGCGAACAAACCCCCACGTCTCCGGGCGGTGCATATCGACGACCCCCTGCGGGGACCAGACCCAGTTGTCTTCCTTGCCGGGGAGCTTCTCGTACTTGCCACGGGCCGTGTTGACGCGCCATTCCACCCGGGAGAAGTTCACTCTCCATTCCTCCCCGGATGCCGGGCGACCCTTCCCGCTGCGTTCCGCAAAGGCGGTCCAGGGAAAGGCGATTTCGAGTTGCCAGCCCTTGTCCGTGTCACGCGGATTATTGAGAGTTCCATCAATATAGACGGCAGTCTTCAGCCCCGGAATTTGCCACCCGTTATCGGGTTTACCTTGCTGCCGGTAAGGCTTGGGGAGGAAGAGGTCCCAACCTGTATTGAGGGCATTCATCTCGAACTCGAAGTAGTTCCGGGTGTCGCCCGTGGGGTTGAGGAAGACTTCGAAGTCGTTGTCGCGGAAGATGACGGAATCGTGTTTTTTGAGGGTGCCCCAGACGTGTGGCTCTTCGAGGTCGGCGGCGATGTAGAGGTATTGGTCATCCCACAGGATTTTGGCGCGGGTCCTGAAGCGGGGCTTGGTGTGGGAGGTGCCTTCGATGTCGATAAACAGATCCGTCCACGGCGCCTGCTGCCAGGAGGGGTCATCCAGCTTCCCGTCAATCTGAACGGGAGCGGAGGCCCGGTGCGCCTCGTAGCGTTTGGGTGGCTCGGGGGCGGCCTGGAGCAGGAAAAGGCAGGTGGCAAGAAGGGACATAGAGTTAGCGGAGGGCTTCGTGAGCGAGGGCCAGCGCACCGAGAAGCCCGGAGCGTCCGCCCAGACCCGGCGGGACGACATATTCGTGCATCCCTGAGAGAATCTGCGGGGCCTGCAGGTATTGGTTCAGCATCGCAGTGAGTTCGGTGTGGATAAGCGGGAAGAGATGGGTTTGCTGCATGACGCCTCCTCCCAAAATGACGCGTTGGGGGGAGAGTGTGAAGACAAAGTTGGCGACTGCGAGAGCCAGATAACGGGCTTCCAGCTTCCAGGCAGGGTGGTCCGGGGGGAGTTCGGCAGCTTTCGCCCCCCAGCGTGCCTGCATGGCGGGTCCGGCGGCAAGACCTTCCAGGCAATCGCCGTGGAAGGGACAGTTGCCGGTAAACGGATCGGCGGCAAAGTCGTGCGGGATGCGGATGTGTCCCATTTCCGGATGGATCAGGCCGTGGACAAGCTGGCCGTTGACGACCGCGCCGCCTCCAATGCCGGTGCCGACGGTGAGATAAACACAGTTTTCGAGACCTCGGGCTGCCCCCCAACGTACTTCTGCCAGGGCCGCAGCATTGACGTCAGTATCGAAGCCGACGGGAATTCCGAGGGCTTGGGAGAACGCTCCGGCGAGGTCGGTGTATTGCCAGCCAGCCTTGGGGGTGGTGGTGATGTGACCCCACGTGGGCGAAGCGGGGTTGAGGTCAACCGGGCCGAAGCTTCCTATGCCAATAGCCGCTAGGGCGCCCTGTGTACGGAAGAACGCGAGGCACCGCGTCATCGTCTCGTCAGGAGAGGTGGTGGGGATAACGGTGGTGACGAGGTCGTCGGGGCCGGAGCCGACTCCGCAGACAAACTTGGTTCCACCAGCTTCAATCGCAGCAAACTTTTTCACGCTCTCGACAGTTTGCCACACCGTTCCAGGCATTCGGAGATAAACTGTAATGGATCAACCACATGCAACTCCGATTTGGCACTTTCCGTTTACGATTCTTCACTGGCATGACGGCGCTGGCCGCCTTAGGGCTGGCGGGCTGTAATCGCGGCCCCACAGAAAAGCGTATTGCTTTCATTCCAAAGGGCCAGGCCCACGTCTTCTGGCAATCCGTCCACGCGGGCGCGATCAAGGCAGCAAGGGAAAATCCGGGCTACGCCGTGGTGTGGAATGGGCCTGCTTCTGAGACCGATTACACGGGCCAGATCAAGATTGTGGATGCTGCGTTCAACCAGAAGGTGGATGCAATCTGCCTGGCGCCGATTGACAAGAAGATCCTGGTCTCGCTGGTGGAGCATGCCGCTGCGGTAGGCACGCCGATGATTATTTTCGATTCTCCGGTGGATACCGATACGTTTACGTCGCAGGTGGCGACGGATAATTTCGAGGGCGGGCGCATGGGAGCGCGTCGTTTGGCCGAGGTCCTGGGCAAGAAGGGCAAGATTGTGGAAGTGGCGGTGCAGCCTGGCAGCGCCTCCACCATGTTGCGCGAGGACGGCTTTGAGAAAGAGCTGAAGGAATCTGCCCCGGACATCAAGTTAGTAGACAAGCAGTTTGGTATGGCCGATTTCGCAAAGTCGCTGAAGGTTTCTGAGAACATGCTGACGGCAGTTCCGGATCTGGATGGCATGTTCGCCAGCAATGAATCGAGCACAGTGGGTGCGGTTCGCGCGCTGCAGAGCAAGAACCGCAAGGGCATCAAGCTGGTTGGGTTCGATTCGAGCCCGCAACTGCTGGAAGCTCTGAAGAATGGCGAGATTGATGCGCTGATTGTGCAGGATCCCTTCGAAATGGGATATCGTTCTATGCTGGCGGCGATTTCGAAGCTGAAGGGCGGAAGCCCGGAGCACATCCAGAACATTCCACCGACCCTGGTGACGAAAGAAAATATGGATTCGCCGGAGATCCAGAAGAAGATTAACCCGGATCTGAAAACCTACCTTGAAGCGGAAAAGAAGAAGTAGTTGGTGACCAGGAGCGAGCAATGAGCCACACAAGACGTGATTTCGGGATGATGGCGGCTGGTGCCGCGAGTGCGCTGGCCCTGCCTGGAGTACTGGCAGCGGCGAAGCCGGAGTCGATTTTCGGGGGCGTGCAGGTCGGCATCAATGCCCCGTACAGCTTCCACGGCATGGCTGCGGGAGCGGATGACGTGCTGGGGTATCTGGTGCAGACGGGAATCGGGGCGGCGGAACTGAGATCGCAGCCGATTGAGGCTTCGCTGGGAGCCCCGGCGCTGGCATCAAGAGGCGTTGGTGAGGCTGTGGGAGGAGCCCCGGGCCGCGGTGCACCACCGGTACCGCTCACTAAAGAACAGGAAGCGGAACAGAGGGCAGCGATTGCGGCGCTGAAAAAGTGGCGCTTGTCGCGGTCGATGAGCGAATTTAAGGCATTCCGTAAGAAGTACGAAGACGCCGGAGTAAAGATTCAGATCGTCAAGTTCGACAAGATCGACACGGCCAGCGACGAAGTTCTGGACTACTGCTTCCAGATGGCGAAGACACTGGGTGCAAACGCGATTAGTTGCGAGATTCCGGTGAGCAAAACGAAGCGCATCGGGGCATTTGCGGCAAAACATGAAGTGATGGTGGGGTACCACGGGCATGGCAACCTGACCGACCCCGAAGCCTTTGGGAGGCTCGGTGCCTGGGAGCAAGCGTTCTGGTATTCGAAATTTAACGGCGCCAACGTGGATATTGGGCACTTTTTTGCCTCGAACGGCTTCTCGCCTGCCGAGTGGATCAAGGAAAATCACACCCGCATTACCCACGTCCACCTGAAGGACCGGAAGGCGAATATGGGTGCCGGGATGCCGTGGGGGCAGGGTGATACTCCGCTTAAGGAAATCCTGCAGTTGATGAAGAAAGAGAAGTACAAGTTCCAGGCCACCATCGAGCTGGAATATCCGGTTCCGGCGGGATCTTCTGTGCTGGCGGAGATCAGCAAATGTGTGGCGTTCTGCAAGAGTGTTTTGGAAGGGTAGGCTTGGCATGACGAAACGTGAATTTTTGGCAGGTGCGGTCGGATCAGGTTTGTTGATGGCCGGGGCCAGCTCGGCCCTGGCTCAGGCAGGGGGAGTGCGGGTTCGGAAGGCGAAGACCACGAAGCTCTTCAAGAGCCCGTCCGGTTTCCCGAATGCGCTGGCGCTGTCGCCGGAAGGCCTGTGGATCGGCGAGCAGAAGCTTTCTGCGGCTCTGGCGGCGCAGTATCACATGCCGGAGCCGAAGTCGCTGGATGAGGAAGCGTGGCTGGTGGATTGGAATGGCAAGGTTCTGAAAACCGTCCGAACCCCTTCGCGCAACACCAGCGGCATGGCATTTGGGAACAACCGGATCTGGATGGTAGCGAATGCGCCTCCCCAGGGTGTTTTTGAGGTCGATATGAATTCGAAGCTCATCAGCCATCGGCAGATCCCGCTGGGCCCGGCAAATGATGGTGGCGGGTGCCATGGTGCGATGTGGCAGGACGGCAAGTTGTGGATCGCGGCTTTGCGGCTGCGGGCCCTGCTTCGCGTTGACCCGGTCACCTGGACGCCGGAGTTTATGATCCCGTTCTACCAGAGTGCGGAACGGAACCGTTACCACGCCATGGCCTGGGATGCCTCGGTTCCCGGGCAGCCCGCCATCTGGCAGGCTGTGGGCAATGACAGTAAGAGTTTCGCGGAAGGCAAGCCGGGACTGGTGAAGTATGACGCGGTTACCGGGAAAGTTCTGGAACTGGTGGACTTCCTGCCGGGTTCAGCTGACCCGCATGGTCTCGTGATGCACAACGGGACGCTGATCAGCTGCGACGCCGGGATTCATCCGAACTGGCCGAATAACGACAGTCCGATGAGCGGCTGGATTTTCCGCATCGATTTCGTTTAGCCATTCCCGGAAGAACAGGCGGTTCGCGTTGCTGCCCACGCGCCATCGATTCGTGATAATCTCAATCCGAATCCACTCGTAACGCAAACGCCGTTTCGTAATACGCCAACGCTCAGGAGTCCCTCGCCTTGAAGAAGATCCTCATCCCCGCCCTCGTCGCCATCGGCCTCATCGCCGCCACTCACGATTTCGTCCCTGCCACCGTCTTCAAAGGCTCCTCCTTAACCGGGCTCACACCCCTGGGAGCCGCTACCTGGACCGCCAGTAACGGCGAAATCACCGGCACGCCGAAAGCCCCCGAAGGCGGCTGGCTCCTCTTCGACAAAGGCTACCAGGACACCCAGTTCTACACCGAATTCAAGTGCGCAGCCTCGTGCAATGCCGGCCTTCTCTTCCGCGCCACCAAAACCCCCGAGGGGGGGCTGAAAGGCGTCTACATCTCCGTCGCCGATAACGACCTCAACTCGTACGAAATCACGCTTTCGCGCGAAGGCAAGGAACTCAGCCGAACTCGCCTCGACCGCGCCACCGCCCAATTTGCGCGGCAGGCCGCCGGACCCTGGGCAAACGGGTCCGCGAGAGTCCCCGGCTTCGCCACCCCCGCGCCAACATTAGCTGAGGAAAGGGCCGAAGCTGCCAAAGCGGCAGCCACACCGCCGGCCGCCGCTGGCAGAGGCCCTGGTCGTGGTGCCCAGCCCGCCCTCCAGCCCACCCTCAATGACTGGAACTCCATCCAGATCATCGTCGACGCCGACATGGTCTGGACGACGCTGAACAACCGCCGCGGCCTCGCCAACACGGCTACCAACGACCACATGATGGGCTTCGGTCCCATCGCCCTCCACGTCGCCGGCAGCACCGAAGTCCGCTTCAAAGAAATCTCTGTGAAAGACCTCAACGTCAAATCCGAACCTGCAGAGAAGCTCTCGAAAAACTTCCGCCTCCAGCAGCTCAATGACTTCTTCTATTCCTGGGGAGCCACCACCGGCGACATCAATCACGACGGCACCCTGGACGTTATCTCCGGCCCCTACTACTACCTGGGCCCCGACTACACCGATCGCCGCGAATTCACCGCCGCTCGCTCCTACAGCCCGGCCAACAACTTCCCGGAAGGCATGGTTTACCACGCTGCCGACTACACCGGGGACGGCTGGACGGACATCCTCGTCGTTAACTCCCGCCCGGTCTACCTTTTCGTGAACCCCAAAGGCGAACCCCGCCGCTGGGACCGTTACAACGTTGTCCCCTCCGCCACCTCAGAAATCAATGTATTTAAGGACATCGACGGTGACGGCAAACCGGAAGTCCTCTTCGCCGGCCCCAACGCTGTGATGGCCTACGCCAAGCCGGATCCCGCCAACCCCACCGCTCCCTGGAAGGTCCACACGATCTCTGAAGCCGGCCTCGGCGGCGCGCACGGCATGGGTGTCGGGGACATCAACGGCGACGGCAAGATGGACGTCGTCAACAGCAAAGGCTGGTGGGAACAGCCCGCTGCGGGAGCTGGTGATACCGGCCTCTGGAAGTTCCACGAAGCGGCGATGGGCACGGGCGGTGCCGAGATGGGCGTCTATGACGTGAATGGCGACGGCCTGAACGACGTCGTCACCGCCATCGCAGCCCACGGCTGGGGTCTCGCCTGGTTTGAACAGAAGCGCGATGCACAGAAGATCATCAGCTTCGTCCGCCACGACATCATGGGGGACTTCTCCACTAAGAACGCCGGCGGCGTCACCTTCTCCGAACCCCACGGAGCCGCCTTCGCCGATATGGATGGCGACGGAATCCCCGACCTGATCACCGGCAAGCGCCTCTATTCGCACCTCGATAGCTTCCTGGACCCCGACCCCCACGGCCCCGCTGTCCTTTACTGGTACAAAACTACGCGCAACCCGAAAGCCGAAGGAGGAGCTGAGTTCGTGCCCGAACTTATTCACAACCGCTCGGGCGTCGGCTCGCAGTTCGTCGTCACCG
>RGPS01000061.1 GCA_010084195.1 Terriglobia bacterium
CCTGTTCGTAGGCGTGGTGCTGTTCGATGGCCAGTTCGATGTTGATTGGCTCACGGTCCAGCCACGTCAATTCGCATTCCGCAAGCTGACGGCTGACACCTCGGGTGATGGCGGTCAGCATTACTGAGGCTGTCCCGGTTGGGGTCGCTTCTTGCGAACGGCATCCGGGTCGTAGCGGAAGTAGAGCGTCACGTTAACAACATGGGTCTCGGGGTTAATGTCAGGCTCCGCTCGTGTCTCCCCAAGATCGTCGAACCAGCCATCTTCCTTCACACGCCGCAGAAAGTATGTGGGGTAATCCCCCGGATACGGCTCACCTTTCTTCAGAACCCAGGCTTTCTCTACCGCCGCGACTGAATCGAGTCCGAGGCCTTTCACTTCCAGCTTGCCGAAAGTATATATCGGCCCCGGCTGTGGCACCAGAATCAGGTTCACCAACTTCTTGTCGTCCTGAATCTCCCGGTCCATCGAACACTCAATATCGAGGTAACCCTCATGCCGCAGTGCCTCTTTGATCCGCACAATCGCCGACCTAATCTGGTCAAAATCCACGGTGGTCATCGGCGGAATCTTTGCTACCCGCAGAATGTGTTTGCTTTGGTCCGCCATAGCTCCAATCACAGTCACGTCGCCCAGCTTGTACTGGTCGCCTTCCTCGACAGTCACTTTCACGTCCACGCCCTTGACGGTGGCAGAAGGACTGGGCCGGAAATTCGAAAATTTCACCCGCAGGTACCCGCTCTTCTCGTAGAGCGGGCCTAACTGGCTGTCCAGCAGGATGCGAAAGTTTGTCTCGGTATAGGGCTGACCAAACGCCACAGCTGCAATCGCGTTCTGCAGATCAGTAGAGCGCAGCGCTTTGTTGCCCTCAAAGCTCACCAGCGCGACATTCGGTAACCCGGCCGCCGGATTGAACTGGGCCTCATACTTCTGCGGCCCCAGCAGGACAACTTTGCCCGCCACCGGCTGCGGCTTGCCTTTCGAGACCAAATACTGTTCGATCAGGCGAGAGGTATGGTCGAGGGCCTGCTGCGTTCCCGGAATCCGCCCAATGAACAGCGGATCATTCTCCTTCAGCCAGACCGCAATCTCCGCAGCAGTGGCGGGTAACGCCTCCGCTCGCAGGTTGTAGAGCGGCGACATCTCGCGCGTGTCAAAGGTCAGGTCGTAGCCGTCGTTATCGGAGGGCTTAAAGCGGTAGCCGAGGGTTTCGAAGTAGCCAGTCGCCAGCAGACGGTCGCGGGCAGCGTCGAACGTGGGGGTATCTCCCTTTTGACCGATCTGGAGGCCCGAGGCTTTGATCACACCCGCAGGAGTCAGAAACCTTGTGCCCTCCACTTGAATCGAATGAATGGGGAACTGCTGTTGGGCTGGCCCCAACCCGGCGAACAGCAGAAAAACCAGTGAGATGCGCGGTGCCATGGATCTAATGGTAGTAAATACGCGGCATGTAGAATAGGAGTTACGTGACCTACGACCTAATTGTGATTGGAAGCGGCCCCGGCGGCTACTCAGCCGCCATTCGTGCCGGACAGTATGGCCTGAAAACGGCGATTATTGAAAAGGATCCTAAGCTGGGGGGCACTTGCCTCCATGTGGGCTGCATCCCCACCAAGGCCCTGCTCCACACAGCCGAGATGTGGTCCTTTGCTCAGCATTCTTCAGAGCAGGGCATCGACATAAATGCCCCCACCCTCAACTACCCCAAAGCTGTGGAACACAAGAACGGGATCGTCTCGAAGCACGCCAAAGGCGTGGAATTCCTGATGAAGAAGAACACAGTTGAGGTCATCAAGGGCTTCGGCAAGATCCTGGGCGCCGGGAAGGTCGAGGTGACCTCCGACAAGGGTAAAACGGTCCTGGAAACGAAAAACATCCTGATCGCGACCGGTTCCGTTGCCCGCATGATCCCCGGCCTGCAGCCCGATGCAGACAAAATCCTCACCAACATCGAAATCTTGAATCTGACGGCCATCCCCAAATCCCTCGCCGTCATTGGTGCGGGCGCGGTCGGCGTGGAATTCGCATCCATGTTTAAGCGCTTCGGTTCGGATGTTTCGGTTTTTGAGATGATGCCGCGCATCGTTCCCGTCGAAGACGAGGAAGTCTCCAAAGAGCTGGAACGTGTCTTTAAGAAGAGCAAGATCCGCATCGAAACCGGCGCAAAGTGCAGCGATATCCAGCGCACGGCTACCGGCATCTCCATGAAGGTGGATCTGGCCAATGGCAAGACCGAAACCGTCACCGCTGATAAGCTGCTGGTCGCTGTCGGTCGCGCCCCCAACACCGGAGCTATCGGGCTCGAAAACACCAAAGTAGAAGTCGACCGCGGCTTTATCAAGGTAAACGAATTCCAGCAGACAGCCGAACCGGGCGTTTACGCCATTGGGGACGTCGTCGCCGGCACTCCGCAGTTGGCCCACGTGGCTGCCGCCCAGGGCATGGTCGCCGTCGGCAAAATCGCAGGCAAGGCCGTCACGCCCATCCGCCGCAACCGCATCCCGGGTGCCACCTACACCGAACCCGGCATCGGCAGCGTCGGTCTTACCGAAGCGCAGGCGAAGGCCGCCGGGTACGACGTAAAGATCGGCAAGTTCCCGTTCGCCGGCAACAGCAAGGCCACCATCCTCGGCTCTCACGATGGCTTTGTGAAGATCGTCTCCGACGCGAAGTACGGCGAAATCCTCGGCGGCCACATCATCGGACCCCAGGCCTACGAACTCATCGGCGAAGTTGTCGCCGCCATGGAAGCGGAAGCGACCGTCGATACCCTCGCCAACACCATCCATGCGCACCCCACCATTTACGAAGCCGTTGGAGAAGCTTTCAACGCTGTTTACGGCCTCGCAATTAACGCGTAGAAATGCGTTCGGTCATCATTCAGGATCTGGGGCGCCTTGGCTACACCGAGGCGCTTTCCGTCCAGCATGAGATCGAAGCGGAATTAAAGCAGGGCTGCGGTCACGATCATCTGCTCCTCGTAGAGCATCCCCATGTGGTCACTATTGGCCGCAATGGGCATGAAGACAATATTCTCGCTTCCATTGCATTTCTGGAGCAGCGTGGGATTGAACTTCATGAAACGGATCGGGGCGGCGATGTCACGTATCACGGGCCGGGGCAGATTGTTGGGTACCCGATTATGGATCTGAGAACCTGGAAGCGCGATGTTGGCGCTTATGTTCGGGGAATCGAACAAGTCCTCATTGATACGCTGGAAGAGTTTGGGATTTCGGCACGGCGCATTCCTGGGCTGACCGGAGTCTGGACCGGGGATGGAGATAGTGCAGCGAAAATCGCGGCTATCGGCGTGCATCTCAGCCGTTGGGTTTCTACTCACGGTTGGGCTCTGAACGTGGCGACCGACCTGGAGTATTTCGGCTACATCGTGCCCTGCGGCTTAACCCGCCCGGTGACCTCGATGGACCGGCTCGGTGTTCGGGCCGGGATGGATGAAGTGAAGGCTGCGCTGGCGCGCCACTTCATGAGAGTTTTTGATTTTACGGAGAACAGTAAATGACTGACGTCGTAATGCCCCAGATGGGCGAAAGCATCGTTGAAGGAACTCTCACACGCTGGCTGAAGAAGCAGGGCGAAGCGGTCGTCCGCGACGAGCCCCTCTTTGAGATCTCCACCGACAAAGTGGACACCGAAATCCCTGCCCCCATTTCCGGCATCCTGGCCGAAATCCTGGTGACTGAAGGGAATACAGTCGCGGTAAATTCCATCGTCGCCCGTATTGCCGCCGAAGGGGCTGCGCCTGTCGCTGCACCTGTCGCTGCCGCCCCCGCACCCGTAGCGGTTGCTCCGGCTCCCGTGGCTCCGGCTCCCGTGGCCGCTGCTGCAGTCCCCGCGCCTCCAGTCCCCGTGGCGGCAGCCCCGGCTGCGCCTCCAGTCCCCGTGGCGGCAGCCCCGGCTGCGCCTCCCGTCACCGCCTCGGTCGAATACTCCGGCCCTCTCTCGCCCCTGGTCCGTAAGATGGCCCGCGAGAACAATGTCGACCTCACGAAGATAACCGGCACCGGTGCCGGTGGCCGCATCACCAAAGACGACGTCGAAGGTTACCTGAAGGGTGCCGCGCCTGCCGCTGCTGCCCCGGTGGCCGCGGCGGCGCGCCCCGCTGCCCCGGTCTCGGCTCCCCCGGTCTCCTCACCTGCTCCCACCGCGAAGACCCGCGTGGAACCCATGAGCAACATGCGCATCAAGATCGCCGAGCACATGGTGATGAGCAAGCGCGTTTCCGCCCACGTCACCACGGTGCACCGCGTCGATATGACGAAGGTCGCCAAAGCCCGCGCCAAAAACAAAGACGAATTCGCAGCGCGCCACGGCATGTCGCTCACTTTCCTGCCATTCGTCGCCCGCGCCGCCGCTGAAGCGCTCCGTCATTTCCCGATGCTCAATGCTTCGATCGACGGCAACAACATCATCTTCCACAACGAAGTGAATATTGGCATCGCCGTGGCTCTCGATGGCGGCCTGATCGTTCCGGTCATCCGCAACGCCGACGAAAAGAATGTGGTTGGCATGCAGCGCTCCATCGTGGACCTCGCCGCCCGCGCTCGTTCCAAACAGTTGAAGCCCGACGAAATCCAGGGCGGCACGTTCTCGATCACCAACTTCGGCAGCTTCGGCAGCGTCTTCGCTACGCCGGTCATCAACCAGCCGCAGGTTGCCATCCTCGGTGTAGGGACCGTCGAGAAGGTCGCCGCAGTCGTTGACGACGGCATCGCCATCCGCTCCCAGTGCTACCTCGCCCTCACCTTCGACCACCGCCTCATCGACGGCGCCCTCGGCGATCAGTTCACCGGTAAGGTGAAATCCATCCTCGAAAACTGGTCTGAAGAGGTTCTGTAATTCGGTCGTTCAGGTACCTCTTTCCCTGAACCGGAAACTGTGATATTTTGATGTTGTGGAGGCTGGCGACGGCTAATCGCCAGCCTCCATGGATCAGGAATCAGAATTTGAAGTCAATTTTGATCCTGAGCCGCCGTAACCTGAGTACAACCAGGCAAACGATCAACATCGAGAAGACCATATAGTAGTCCCCTTTCTACCCCGGTAGTTTGCAGACCCTGTCCGCGAGACGGGGTTTTGCATTTATGGAGTCCAAAGCTCCTGCAAACTTCGCCTCTGCAAGTCAGGGGTAGAAAGGCCAGCATAACCCGACAGCCCGCCGGTGCGCTATTGCCCCATGGATTAGTTGGAGGTATTACCTATTTTAGGTGGTGGTACTTGCGGACGCCTCGTCCAGGAACCAAATCATGTTCGGTGACGAGATCATGGCCGGACGTGCCATATAGTCTACCGGGCCATGCAAAACTCCCTGCAGGGCATCACACTTATCCGCGCCGGTGACCAGATGCACAGTCAAACGCGTCCGCTCCAATACGCCAGGCAGTAAGGTCACCCGATGCTGCCCAAACTTCTCCACCCAAACCGACGCCGTAATCCCGGCTCGGTCCTCGATCACGGGTTCCCCGGGAAACAAACTGGCGGTGTGTGAATCCGGCCCCATCCCCCGCTGGATCACGTCAAAAACCGGAACCTCGCCCAGTACACCCTGAATCTCCGCTGCATAGGCCGCTGCAGCGGCCTCCGGAGCCAGTTCCGTATGGACACGATGTACCTGGGCAGAAGGAAGCGCCAGAGCGTCCAGCAGGGCCAGACGCGTCATCCGGTAGTTACTTTGCGCATCGTCAGCCGGCACGCACCGCTCATCTACCCAGAACAAGGCCACACCGGTCCAGTCAAAGTCCTGCTTCGCCATCCACTCGAACATGATCCGAGGCGTACCACCGCCAGACACTGCGAGCGTTGCCGTGCCCCGAGCCGCTCGTGCAGTAGCCAGAGCCCGAAGAATCTCCGCGCCGCAAGCCTGCGCCGCTGCGGTGGCATCGGCGAATACCCGCAACTCAGAGCTCATGCCGTAATCCGATTCAGTGCACGCTCAAAAACCGGGTCATGCACCACAATTTTGAGTTCCGCACTCAGCAATTCGTCGTCCCTGCCAACAGCCAGACTAGCCCTCTGCTTCAAGGCCCCCATCTCAATCTCGGCACAACCAACCCCGGGGCGAATTACGATCGTGTCATCGATCCGAATCACTAGTGGTGTCCCCAACCCTTCGCCGCCGCCGCTTTTGATCCGAACATGTGTGTCCGGCAGGCCGCCGTCAAGCCAGGCCTCCAGATACCGAGTCTCCGGCCCCGCTTCCCTGCCCGAGTACTCAATCGTGATCACCTTCGGAACAGTCTCGCCCAGCAAGTGCGCAATCAGGGCCCGCAACTCGGTAATCCGTGTCCACGCCAGATCCCCGGCAATATGCCCCGAATCCAGCATCGCCCCCAGTTCCCCAAAGCCAGGAGCCCCAGGGCGAGACGAATCCACAATGATTTTGTCTGCAAGCGGCAGGATCTTCCGCAGAGCCCCGGCTCGTACGATCCTCGCGGACCGCAACAAAATCAACCTGGGTAAATCAGGCACCGCCAGAGGCCCCACCACCGACGCCACATCCTGCAGGTGGTTCATAGTCGCCGTCAGTTCCACTTGTTCACAACAGATCTGCTTCCGGTGCCCGAACGGCTTCCAGCACTGTGCCAGAACCCGCGACTCCAAAAAATCCTCGCCCTCGCGCAAACGCACCACAATGGACCGGCTCGGATGCTCCCGCATCAACAAGGCCAGCGTCTCGCCCAGCGCCATCGAGTCTTCTTCGTCATCCACAAAGCTGATCAGCGTCATCGAACAGGCACGCAACAAGCCGTCGTCACCCGATTCAGTGCCAGGCTTGCCCGGATCGGACTTCGCCGTGTCGATCCAGAGTTCGCCCAGCTCCTTCAAAATTCGGTCGGGCTTGATAATCTCGCAGGCCATCTAGGGACGCCTCCACTCATGGCCCCAGCGCCGCAGCATCTCATCGGACGCCGCCGGCCCCCAGGTCCCCGCCGCGTAGTTCGGGAAATCGTATTTCTGCGTTGCCCAGTAGTCCATGATCGGCTGGACCGCAGTCCAGCTGGCGTCCACCATATCCTGTCGGGTATACAGCGTAGCGTCACCCGTAATCGCATCCAGCAGCAACGTCTCGTAGGCCGACGGCGACCGTTCGCCGAAGCTGGAACCGTAATTGAAATCCATCGAAACCGGCCGGATCTGCATCCCGGAACCGGGTCGCTTCGAAGCGAACCGGAGCGAAATACCTTCCTCCGGCTGAATTCGCAGAATCAGCACGTTGGGAATTGCTTCCGCCCCGGCCGTCGCCTTGCGGAACATCGCCAGCGGAGCCGTCCGGAACTGGATCGCAATCTCCGTCACCCGCTTCGGCAGCGCCTTGCCGGTTCGGATGTAAAACGGCACCCCCGACCAACGCCAGTTGTCCAGCAGGAAGGTCACCGCCGCATAGGTATCTGTCGTGGCGTGAGGCTCGACGCCCTTCTCCTGCCGGAACCCTGGAACATGCTCACTCCCCGACCGCCCCGGCCCATATTGTCCGGCGACAGCGTTGTCAGCTACCTGATCGGGCCGCATGATGCGAATGGCCCGCAGCAATTTCGCCCGCTCGTCCCGCACCGCATCCGACGTAAACGAGGATGCGGGCTCCATCGCCACCGTAGCCAGGACCTGCAGCAGGTGGTTCTGAATCATGTCACGCAGAGCTCCGGCTTCCTGGTAATACGCGCCGCGCCCTTCCACGCCAATTGACTCAGCGGCAGTGATCTGCACATGGTCCACATAGGTCCGGTTCCACAGGGGCTCAAAGATGCCGTTGCCGAAGCGGAACGCCATAATATTCTGGACCGTCTCTTTGCCCAGATAGTGGTCAATCCGATAGATATCCCGCTCGTTGAAGACAGCCTGGAGGCGGCTGTTCAAAACTCCCGCGCTCACCAGGTCATGGCCGAAGGGCTTCTCGATCACAATCCGCCGCCACGTCTCCGAATGCCCTTCAGGCGGGTGTTGCAGCCCCACTGAACCCAGACCCTCGGCAATCTGCGCATACTGGCTCGGCTGCGTGGACAGGTAGAACAGTACGTTACCTTCGGTCTGCCGCTCAGCGGCTACAGCCTTCAGATGCGAAGCCAGTTCGCCATACGAGTCCGGCTGGCCCACATCACCAGCCAGGTAGGTCAAGCCCTGGGCAAAGGATACCCACAACTGCTCATCAAACGGTGAATCTTCCAGATATTTCTTCACCGATTCTCGCATCCGCTCGCGGAATTCATCATTCGACATCGCGGTACGCGATACGCCCACCACCGCAAAGCCCGGAGCCAGCCGCCCCTCAAAAGCCAGCCGGTACAGCGCCGGCATCAGCTTTCTTTTTGTCAAGTCCCCGTTCGCGCCATAAATCACAACGGCACAGGGCGGCGCCTTCCGGCTAAAACGTAGTGGATCTTCCAGACCTTCGAGCGACATTAAGTTCACGTTAGCAAATGAAGCCACCATGCGCGGCATGTTATTCCTGACCCTTGGAACTGTATCTGTGGCGCAGCATCGCCTGGCTCTCGCTCACCATCTGGATTTACCTGTTTTTCTTCCGGGGAATGTTCTGGAAGCTGAACGAACGCCTGCCCCGCCCCAACCCCGAACCTGCTGCCAAAATCACCATCGCCGCCGTAATCCCGGCCCGCGATGAAGCCGAAGTCATCGCCCTCGCGGTCTCCTCCCTCCGTCGCCAGGAAGGGCACTTCCGACTCCATATCACCGTGGCCGACGATGAAAGCGACGACGACACAGCAGGCATCGCAAAGCAAGCCGGAGCCGACACAGTTATCCGAGTCGAGCCGGGTCCCGCAGCCTGGAAAGGTAAACTCCTGGCTCTGCAGCAAGGCCTCACCGCCATCCCCAGCGACGCCGAATACATTCTGTTCACCGACGCGGATATCGCCTGGAGCGACCACGACCTGCTCGCCCGCCTGCTCACTCAGGCACGCCAGGGCTTCGACCTCGTCACCGTCATGGCCCACCTCCGCTGCCAGTCAACCGCTGAGCAACTCCTGATCCCGGCCTTCGTCTATTTTTTCTTCAAGCTCTATCCCCCGGCCTGGGTACGCAACCTGTCTGGAGTCGCGGCAGCAGCCGGAGGTTGTATACTCCTACGCCGTTCCACCTTCGAAAAACTGGGCGGGATTGAAAGCTACCGCGATGCCCTGATTGACGACTGTGCCCTCGCCCGCAGAGTGAAAGAAGTGGGGGGGCGGATCTGGCTCGGCCTCTCCGATGGCGGCATCCACTCAACCAGGGGCTACGACAACTCCGCGGTTATCCGCAGCATGATCGCGCGTTCCGCCTTCGCCCAGCTCGACCACTCCGCCCTGCTTCTGCTGGGAACGCTCGCAGGCATGTTCCTCACCTATCTGGTGCCCCTGTGGTTTCTCGCAACGCCGGACCCGCTGGTCGGCATCCCTTCTCTGGCCGCGTGGCTGCTGAGCGCCATCATGTTTCTGCCCGCAGCGAAAACCTTCAAGGCCCCGAAATGGACATGCCTGGTCGTCCCGTTTATAGCCGCATTTTACGTGCTGGCAACGGTGGAATCAGCGCTGAACTACTGGAGAGGTAAGGGAGGAGTCTGGAAAGGCCGGGTGCAGGACCCTTAATTTTCCAGCCTGGTCAGGCGAACATCCATGTGGTGCGTGTCACCCTGAATCAGTTCGAGGCGGCGCTCAATCGATTCAAAATGGCGATCAACGGAGTCGAAACGGCGGTCAACAGAGTCGAAACGCGAGTTCAACGCTGAACTTAAGTGAACGTACAAGGCTACGTTAGTCCCGATGCTGAGCACAACGGCTCCCAGAGCAACGATGTCACTAATGGTCATTCCGCTTTGAGTATAGCGGAACTACTAACGGCGCCGCCGACCCGGAGAAAAGCTACGAACCTTGCGAACGACGGCCTTTTCAATGGTCTTCGGAGCAGCCACCGGGGTGCTGGCCTCAATCACGCCATCCTCACGAATCAGGCCGATCGGGGGAGGTAGTGCCGGCACATCCTGATACTCAATCTTCACGTTGAGCATCTTCTCAATCCCGCGAATATCTGACCGTTCGATCGGCGTCGCAAATGTCCACGACGAACCTCGCGCCCCGGCCCGCCCGGTCCGTCCCACGCGGTGAACAAAATCCTCAGGAACCTGAGGCAAATCGTAATTCACCACGTGTGCAATCGCATCCACATGAATCCCGCGCGCCGCCACATCGGTGGCCACCAGAACCCGGAACTTACCATCCTTGAAGCCCTGTAGTGCCTGATTCCGCTCCGACTGCGTCCGGTCCCCGTGAATCACCGTGCACTCGATATTGCCCCACGCCAGAAACTTCGCCAGGCGATCCGCACCCATCCGTGTCCGCGTGAAAATCAAAACCGAACCCTGCTCTTTTTTCAGCAAATGCACCAGCAGGTCGAACTTCGAACGCTCTTCAATCTCGAAACAGTACAGGTCAACCTGTTCGGCCGGCCGCGTCGAGGCCCCGATTTCTACCCGAACATGATCGTTCACATACTGGTGAACCAAGTGGGCTACCGACGTCTCAATCGTCGCCGAAAACAACATCGTCTGCCGCTTAGCCGGCAGCTTATTCAGGATCATCTGCAACGCGGGCAGAAAACCCATGTCCAGCATCCTGTCGGCCTCGTCGAGCACGATCATCGCGGTTTCCCCGAGCTTCACCAGCCTGCGATCAATGTAATCGCATAACCTGCCCGGCGTGGCAATAATGATCTCAGCGCCCTGCTCAATATCCTTGAGCTGCTTCGCCTCGCTCATCCCGCCCACCACCACGGCGGTTTTGATCCTGGTTCCCGGCAGGAGTTCCGCAATCGCTTCTTCAATCTGAATCGCCAGCTCGCGCGTCGGGCTCAGAATCAGAGCCTTCACGCTTTTGCTGCGTGGCATTGCCATCAGAGCTTCGATGATCGGAATCGCGAAGGCGAGAGTCTTGCCCGTGCCCGTCTGGGCCGTAGCCACCACATCGCGGCCTTCCATCAGGGGCGGGATGGCCTGCGCCTGAACAGGGGTAGGGATGACGAAGTTATTCTTCGAAAGATTGGTCCGCAGCGCGGTGCAGAGGTTGAGCTCCGAGAAGTGGTCCATTACGCGAGTATGATAAGTAAGTTTAGAACACATTAAGCATATCAAGTCCACAGCCCCGACATGATAACGACACCCAATGTCCGACAGGCCGTCCCCTTCTTCGGGGTGGCGAACATGGAACGATCTCTGGCTTTCTACTGCAACGGCCTCGGCTTCACGCTGAAAAACTCCTGGAATCCGCAAGGGCACATTCGCTGGTGTTGGCTCGACCTCGGGGAGGCCTCCGTCATGCTCCAGGAGTACCTCGAAGGCAAGCGCCCCGAAGGCACGCCCGGCCTCGGCATGTCCATCTGCTTTCAGTGCCAAGATGCCCTTGCCATCTACCGTGAGACCCGGGCTCTGGGGCTTACCCCTGACGAACCCTTCGTCAGCAACGGCCTTTGGGTGACCGGTCTTACAGACCCTGATGGCTACGAACTCTGCTTCGCAAGCCCCACCGACATACCGGAAGAAACAAAGCTCTCCGAACTCCAGCCGTTGTGACACCATGAAACGGATGCGTCTCCTCGCCGTCTTCCTTGCCCTGGCCGCCACCCTGCCCGCCCAAAGTCTCGGCGATCTCGCCACCACCTACTTCAAAGACCTCCTCCGGCTCGACACCTCCAACCCGCCCGGCAATGAATCCCGTGTCGCCAACTACCTCAAAAAAGTCGCCGACCGGGAAGGTATCCCCGCTGAACTCCTCGGCGACAACCCCGACCGCCTCAATTTCATCGCACGCCTGAAAGGATCAGGCAAGCAGCGCCCGCTCCTCCTCATCGCGCACTCCGATGTCGTCCCCGTGGACCGCGCCCAGTGGACCGTTGAACCCTTCACCGCCTTCGAAAAGGACGGCTACATCTACGGTCGCGGAGCCGAAGACGATAAACACCTCCTCGCCGCGGAACTGGCCGTTCTGGTCGACCTCGCCCGCCGTAAAGTCCCCCTTGATCGCGACATCATCCTCCTGTCTGAAGCCGACGAAGAAGCTCACTCCGGCGGTGCCAAATGGGTCGTCGAACACGCCTGGGCGAAGCTCGACGCTGAATTTGCCCTGAACGAATACGCCTACATCCTGCCCACCGCGTCCGGCGTGCCGGTCTTCCAGATCCAGACCGCAGAAAAGGTCCCCACCCGCTTCAAACTGGTCGCGCACGGCGTCGCCGGCCATGGTTCCCTGCCCCGTGACGACAACCCCGTGCTCCACCTCGCCCGCGCCATCGTGAAAGCCACCGAGGCCGACCAACCCGTCGCCCTCAACGCCACCACCCGCGCCTATGTGCAGGCCATCTCCACCCTCCCCGACTACGCCTGGCTCAGGCCCCTCCTCCCCAAACTCGAAGACGCCGCCACCTCCTCCGCCACGGCCGACGAAATCCGTAAGCGGGACCCCGAGATCGCGGCCATGCTGCGCTTCACCGTTTCGCCCACCATGCTCAACTCCGGCTTCAAGATCAACGTGATTCCCAATGCAGCCGAGGCCCAGCTCGATGGCCGCCGCCTCCCTACCGAGTCCACCGAAGAAGTCTACGCGCGCCTCCGCAAAATCGTCAACGACCCCACCGTCGACGTGTTGCCTGCCGAAGAGCCCATGCAGCCCGCCACCGAACCAAGCTCCCTCACCAGCCCCCTCTATAAGGCCATGGAATCCGTCTTTAAGGAAACCGCCCCCAACGCCCTGGTCGTCCCCTTCCTGATGCGGGGCACTACCGATGGCGCGTACCTCCGGGCAAAAGGAATGGCAGTCTACGGCGTGCCCATTTTTCGAAAAGACGGCGACCTCCGCCTCCACGCCAACGATGAACGCATGTCCGTGGAGAACCTGAAATCCGGGACCGCGCTGCTGGAGAAGATCGTGCTCAAAGTAGCGGCTGGCCGGTAGTGAAGAAGCGTTACGTAACCCTCACGCTGCTGTTGTCACTGGCGATCATCACATTCCTGGATCGCATCAGCATCTCTGTGGCCGCCCCCCGTATCCAGGACGAGCTCAATATCCCCGCCGATAAGTTCGGCTGGATCCTCGGTGCCTTTGTCCTCGCCTATGGCCTGTTCGAAATCCCTACCGGGGCGATGGGCGACCGCCTCGGCCAGCGCAGCGTGCTCACCCGCATCGTCCTGTGGTGGTCCGGCTTCACCGCACTCACCGGTGCCGCCACCGGCTTCTGGCCCCTGCTCGGTATCCGCTTCCTTTTTGGAGCCGGGGAAGCCGGTGCTTACCCCAACGCTTCCGGGGTCGTCGCCCGCTGGTTCCCCTTCCGCGAACATGCCCGGACCCAGGGCTTTATCTGGGCTGCCAGCCGCTTTGGTGGTGCGCTCTCCCCGCTCCTCGTCGTTCCCCTGCAACGAGCTGTGGGCTGGCGGGCAGCATTCTTCATCCTCGCCGCCGTGGGCGCGGTCTGGGCCCTGATCTGGCGGCTTTGGTTCCACGATGACCCTCGCGATCAACCGGGCATCACTACAGCAGAACTCGCCGAGCTTCCTCCCCCGATCCCGGTCCGTCCGCACACGATTCCATGGGGCAAACTCTTTGGCAACCCGCAAATGCGCCTCATCATGGCCATGTACTGGTGTTACGCCTGGGGCTCCTGGTTTTTCTTCGCCTGGTTCCCCACGTATCTCGTCAAGTCCGCCCACTTCAGCGAAACAGAAATGGGTTTTGTGGCCGCCCTGCCCTATCTGATGGGCACCGTGGGCAACCTCATTGGGGGAGCGCTCTCTGATCGCCTGGTAGTCCGTTTCGGAAAACGCCAGGGCCGCGTGTACCCGGCAGCCATCAGCCTGGCGGCCTCCGCCGCCCTGCTCGTCGGCATGACCCAGACACACGACAAGCTCGCCATCGTTGTCCTTTCATCACTGGGGTTCGGAGTGGCGGATCTGATGCTTCCCATGGCCTGGGCCGTCTGCCTCGATATCGGCCACAAGAACGCAGGCCTCGTCACGGGGGCGATGAATACCGCCGGACAACTGGGTGGCTTCGTTTGTTCTGTCGCGTTCGGCTACATCGTGACCGCGACCGGGAGCTACTCGATTCCCGTTTGGCTCGTCGCCGCCATGGTCCTGACAGCCGCGTTGCTGTTTACCAAAATCGATCCAACTCAGCCTGTGGAGCTTTGACATTTGAGGGGCGGATTCGGTTCTTTGCGTCTTTGCGTCTTTGCGTCTTTGCGTGAAAGACGTATGCCCTGGGTTGATTGGGGTCAAGGGGAGGGATCTGGTTGGCGGTTAGACGTGCCTGGCTCTACGGCGTTTTCGGTCGTGGGGAGTGTTTTTTAGTTTCGCGCAAAGGCGCAAAGGACGCAAAGAAAACCTGGCTACTCTATTCCCGTGTGGCTCGCCGCCGCCATGATCCTGATAGGCGCTTTGCGGTTTACCAGAATCGATCCAACTCAGCCTGTGAAGCTTTGACACTTGAGGGGCGGATTCGGTTCTTTGCGCCTTTGCGCCTTTGCGTGAAAGACGTATGGCCCGGGTTGATTGGGGTAATTTTCGCGCAAAGGCGCACAGGACGCAGAGAAAACCTGAGAAGCCCGGCAGGCCGTTGTGGGCTTGTTCCTCAAACCAGCAGAGCCCGCGCTTCGCCCACCAGAAATAACGAACCCGTCACGAAGGTGGTCATCGGTTTCGACTTCACATAGTCCAGCGCCTCTGCCACGGACGCAAGCACCCGAACATTCTGGTGGTCCGTCAGTTCCGCAAGCGACTCCGGCCCCAGCGCCCGGGGCTGGTTCGGTGCCGTTAACACCACTTCTGCGGCCAGCGGAAACAACGTCCCCACAACCTCGTCGTGAGCCTTATCCCGCATAGCCCCAAACACAATCCGGATTGGCTCACCTGAAAACTGCTGCTGAATAAACGAAGCCAGGGCGCGAGCTCCCGCTGGATTGTGCGCGCCGTCCAGAATAATATCCGGATTTTCCGCCACACGTTCCAGCCGCCCCGGCCACTCCGCTGCGGCAATCCCCGCTGTGATGAAGTGCGATTCCACCCCAAAAGCCCAAAGCGCGGCCACCGCTGTCCGCGCGTTCTCCACCTGATGGGCTCCCGCCAGGCCGCAACTGACCACAATAGAAACCGGCCCCGAAGCCACAAACTGACTGCACCATCGCGACGCCTTCAGGTCCGAAATGACCCAATCGCTGCTGTGCTCTGGTGCAACGCCCAGTTCCGCTGCCTTCGCTTCCAGAACCGCCAGCGCTTCAGCCCGCTGGGCAGCAAAGACAGCCTTCGCCCCCGCCTTCAGAATTCCGGCCTTTTCCCCGGCAATCGAAGTCAGACTCGACCCCAAAAACGCCTCATGGTCGAAGTCAATGGGCGTGATCACCGCCACCTCCGGAATCACGACGTTTGTAGCATCGAGCCGCCCGCCCAGGCCTGTCTCCAGCACAACCACGTCCGTCCCGGCATCCTGAAATGCCACGAACGCCATCGCCGTCAGAGTCTCAAAAAAGCTGGGATGGGAGTCTACCGTGCCACACGCAAGCAAACGTTCGGACGCAGCGTACACCTTCTCAAACGCCTCTACCCACGCGTGCTCGGCCAGCCATTGGCCGTCTATGCGAATGCGCTCCCGGGCGTCCACCAGATGCGGCGACGTATACAGTCCCGTTCGATACCCTGCGGCCCGCAGACTCGAATCCAGCATGGCGCAAACGGAACCCTTGCCATTGGTCCCGGCCACGTGGATATACCGGAGGCCATGCTGCGGGTCACCCAATTCGGCCAGGAGCAGGTGCATTCGCTCCAGATCCCATTTGACGGTCTTGAGCTCGGGGCCGAGCGAAAAAAGATACCGGACAGTGTCCGCGAACGTCATGCAGCGCGCTGGGCAGGTCCGGCGAAGAATTCCAGCGCCGTGGCGATCCACGCCTTCATCTCCGAGCGCGGTACCACCGCGTCCAGCATCCCGTGCTTCAGCAGGAACTCACTGCGCTGGAAGCCGTCCGGCAGCTTCTGGCGGATCGTCTGCTCAATCACGCGCGGGCCGGCAAAGCCGATCAGCGCACCAGGTTCGGCAATATTCACATCACCCAGCATCGCGAAACTGGCAGTAACGCCACCGGTAGTGGGGTCTGTCAGAACACTGATGTAGGGTAACTTTGCCTCATCCAGACGCATCAGGGCGGCCGAAATCTTGGCCATCTGCATCAGGCTGATCGCACCTTCCTGCATGCGTGCACCACCGGACGCGGAGATAACGATCACGGGTTCGCGATTCGCAATGCCCGCTTCAATTGCCCTCGTGATCTTCTCACCCACCACCGAGCCCATGCTGCCGCCAATGAACTTCGGCTCCATGGCACAGATCCGAACCTTGCGGCCGGCCAGGGTTCCCGAACCCGAGATCAGGGCATCGCGAAGATTGGTGGCTTTCTGCGTAGCCTTTAGACGATCACAATACGCCTTCTGGTCCACAAACTTCAGCGGATCCGACGACGCCAGCTCTCTGTCGTGCTCTTCGTACACTCCACCATCAAACAGCATGGCCAGCCGTGCACGTGCATCAATGCGGAAATGATGCCCACACTTGCTGCAGACGCTGTTGGTCTGCTCCAGGTCTTTTTTCCAGATGATCTGCCGACAACCGTCGCACTTCAGCCACAGGCCTTCGGTGCGTACAGTTTTCTCGCTGTCATCAGCCGGCTTACCGGAATCGGAATCGCGTTTGAACCAGGACATTCAGTCTCAGGGAGTTTCGGTAACAAATTTCACTTACAACAAGCTTTGCTCAAAACAAGCTTTGCTTACAACAAGCTTTGCTTACAACAAGCTTAACGAGGATACGGGTGCCCTCTCAAAATTGTAAACGCACGATAGATCTGCTCGGCCAGAACGGCCCTCGCGAGCTCGTGTGGCATCGTCATCGCAGAGAGAGAAATCAGCAGATCTGCCTTCTTTCTCCACTCTTCCGGGTGCCCGTCGTGCCCGCCGATCGCGAAGACCAGATCATAGCCCAGCATTTCGGCCTTACTGAAAATCTGAGAGAAAGGAGCAGATTCCATCGCCACACCCGCCGGGTCCATCAGGATTTTCTTCGCCGTGGGATGTTTCGCCCACAGGTCTTCCCGATGTCGACCGGACCCGTCCAGGCGGATCTCCGCCATGGTGCAGGGTGCGTAGTGCGAAGTTCGCTTGACGTACTCGGCGGCCATCGCATTCGCGTGGACATCTTTCGGTTTGCCGACAAAATAAACGAAAATCTTCAAGCTGCCCCGAACTACGAAGCGACTTCCGCGGGGGGGATCTCCAGTTGCGTTGCTTCCTTCCACAACCGCGCCAGCGAGTAAAACTCACGGGACTTTTCGGTGAAGACGTGCAGCACAATATCCGAATAGTCGCTCAGGATCCACTCGCCGTCATAGCCTTCAATCGAGATCACCGGCTCACCGCGACGCTTCATCTGAGAGGCCACTTCATCCGTGATCGCCTGCAACTGCTTCGCATTGCCGCCCGTGCAAATCACGAAGAAGTCGGTGAATGTGGTCACCTCTCGCAGGTCCAACACGAGTATGTCGGTTGCTTTCTTGTCTTCGGCCGCACGAACTACAGCCAGCCAACCCGGGATGTCATCAGAGTCATCCTCTTCGTCATCCTGATCGGCTGTTGCTTCTTCCAGCTGTGTTGCTTCGGGGGGTAAAACTGCGTCCAACGGGGCTTCGTGGGCAGGGTCTGTAATTAAATCTTGCTTCTGGCTCAGAACTTGCCTCCAGGTACCATCGTACTATAGAAGTAGAGTGTTCCAACGACTTGCCGTAATCGGGGCGATTTCTTCTATCCTTGCCTTTGCCTCCCCAGGCGCCCCCCCATCCGACGAACCCGTCGTGACCGGGCCGCTGGTCCCTGCCTCCGAACTCCGTGCTGACCCCAACGACCCTGGTGTTCTTCGCGCCAGGGACGATCTGGACAAAGTCCGGAAGCTCGTCGCCCACGGAGGCCTTCCCTACATGCGCCTCGAAAGGGCGCGCGAAGAACTCGAGGATGCCGAGGACCTCGCAATCCTCCGCTCCCATCTTTATGGTAAGGACCTGCTCCCCGAACAGGCAGAGCAACTGGTAACTATTGCCCAGCACATGGTCCTTCGCCGCAACAAGTCGATGGTCCGGATGCGCCAGCTCGTCGAATCCGGCGTGATCTCGCGCGCCGAAGCTGAGGCCAGCGGAGCCGATTTCGAACGTGCCCAAACCGAAATGCAGTTGGCCCTGACCCGAGCCTCCCTGGTTCAGCAAATGGCAGAGTCGCTGCGCCTTGAAAGAAGCATCGCGTCCATTGAGGTTCAGGTGGAAACGCACCCGGAATGGAACGGCAAGCTTTACACCCGTTTTGATGGCAAGGGAATGTTCAGTACATCGGAGCTCCAAAGTATTTCCGCTGCCTATATTGCCCGTTTCGCCAAGCCCATGCCCATCAGCGCCGATGGGGCCACCGCAGTCCACAAATCGATGGGTTTTGACCATCGCGGCCGAGTGGACGTCGCGGTCAACCCGGACCAGCCGGAAGGTGCCTGGCTCATGAAGTTCCTGGAGACCCGCAGCATTCCTTACTTCGCCTTCCGCATGGCCATGCCCGGCAAAGCAACCGGAGCCCACATTCACATCGGTCCGGGCAGCACGAAGTACACCGGCTCCGACTAACTACCCCAGGCCGTTATTCCCTGGCCATGGCTCTACGTGCACCAGTACGTCAGCCACCCATTCCAGCTTTCCACGGATCACAAAACGTACCCTCTGGGCGATTTCGTGCGATTCCCGAACCGTAATCTCGGGATCCACCTCCAGGTGCAGGTCCACGTGATACTGCAACCCGGTCTTCCGGGCGAAGCACTTCTCCACCCCTCTGACACCGTCCACTGCCATCGCCGCAGTCCGAACATCCAGCATGGCCAGATCATCCGGCATGGTGTCCATCAGGTGCATGGAGGCTTCCCGCACCACCCGCACTGCGGTAAACATAACAATCAGTCCGACCGCGAAAGCCCCGTAGTGATCCGCCGCGCCAAACGACTCCGGGCGCAACAAGGCAAACGATAGCGCCACCAGTGCCACCACGCCCGAAACCATATCGATGCCATCGTGCGCCGCGTCGGCTTTCATGGAGAAGCTCCCGCTGCCTTTGCTGTGCCGGTATTTCACCACCATCAGCACAAACTTGGCCACAATCGAAATCAGCAGCGGATAGATGGTCCACGGCTCCGGAGCATGCTCGACGTTGCCAAACCGCGACAACGATGTCCAGGCGATCAGAGTTCCGGCCCCGAACAGCGTCAGGCCCAGCACCAGGCCAGTGAGAATCTCAACCCGGCCGTGGCCATACGGGTGATTGCTGTCAGCCGGCCGCGCTGCCAGCACCAGGCCGGTAAATACCAGCCCCGTGGAGAACACGTCGGCAGCGGACTCCATGCCGTCCGCGAGTACAGCCGCTGAGTGGCCCTGCCACCCCGCCAGAATCTTCATAACCGCCAGCGCCGCCGTCACCAGCATCCCGATGATCGCGATGCGCCTGGCCCCGGCAAGGTTGTGTGCGTGCGCCACCCAGTCAGTTCCCCTGGGCTCTCTTGTAGGGCGTATTCAGGTACCGCTGCGACTCCTTCGCTGCCTCTGCCTCCGGCGCGAACTGAATAGCCCTCCGGTAACTGCCTTGCGCCGCACTGCGTTCTTTCCGCAGATCGTAAATCTGCCCCTGCCGCATGAATGCAAGGGCACCCGTGTTCAGGTCCAGTTCCTTCATTTGCTCGGGCGACGAAGTGGCCCGCTGCAGACTCCGGGCTGCATTGTCCAGATCGTCAAACCAGAACTGGAGATTACCTGTTTCGTAGTAGATCTTCTCCGCAGAAATCCGCGTATACCCGGGCAGATTCAGATCTTTACGTCGCCGGATTTCCTCCAGCACCGCCAGCGCCTTCGGCCTCTCACCGGTGGCAGCATACATCTGCGCGAGCTCGAACCGCATCAGATAATTTCGGGGAAACGTCTCGATCAACTCCAGCAGCAGCGGAATCGCCCTTGCCGTCTGCCCTTCCCTCCGATACAGAGCGCAGAGGGTAATCTGAGCGTCCCGCTTGTTTTCGTTTCCCTGCCGCCCCACCAGTTCCAGCGTCCGCAGGCCCCGGGCTTTATCGCCGTGGAAGCCGGCCGCAGCACCAAGCAGGCGCATTTGCCATGTCAGGCTGCCCACAATGTAGTCGTAGCCACCTACCAGCAACAACGCGTCGGTATTTTTCGGGTCCAGCTGGACCACCTGCGAAGCCAGCTTGTAACCCTTGCTGGAATCCCCCAAAGAAGCCAGCCAGCTCTTTCGGACCAGGAACCCATAATTCGCCCGCAGGGCATAAGCCGTGGCCTGCGTCTGCATGGCCCGGGTATCCCGGGGGTTCTTCGTGATCGCGGCCTGCGTAATCGCCATCGACAGTTCGATCTCCGCAAAGAACCGCCGTTCCACCTCAGCAGGCGGCTCCATTTTCATCCGGCGGATAAATGAGTTGTTGCCGCTCACCATCTGGCTTTCCAGCGCACCGTTCCGGAGCAACTCGCGGAAAAGCAGGGTGTGGGCCACATGGTTGTGAAACTCGGCGTCATTGGGGGTGGCCGCCAGAATCTTCTCGAAGGCGGCCAAAGCGTCGTCGAAATCCATGTTGTAGAAGAGATCGAGCGCCTCTGCTTTGGGGTCCGCCGCCTGACCTCCGGAAACTCCGGCCAGAACCAGTGCGAAAATCTGGATGAGTTTCATGAGGTGTCCGATTTTCATTGTACGGGCATCTGCAATACACTGTTGGAATCCACGCAGATTGAAAAAGATATGAAACACTTCCTCGTCCTCGCCCTCCCCATCATGGCTCTTGCCCAAAACTACACAGCCCAAAAAACCACCGATCACGGTGTGGACATCATCCGCCTTACCGACACCGCAGCCGGAGTCGAGATCGCCATTGCCCCCTCCATTGGCAATCGTGCCTATGAAATGAAGGTTCACGGCAAGAACATTCTGTACATGCCGTCGCCCGATGTTGGAGAGCTCAAGAAACGCCCCGGCCTGAGCGGTATTCCGTTCCTCGCGCCGTGGGCCAATCGGATGGCCGATGGCGGCTTCTGGGCCAACGGCAAGAAGTACAACTTCAACGGAACGCTCGGCTCCGTCCGCCTGCCCCCCACCAACATCGCGATCCATGGAATGTTGACCTCCTCTGACGCCTGGCAGGTAACCGAAGTTGCCGCCGACGCGAACTCAGCACACGTCACTTCACGTTTCGAATTCTGGAAGTACCCCGACCTGATGGCCAACTGGCCCTTTGCCCACGAATACGAGATGACTTACAAGCTCTCCGGTGGGCAGCTCGAAGTCATCACCACCGTCCTCAACAAGAGCACTCAACCGATGCCGCTGGCCATCGGTTACCACCCCTACTACGTGCTGCCTGACGTGCCCCGTGACGAAGCAACGGCACACATCCCGGCCAAGACAGCCGTCATCACCGATGACAAACTCGTCGCCACCGGCGAAATGAAACCCAACGATCTGCCTGACCCTACGCCCCTCCGCGCCCCCCGCACCATCGATAACGGCTACACGGACCTGATCCGCGATACCAATGGCAAATCCACCTTCACGTTCGAAGGCAAAGGCCGCAAGATCGAAGTCGTGTACGGCCCCAAATGGATCGTCGCTGTCGTCTACTCCCCCGCGAACCAGCAGTACATTTGCTTTGAACCCATGGCGGCCATTACGAACGGCCCCAACGTGGCGCACGACGGCAAGTACCCCGCCCAGCAGGTGCTCGCGCCGGGGGCCGCCTGGAAAGAGAGCTTCTGGGTAAAAGCTACCGGCATTCAGTAGGCTCCAGCAGTAGGCGCCAGCCGCGATCAGCCAACTACCCGCGGTGTGCGATATGAAACTGGCGGATGGGGCGGCTATCGCGGCTCATAGCCAGATAGCCCTCCATCCCACTTGTAACCGTCCGCTGATCCGTGAGAAAATCCCTCATGCGCCTCACGCCTCTCCTGATCGCCGGAACCGCCTGCATTTTCCTGTTCGCCGCCGAGACCATCAAGACTCCGATTGACAATGATGATGTCCGGGTCCTCGATGTCGTCGTGCAGCCCCACGAGAAGACGAAGATGCATGAGCACAAGGCGAACCGCGTCATGATCTACAGGAACGCCGGGGCACAAGACTTTGAGTATGAGGGCGGGAAGAAGTCTGTCCTGAAGTTCGGCAACAATCAGGTGCTGAACTCGATCCGCTCAAAGTGGACCCGAAGCATTACAAGCTGGAGTTCGAGAACGATCAGGTGCGTGTGACTCGCGTTCGTTTCGGGGCCCACGAGGGAGCTCCGCTCCACGAGCACCAGCTGACCCGCATTATCCTCTACGTGACCGAAGCAAAGACACGCGTGACCTCAGCCGACGGCAAGGTGGAAGAAACGCCTCACAAAGCGGGAGACATCGTGTACGGCGGAGCTGCAAAGCATAGTGAAATCAATACGCTTGACCACCCGATTGAGGTGATCGTGACGGAACTCAAGTACTGATCACCGGCTACTTCCCGATACAGAACGTGGAGAAAATCCGGTTCAGGATATCGTCCGCGCTGGTTGCCCCCGCAATCGCCCCCAGCGACTGCAACGCGCCATCCAGATGAATCATGATCACTTCGTGCGGTAGCCCCAGCTGAATCGCCTCCCGGGCGTTGCAGAGTAATTCCGAGGTTTCCCGCAGCAACTGCTGCTGGCGCAGGCTCGTAATAAACCCACCGGTAAGCTCCAGTTCGCCACGAGGTGCCAGGGTATCCACAATTGCCTCCCTGAGTGCAGCAAGGCCCTGCCCGGTTACCGCCGAGACGGCCAGTTCCCCCTCAAGAGTTTCGAACCCGGGCAGGTCGGCCTTATTCGCAGCCACCAGGTATCGCCCCTGCGAGCGAGCTTTTTCCACCAGTTCGCCGTCTCGCACAAGAGTACCGTCGATCACCACCAGAGTCAGGTCGGCATCGGCCATCGCTTCATAGCTCTTCTCGATGCCGAGCTTCTCAACGCGTTCATTGGACACACGGATGCCTGCGGTGTCCACCAGGCGCACCGGAATCCCGCAGATCTCCGCCGTTTCTGACACCAGGTCGCGGGTCGTGCCGGCGATCTCCGTAACGATTGCCCGGTCCTGCTCCAGCAGGGCGTTAAACAGACTGCTCTTCCCCGCATTGGGAACGCCTACGATGGCCAGGGAGAAGCCTTCGCGGACCAGATTTCCGTAAATAAAGCTACGCGCCAGGGCCGAAGTCTGATCAATGATCGGGTTGACCCGGCGCAGCAACTCAGCAGCAGGCGCGACACTGATATCGTCCTCCGCAAAGTCGATCCCGGCTTCCATGAGCGCGATGAGCTCAATGAGCTGCGCCTTTACAGGAGCCAGGCGTCGCGAGACCGCGCCCTGCGTTTGTTGGGCTGCGATCCGGGCCTGATAGAGAGTCGTGGCACCAATAAGATCCCGTACACCCTCAGCCTGCGGCAGATCGATGCGCCCGTTCGCAACGGCCCGCAGCGTAAACTCCCCAGGTTCGGCCAACCGGGCACCCGCCGACGCGGCGCGATCCAGACAATGGCGAAGAATTACCGGAGCGCCATGGCAGGCAATTTCAACTACGTCTTCGGCGGTATAAGAGCGGGGTTTCGCAAAGTAGGTAACAACAACCTCGTCCACCACCTGGCCACATTCGTCCAGCAGGGTCCCGAGCGTTGCCGTCCGCGGCCGCAACTCACCCGGCAACCGGCAGATGGCGCGAGCCACCTGTGCGGCCAGCGCGCCCGAAAGGCGCACAATGCCAATGCCCCCACGGCCAGGTGGAGTCGAAATCGCAACAATAGTGTCTTGCAGGTTCAAACCGAACGCTTCAGGCAGACCAGCCTAGCGAGGGCCGCGAGGTCCACGATCACGCCCGCCGCCACCAGGACGTCCACCGCCACCGCCGGGACGACCTGCACCAAAGCCCGGGCGCCCCCCACGACGGTCGTCTCTTCGATCACCGCCAGGACGATCACCACCCGGACGAAGCGACCTCGGACCCTCGGCAAAACCGTGCGTCTGAGGTCTCGGTAAAGGTGGCAGATCCGGAATCGAAACCATGGCGGCTGGATAGATCACAACCCCGCGCTGTGGCCCCGTGCCACAACTCTCGCTGCGGACCGCCGGCTCGTTGCGTAACGCGATATGAATCAGGCGACGCTCCCGGCTGTTCATCGCATTGAAGCGGAAGTACGTTCCGGTATGCTTCACGCGTTCAGCGGCATCCAGGGCACTACTGCGCAACTCTTCAAACCGCAACGCACGGTAGTCATTGGCGTCAAAAGAAATCCGCGAATGATCATCGGAGTGCATCCGCAGCAACTCCATCGTCACCAGTTCCATCGCCAGCAGCAGTTCGGCCTTATTGGCCAGCAGCAAATCGACATCGCCGCCATGGAACTGTACCACCAGATCGGGGTTTTCAAACTCCGGTCTGCTCTGGTCACCAGGCCCGATCTGAAAAGTCAGAGCGAAGCCTGCATTGGCGATCATCTGGTTGAGGAACGCTTCGATGCGCGGTCCGGTTTCGTGAACCGAATACTTAGTCGTCAAGCCTTTTTCCTGCCGTCCCGGTTTGTATTTGAAGCCTGAATCAGAACAGTATTGAGCGGTGCGGTTTTATTGAAAAACCACTGCTGTGCGATCCCAACCACGTTGCTGGTTAGCCAGTATAACACCAGGCCGCTCGAAGCCGACCAGAAGAAGTAGCCCCACATCAGCGGCATGAACTGCATGATTTTCTGCTGACTCGGATCGCCCCCGGTCATCGGCGTCATCTTCTGCATCAGGAAGCTGGAAGCCACCATGATGATCGGCAGTACACGAATGGCGAGGTGCTCCGGCTGTGACAGATCCGTGATCCAAAGCCACTCTGCGTGCCGCAGTTCCACGGTAACCGACAGAACCTGGTAGAAGGCGTAAAGGAACGGAAGCTGGATCAACATCGGCAGGCAGCCCCCCATCGGGTTCACGCCATGCACCTTGTACAGCGCCATGGTTTCTTCCTGTTTCTTCTGCGCTTTGGGGTCCGTCATGGAAAGACCCTTGTACTTTTCGTTGATCTTGTTCAGTTCCGGCTGCAGTGCCTGCATCTTCCGCATCGACTTCAGATTTGCCAGCTTCAGGGGGAACATGGCAATGTTGATGCCAACCGTCAACAGGATGATCGCCCAACCGTAGCTGTGCACGTATCCGGCATTCATCCACTGCAGAATCAGGAACAGCGGCTTCGCAATCAAGCCGAACCAGCCCCAGGCAATTACGTTGGCCAGCTTCGGATTCACCTTCTGCAATTCGTCCAGCTGCTTGGGCCCGACGAACAGGCCCAGCTGGTTGCGGCCTTCGCCACCAACGGCGATACCCGGAAACGGTAGTTCTTCGGTCTTGACGTAGGTCCCGACATTATCGCTGAATAGTGTGGTTTTCAGCTGATTGGTCAGCGGTGAGAGGAAGACGGCGGTAAAGTACTGATCCTCAATCCCTGCAAATGAAAAGCTGCCATCTATAGGGAGAGGGCCGTTCTTCGCGGTTTTGGCTGGCTCCGACAGCAACTTGTTATCGGTGAGATCGTAACGGATCATCGCCTGGTGCGCTTCGGGTGAGTCAACCGCCATATCACCAAAGCCACCACGCCATTGAACCAAATGGGGAAGGCTGGCACCACCCAGTTTCACTTCATCGGCGAACTGCACCAGATAGCCGTCCTTGGTGAACGCGAAGGTCTTCGAAGCCATCGTCTGGCCATCGGAGAATTCATAGGTGATCCCCAAGCCATCTGCCGCCGGATGTGCCACCCACAGGGCCGCATTCAGATCGGTGGTGGGCCCATTCTGCCGGAAGCGTACCGTAAACGGGAGGCCCGTCTTGGCGGCAGCCTTGGTATTTACCAGTTCCAGCGCGTTGCCGTGACTGTCCTGAAACTTGCGGAGCGTCCAGCTTTTCACTGCCGCGCCACGATTTGTGAAAACGATGTGAAAAACGCTGGTGTCGAGCGCGAACTCAGTCTCATTCGTCGCAACGACCGGCTGCGAAGCCGCATCCGGTCCGCCAGCGGCCAGCGAAGCGTCTATTGCCGGCCTGGAGTCGGCAGCTTTGTTGGCGACTCCAGGAGCCTTGGTCTCGGTTGACTTCGTTTCGACCGGAGGCGTTGTCGCGTAGCCGAGCCGCTTATATAGCCACTGCGTGCCGAACAGAATGAGGCCCATCAGCGCGAACGCCAGGACCATGCGCAGTTCGCTGGAAAGCTCTTTTTTCTTCGGGGGCGTGTTTGGACTGGGTGTAATTGAACTCATTGGTAATTGCGATTCCCTCAGCGCGGGACGGGGTCTGCCCCGCCTTCATGAAATGGATGGCAGCGGCCGAGCCGCTTCAGGCCGAGCCAGACACCTTGCGCTGGCCCATGGATTTCGACGGCCTGACGCATGTACTCCGAACAGGTCGGATGGAAACGGCAGGCGGATGGAAGGAGAGGGGAGATCAGGAGCTTGTAGCCTCGCAGGAGGATGGTAATGCATTTTCCGGTGGCTTTGGCGAGTTTTTGCTGCACCTGATGAAAAGACGTTTCACTTCCGCCTGAAGTTCTGGCAGCGTGCACTCCAGGGTCTTGCGGCGGGGATTGAATACGATGGACCACGCGGCGCTCAACTCGCCCAGTTCCAGGCGTACGGCTTCCCGAACACGCCGACGAATACGATTTCGCACCACAGCCTTGCCGAGAGCGCGGGGCGTGGTGAAACCAATGTGAATGCCCGGGCCTCCCGGGACGCAGAAAGCAGCGAAAAAAGGACACGTATGACGTGTCCCATTGTCGTAAACTTTACGGAAATCGCTGGATCGAAGCAGCCGGACACTTTTGGGAAATCCGTGTTTGGGAGGATGCGATATAGGGGTGTCCCCGAACAATGGGGGCTAACTACATTTCCGAGCTAACGGTCAGTTTCTTGCGGCCAATGGCGCGGCGGCGGGAAATCACGGCACGTCCATCAGCAGTCTTCATACGGGTCCGAAAACCGTGGGTTTTCGCGCGACGACGGTTGTTCGGTTGGAAAGTACGTTTAGGCATTCTGGTCTCTTACGATGAGGGATTGGAAAACTCCAGTGTACAACATGGGGCCACTTTCTTGATCAGGAACGGATACTCCATTGAAAAGGCGGCACTTCGGCGAGCGCTTCGACCAGGTCACACTGGGAAGAGTTCGGTCGCCCCCCTCAGGAAAAAGGGCAAACTACGGAAACAGGCGCCGGTCAAACATGAATGGCCCGGGCAGCTGCGTAACGATCCGGAGAAATTCCGGAGGCCTCGGATTTAGCAGAAAGTTGTATTCGCCCTCGACTATCGCGGGGTAATCAGCCCGCCCAGTTTCCCCGTCTCACCCTCGGCATCTCTCGGGAACCTCGTCGAATACGCTTCCAAATACTTCAGCCCGGAGCCGGTGTTGTAAATCACTATCCGGTCATCTGCCTTCAGGAAGCCTTCCGAAATCAGTCTTTCAGCAGCTGCCACACAGGCCGCGCCTTCGGGAGCCGCGAACAGACCTTCCTCCGTCGCCAGCCGAATCCCGGCGTCAATCGTATCGCGATCCGACACCGCAATCGCCGTCCCGCCGCTCTCGCGCACCGCCCGCAGCGTCAAACGGTCGCCCAAAGGCTTCGGGACCCGCAACCCGGCTGACACCGTCGACGCATCTTCCCAGAACCGACTCACTTCCGCACCTTCCTGCAACGCCCGCACCACCGGCTGACAACCTTCCGCCTGAACCGCGATCATCTTCGGTCGTTTCGGACCAATCCAGCCCAGCGCCTCCATCTCGGCAAACGCCTTCCACATGCCGATCATGCCGACGCCCCCGCCCGTGGGATAGAAGATCACATCCGGCAGTTCCCAACACAGTTGCTCGGCCACTTCGTACCCCATCGTCTTCTTACCCTCGATGCGATACGGTTCCTTGAGTGTCGAAATCTCGAACCAGCCCTCAGCCTGCTTGCGCTCACCCACAATCCGACCGCAATCGCTGATCAGGCCATCCACCAGCGTCACGTTAGCGCCGTAGGCCTTGCACTCCAGGAAGTTCGACTGCGGAACGTCCTGCGGCATAAAGATATTCGCTTCGAGGCCAGCAGCTGCGGCATACGCAGCCAAAGCGCTGGCCGCATTCCCGGCCGAAGGAATGGCCAGGCGACGCAACCCCAACTCCACGCACATGGAGACAGCGCACGAAAGGCCACGAGCCTTGAACGATCCCGTCGGATTCAGGCCCTCGTCCTTGATCATCAAATGGTTGGCACCAATCCGCTTTCCGGTTCGCGAGGTGGAAAGAATCGGCGTCATGCCTTCGCCGAGTGAGACAATATTGGCTGCGGAGGCAACCGGCAGCACGGGCGCGTAACGCCACATGCTGGAGGGCGCTGAAGCGGGAATGTCGCGGGACCACGCTTCGCGAACCTGGTCCAGGTTGTAACGGACCAGCAGGGGCCCGCCGCATTCGCAAAGGTTGTGAGCCTGACCGGCGGGGAAACTTCGGGTGCACACACTGCACTCCAAATGCGTCACTGAATATTGGGCTGATTGTGCGGCTGATTGTCCAGACATGAGAAGGTCTCTCTATATTATCGGCGTGCTGTTCGCCTTCGCGGCGGCGATGCCCTTGTATGCCGGAGAGTTTGCGGTCCTCTCTAACGGTTCCCGGCTTGCCGCCGACCGGCATGAAACGGATGGCACCCGCGTCCGCCTGTTTCACAAGGGTGGCGAAACCAGCCT